>JAHDCG010000157.1 GCA_020629965.1 Saprospiraceae bacterium | reverse complement strand
CCGTAGAGACGTACTATCGGGACGTCTTGCTAAGAAAAAGCGGAATTTTAGAGTAATCGCTTCAACAAGAGATACGTTTTCCCGCGTCTGTACAAAAGCGTGCTTTTGCAGATGACATGACAGCACAAACCTTTCCGACCCTACAACCTTTTCAACCTTTAAAAATGAACAATTTCACCTATACCGAAGCCAAATCAGTCACCGCCGCCGCAGCGGAAGCCGCAAATCAATCACACGCCAAATTCATTGCCGGCGGCACCAATCTGATAGATTTAATGAAATACCGCGTCGAAAATCCGGAACGGTTGATTGACATTACCCGCTTGGCATTCGATAAAATCGAGGAAAAGAAAGACGGCGGTCTGCGCCTTGGTGCTTTGGTGACAAATGCCGATACGGCTTATCATGCGGCGGTCGAAAATCGGTATCCGCTGCTGGCACAGGCTATACTTTCCGGCGCGTCCGCGCAGTTACGCAATGCCGCTACCAACGGCGGAAACCTGCTGCAACGCACCCGCTGCTATTATTTTTACGACACCGCCACACCTTGTAACAAACGCGAACCGGGCAGCGGTTGCAGTGCTGTCGGCGGCTTTAATCGCATCTGCGGCGTACTCGGCACTTCGGAACATTGCATCGCCACGCACCCCTCGGATATGTGCGTAGCCCTCGCGGCTTTGGACGCAACGGTGCAAGTGACGGGCGCAGACGGAGAGCGCAGTATTCCTTTGGTGGAGTTTCACCGCCTGCCGAATGATACGCCGCACATCGACACGAATTTGCAGCCCGACGAGGTGATTACGGCGATTGATTTGCCCGCCGAAGGCTTTGCAAAAAACAGTGCTTACGTTAAGGTACGCGACCGTTCCTCTTACGCTTTTGCGGTCGTTTCGGCAGCAGCTGCTTTGACTTTGGACGGCGATAAAATAAAAGACGTCCGTCTTGCCCTCGGCGGTGTAGCGCACAAACCGTGGCGCATTCCGGAGGCCGAGCAGGAAATTATCGGGATGACCGCCGACCGCACCGCTTTTCAAAAATTAGCGGAAGCATATCTGCAAGGCGCAAAAGGCTTCGAGCACAATGCTTTTAAAATTGAATTAGCGAAGAAAACAATTGTGCGGGCATTAGAGGAAGCCGCATCGTAGCGTCGGTTACAACCGACCGGCTATACTAATATTAGCCAATTCCGATAGCTATCGGGACTGAAGCCGATGCTACGGTGCGGGAAACCGTCCAACGTCCACCATTCCACCGTCCACCGTAAAAGAAAAAAAATGAATAATACCACCTATATCGGAAAACCTGCGGACCGCCCCGACGGTCGCAAAAAAGTACAGGGTCGGGCGACTTACGCCGGCGAATTTGCACAAGAAAACATGGTGTACGGCTACGTCGTGCAGAGCGAAATTGCCGAAGGCGAAATCATCAATATGGACATTGCCCGTGCCGAGCAAGTGCCGGGTGTGCTGCGCGTTTTCACCCACGAAAATATACCGGAATCGGTCAAAATCAACTCCGATTATTCCGACCCTTTGGCACCTCCGGGTCAGCCGTTTCGTCCGCTGTACAATGAGAAGATTTTGTACAACGGTCAGCCGATTGCCTTGGTTGTCGCCGAGGATTTTGAAACGGCACGTTTTGCTGCGGGCTTCGTGAAAACGGAATACCGGGCGGAAGAATGCTCGGTCGATATTCGGGAAAATCAAGAAAAAGCAACGCACGAAGATGTGGACGACTCGCCCGAAAATCGCGGAGATGCGGACAAAGCTTTTGCGGCAGCGGACTACACGGTCGAGGCGGAATATTACCAACCGCGCCACTATCACAACCCCATGGAGCCGCACGCGACGATTGCGATTTGGGATAAAGAAAACGAGTCCTTTAAAATTTACGATAAAATACAGGGTGTGCGCGGCAGTCAGGCGTACATTCGCGGCGTTTTTTCCATGGAAAAAGAAAAAGTGCAGGTGCTTTCGCCTTATGTCGGCGGGGGTTTCGGCTCGGGTTTACGACCGCAGTATCAGCTGTTTATGGCGGCTTTGGCGGCGAAGGTTTTGGAGCGACCGGCGAAGGTGACTTTGACGCGCCGGCAGATGTTTTCTTTCGGGCATCGCCCCGCAAATTTGCAAAAAGTGAAACTCGGTGCGGACAAAAACGGCAAGCTGCTTTCGATAGAACACAACTCCGTCGGCGAGACTTCCAAATTTGAAAAATACAGCGAGTCGGTCGTCGGTTTTACGGGTGTGATTTATGCTTGTGAAAATGTAAAAACGGACTATCGACTTGTGCCTGTCAGTGTCTATACCCCCAACGATGCACGCGCGCCGGGCGGAGCTACGGGGATGTTTGCCGTGGAAAGTGCCGTGGATGAGTTGGCGCATAAAATCGGCATCGACCCATTGGAATTGCGTCTGAAAAACTATGCGGAGCGCGACAATAACGAAGATAAACCGTTCAGCAGCAAGGAATTGCGCGCTTGCTACGCGCAGGCGGCGAAGGCTATCGGTTGGAAAGAAAATTACAATCCGCAGCCGCGCAGTCGGCGTGAAGGTAATCACCTCGTGGGCTACGGTATGGCGACGGGTATTTGGGAAGCAATGCAGCAAAAAGCCTCGGCGCGGGCGGTTTTGCACGCCGACGGTACGCTGAAAGTTTACTCCGGCACAGCGGATAACGGCGCGGGAACGTATGCGATTATGACGCAAATTGCCGCCGAAACGGTAGGCGTTTCCATGGACAAAACCGAATTTATTCTCGGCGACACGAGTCTGCCGAAAGCACCGATACAGGGCGGCTCGTGGACGGCGGCATCGGTCGGCTCGGCGGTCAAAACGGTAAGTAAAGTGCTGCGCCACAAAATTTACGACCTCGCGCACAAGACCTACCCCGACCGCATGACGGGCACGATTACCGAAGAAGCAGTTTTTGCCGACGGCGGCTTTACAACGGACAACGATACGACGATAAAATTTACCGACCTGCTGCGCGATGCGGGCGAAAGTCAAATCGAAGTTACTACTAACACCGAACCCGGCAAAGAACGTGAAAACTACTCCTGCTATGCGCATTCTTGCGTCATGGTAAAGGTCTTGGTCGATGCGGATTTGGGCATGATTGCCGTACCGAAAATCGTCACGGCGGTGGCGGGCGGAAAGATTTTAAACCCGAAAACGGCGCGCAGTCAAATCATCGGCGGTAATGTGTGGGGTATCAGTGCCGCACTCGAAGAAGAGGGCATGATCGACCCGCGCAACGGTCGCATTATGAATGCGAATTTAGCGGAATACCACGTTGCGGTACACGCCGATATTCAAGAGCAGGAAGTAATTTTTGTGGAGGAAGAAGACGACATCGTGAACCCGCTCGGCGCCAAAGGATTGGGCGAAATCGGCATTGTCGGGGTCGCCGCCGCGATTGCGAATGCGGTTTTTAATGCGACGGGGAAGCGGGTGCGGGAGTTGCCGATTACTTTGGATAAGGTTTTGTAAAGGTTGAAAAGTTTTTTTAGGTTGTAAAGGTTGTAGCTCACCACTGCCGATTGATTTTGTAGTCTTTTTTTTACGCTGATTGGTTAAGATTTTTTAAGATTTACGCTGATTTTTTTTCGGCAAAAGGTACGGGGCACTTTGGGCAAGAAAAGAAAACCGGTTTTCAAATTTCTTCTCCCTTTTTGAAAATAAGTGCCTCGTACCTATTTATAACCGACCCTTATTTTAAAGATTTCTTTTTTGAGTCCTCGATTTCCTCGAATATATCCTCTAAAGATTTATTCTCAAAATAGGCTTCTCTTTCTTCTGTATAATTACCCGCACCGTTAGAATATTGATGAATAAATCGAATGGTGTTAGCTATACCTAACTCCCGACACAATATTCTGATTGCTTGATGATTGATTTCTTTTAATGGTAGTGTGGTCATTGTCATTGGATATGATTTAATAATTCAAGAACAGAAACTACAACAGTTTTTTCTGTATCAACTTTTTTTGCCTTTTTAAGAATTATCATCACAGCTACAAAAAAAGTCTGCTTGAGCAATTACAGCACTTGCTAAGTGCAAAGCGTCTAAAGGTTTTATGCCTGCATTTCTATATTTTACTGCTGTGATTTTTACTTCCTCCGTTAATTCAATAAACGGACTTAGGTCATTTAAAATTTCCGGAATGAACGCTTTTCTATCTTCATCCGGGATATTTTTCGCTTCATAGTTTAGTGCATCTGAACCTACGAGTTTAAAGTGTCCGTCTTTCCACAAGGCAAAAATTCCCGTTATTATTTGTGTTTCCGTAGCAATTCGCAATTGTGTTTGGTCGTCTAAAGGTCTTTGAATTGAGCAGGAGTCTAAATAAATTTTCACGATTTGATTTGATTAATTTTAGCTAAAATACAACTTCTTGAAGAATTATCCAACATATTCACAATCGTAACCTACACCCCCTCCGCAAACTCCGCAAAAACCGTTTTGTGTTTTTCCAAATTCATCTTGCCCGACAGGGCGACCCGCGCGATGTAATCCTTATCGCTTTCCTTCGTCGTGCCTTGCGTCGAGGTCGCCGGTATCGTCCAATAGCAGCCCTTTAACTGTCCGTAACTCACGCAGTACTTGCTTTCTGCGGGAATTGCGGTAATCATCATTTTTATCAATTTATGATTTAATTTCCGTTTGTACATTTCCCTTTCGAGTTCCGTTTCGCCTTTGGTTGGCAGGTCTAAACTGAAAACCGAAGGCGTAAATCCTTGCGCCGCCAACTCTTCCGAGACAAAATTAATCTTCGCGGCGGGCATGGTTTCTTTGATGAAATCGACAAATTCGCGGGTATTTTCGTAGGCAGCTTTTATTCTGTCTAACATCGAGGGCAGTTGTTCGGCTAAAATTTTGACCTGAAAATCGGTCGCTTCGTTGTCGCACAAACGCAGGTGCAGAGCGACTTTTTGCATCAATGCCGCCGTCTTTTTATTGCCGACGCAGTAGCCCGCATTGACCTTGCCGCCGCTCGGAAATTTGGAACCGCTGGCGTAAGAAATCGTGCGTACCTCGGAGAATACGCCGCCTTCCGCTAAAAATTTTACGTTCGGGCAGAAGGTCTGGTCTAAAATGAAAACGGGTTCGACGGCCGTTGCACCTGTCACCGTTTTGCGCTCGGCGGTCAGGGCATTCTTCAGGGCTGCCAAATCGGGCACTTCCACGCGGGGGTTGGTCGGTATTTCGGCGATGATGTATGGAACGGCATCTTCTTTTGCCAATTTATCGAGCACGGTATTGACGCTTTGTACCATGTCGTTGTCGCCGTCCACGGGGAGGTCAACGACTTCCGTATCGGCGAGGCAGGCAGCTACGCGGCGGGCTTGGTCGTTGGTGCCGCCGTAGCAGTTGGGCGGCACGATGATTTTTATCGCTTTGCCGGGGTGCGTTGCGCGGGCGGCGTGGATGAGGCCCATCATTACGGCGTATTGTACGGAAAGTCCGCTCGACCCCAAGAGGGCTTCGGTGTCGATGCCGGTAATTTGTGCGAGTGCAGCGGCAACCGTTTTGCGGTCGGCATCGATTGAAGTTTTTTGCTCGGTCAGCGGCATATGTTGTGCGTAGGCGTGCAAGGCGGTCAGGCAATCCGCCGGGGTCATGGCGATAGTTTCGCGGCGGCGGACGTGTTGAATTTCGGAAATGTAGTCGGGATTTAGGTTGTCGTTGATTAAAATAATACTGCCGAGTTGGGGATAAAGATGGACGAGAAAGTCGATGTTTTCGGGAAATTCGCTCGTTTTAATTTCATTTGCCTGTGTGATAAAAACGGTGCTGCCGTCGAAAGCGGGAACCTCGTCCGCGCTTTTAACCTGCTGCAAAGAAAATTTGTAATCGTACACCGTGCGTAATATTTCGGCATCGAAATACGGCGGCAAATCGCCCGTATAAAAGATTTTAGTTTGCTTATTTTCCAATAAATTTTTACGCAAAACCGCCAATACGGGAGCCGTTTGCGAAGCAAAACCAATGACGTTTTCGGCGGGCAAATCCTGCAATTTTCCGATTACCCATTCCAACACACAAGACAAGGGATGCCCCAAACGAATGTAATCGAAGGCGGTCGGCAAGACGCTCAAAGCGGATTTATCGGCATTGCCGCCTTGATACAAGACTTCAAAATGCTCTAAAAACTGAAATTTCGCTAATTTTTCGTTGTAAATGTCAAGGCGGTGCGTGGTCAATTCGAGCCAATCGGCGGGGAGGTTTTCTAAAACTTTACTGATGTATTTTCTCATTAAAAACTTTTATAATTTGTATTGGTATCGGTCGGCAATTTACGGGCAAAGGGAGGACTTTAACAAGTTTGGGGAGGGTTTTGTTTTTTTGCAGCAAAGTGGAGAGCGGAGAGCAGAGAGTCGCCAAACGCCGTGAATGTCCGGTTTTCATTTTTTAAAATAAAAAAAAAGCTGCAATAGAGTTTTTCAACCCGCATTGCAGCTTTTTTGCCGTTAAGAAAAACGGTTTTAGTTTCTTTGATTTAAGCGAATACCGAGCGTCAGTTCACCAATCCAAGTAAAGTGCTGTTCTAAAATATCGTAGCCCGGACCGATGCCCAAAGAAAACACAAATCCGTTGCGGTACATGCGCTGTATGCCCCACCCCGCGCCGACGGTAGTACTAAAATCATCGTAACTACGTTGAAAATCGTCGGGTCGTTTTTGGTACAATACCTGACTGCCTTTAAACTCTCCGAAGATAAAATTGCCCGAATTAAAAAGCAGCGGTTTCCCTTTGCGATTGATGTCTTTGATGCGGTAGTAATAGCGGTAAGTTGCGGTACCGACGGCACGCAGACCGAGTCGCGTGGTGAAGTCTTCTTCAATGACTTCGACGCGAGCGGTATGCAAAAAACCGGCGGCGGAAACTCTGAACGTAGCGCGCTCCGAGACCGGAAATTCACCGATAAAATCGAGTCCGATGAGTTCTAAACCGACCGTCCATGTTTTAGTGAGTTGACTTTCAGATTGAGCACGGAGATTGCCGAAGGCGAGGCAGAAAAGGAGAAAAAGTAAAAGTACTTTTTTCATGATGAAATGAATTTTAGGTGAAGGAAAATCAGGCGTTTGTTGCAGCCCGTATGCGAGGGTGACGCAGGGGCAGAGGGATTGTTACAGGAGTCGAAAATAATAATTGTTTGCGGAAAGGTTTTGTGTGACGACAGATATATTTTTAGCCATTTGCGGGGAGAAAAATAATAATCGTACAGAAGAAATAATGCCTCCGAAAGATTTGCAAAAAGCCGACGAAGCCTACATCATCGAGCTTTTCACGCTTGCAGAAAATCAAATCGCCGAGATTAAGCAACTCAAAGCTAAAATCGCGGCGCAAGATAGGTTGATTGAAAAGATGAAAATAACATAGTTTGTCGGCTGACGAAACATTTTGTATATTTGTCAGACAAAAAAAACTATGAGAAAGACATGAATTTACCTGCGTATCGCGTTCAACGTATCAATCCGTTAATTTTCACATTCATCAGTAAAGGAAAAAAAGGTGAAATTACCAAAGTAGTACGTTACGACTTAATTGACGGAGATGTTTTTAACTTAGGTTTCGGGGATTTAGCTTCGGAATTATTTGATCTTGACGATAGTGTAAACTCTAATAACGGAGATATTGTTAAAGTTGTAGCTACCGTCATTCAGACGTTGCCTTTATTTTTTGAAAAATATCCCGACAAAGTTGTTCTTTTTTCGGGTAGTGACCAAAGGCGTACCGATTTTTACAGTCGTATAATAGTCATGCATCATCTTGAATTTAAAAACGGTTATATCATCAAGGGTGTAACGTTTGATAACGAGATAAAAGAAGTCCGTGCCAAAGTACAATATCAATATTTCATTGTTGAAAAAAAATAGCCAATCATGCTGTTAGAAAATATGACTCCGCAACAACGGAAACAAGTAGCGCGCATAGCGAAAGAAATTTCCGGAAAAAGTAAGGGGAAAAGTAATATTCGTATAGAAGAAATAATGCCTCCGAAAGATTTGCAAAAAGCCGACGAAGCCTACATCATCGAGCTTTTTTCTATCACAGAAGACCAGGTCGCCGAGATTAAGCAACTCAAAGCTAAAATCGCGGCGCAGGATAGGTTGATTGAGAAGATGCAGAAGAAAATGCAGGCGGCGGGGATTGATGCGGAGGGCTTGCCGGTGTTGGAGTGAGCGGAAAAAAATACGAATAATAAAACAGAGTCGTTGTCCCGATTGCGGGCGGCGGCTCTGTTTTTATTTCGTACAAAGCGGTTAATTTTCCCTACTTTTGACGGAAGGTTTCACTTTGCAATAAAAAATTATGAAGATTACGAAATTATATTTGAAAGAATTTCAACAGTTTAGAGACTTGACTTTAGAAATTACGCGTCTTGAAACAAAAAACAATACATGAAACTAAAAATATCAAACCCCGAAATCAATCAAACTAAACTCAAAGAAGTTTCGGAATTTTTACGAAACGGAATTTCACTCTCCTCCGGCTTTCTCTCCCGATAATGCGCTGAAATAATATTGTCCGCAAACGCCACCTCCGTCACAAAAGAAAAATTGATTTACCTCTCCTGCGCCGTCATTACCTGCATATTCAGTTTTTCGTTAAAATGCTTAATCGGTGCTTTTGAGGTATCTGCGTTTCTTTCTTCCAAAAATTGTTTGTGTTTTTCCACGCGATTATAAATGTGCGCGTTGTAAAAACTAAGCGGCAAAGACTCGATATTTTGCTCGACAATCGCCGAAAATGCCGGGTCGATTTCATAACCTACGCTGTTGCGCTGCGCTGCAATTGCCGCCAAAGTAGTCGTGCCCGTACCTAAAAACGGGTCTAAAATCGTGTCGCCTTTGAGCGAGTACATATTTATCAAACGGTAAGGAATTTCAAAAGGATAAGCCGCACTTCGCTTCCGGGTATCGGACTTTTTGAGCGTCTGCCGCGTGCCTTTCAAATCCCACAAATCCGAAAACTACACATTTCTTTCCTCCCAAAAAAAAGAACTTTTTTGTCTTTGCAGTTTGCTCTCCAAAGATTTAAAAATACGCTTGCCGCCCTTTCTGAAAATCAAAATCCACTCGTGTTCCAAAGTCACGTAAGCACCCGCCGGCAGCATGCCCGAACCCATAAATTTATTGGGCGCATTAGTCTGTTTTCTCCATAAAATGTTAGGTAAGTTAGAAACCCCCAAAGCGTGAAAAGCATTGATAATGCGCGCGTGATTAGGGTAAAGTTGGAAATTTTTTGTCAATAGTGCGCGTCGCATCGCCGATATTGACGCAGATAAAACCGCCGGATTTAACGACCCGTGCGCTTTCGCGCCAAACCTTGTCTAACTCGCGGTGCATCAATTCAAAAGCCTCCAAACCGTTATTTGCCAACAAAGCCGCCTTGATTGCCGGATTTTGCCGTGCCATGATTTCATCCCACATTTCAATCATCGGGTAAGGCGGCGAAGTCACGATATAAATCGACGGACTCGTCTTTTAGTCCCGACATTTTTTGTGCCGCACCGATAATGATTTTATGTGTAGTGTCAGGTTGCTTCATAAAAGCAAATATAATAAAATATCAGAAGTCGGCTTCCGTTTTTTTACCTTTGCAAAAATTTAAATTATGCACCCGACCATAAAAATCACTACTGCCCAAACCAACAACCTAAAAAACCTCTCCCTCTCCCTTCCCCGCCAAAAACTCATCGCCGTCACCGGTATCTCCGGCTCAGGAAAATCGTCGCTCGTTTTTGAACTCATTGCCAAAGAAGGACAGCGCAGATACTTCGAGACGCTGCCCGCTTTTGCCCGTCAATTCGCCGGCAAACTCAACCGCCCCGAGGTCGAAAGCATCGAAGGTCTGTCGCCCGTCATCGCCGTCGGGCAACGCACCGGCGGCGGTCATGCGCGCTCTACCGTCGGCACGCTTTCCGACATTTACGATCTGCTGCGGCTGCTCTACGCGCGTGCGGGTAAGACGAGCGAAAACGTCAAACTCTCCCGCGCGCTGTTCTCTTTTAACTCGCCCGTCGGCAAATGTCCGCAGTGCAACGGCATCGGTAAGCAGGAAGAAATCGACCTGCGCAAACTCATCGTTTTTCCCGAAAAAACCATCCGCGAGGGCGCACTCGCGCCGACCCTGCCCACCGGCTACATCATGTACTCACAGGTCACTATCGACGTACTGAATCGGGTCTGCGAAGCCGAAGGTTTTAACGTCGATATTCCGTGGCGAGACCTGACCGAGGCGCAGCAAAAAGTCATTCTTTACGGCAGCGAAAAAATCAAAGTGCCTTTCGGCAAACACAGCTTGGAGTCACGCCTGAAATGGACGGGCATCAAAGCCAAACCGCGCGAAGAGGGTTTTTACAAAGGCATGATTCCGATTATGTCCGATATTCTGCGGCGTGACCGCAACGCCAATATTCTCAAATATGTGCACGCCGTGACCTGCCCCGCCTGCGCCGGCACGCGCCTCAACGACACCGCCCGCAGTGTCCGCATCGACGGGAAATCCATTGCGGAAATCGTGACATTCGAGGTGCGCGAATTGAGGACTTGGACGGAAACGGTGACTCGGCAGGGCGCGGCGGCGGAGATTGTTAAAAAAATCGCGGCACAGCTCGATTTACTCATAGATTTGGGCTTGGGTCACCTGACTTTAGACCGACCGGCGCAGTCGCTGCGGGCGAGTGAAATTCAGCGCATTCGCGTCGCCAATCAGCTATTAGTGCCGCTCAGCGATGTGCTGTATGTCTTCGACGAACCGAGTATCGGACTGCACCCGGCGGAGAACGCACGGCTGGTTTTTCACCTCAAACGACTCGTCAAAAAAGGCAATACGGTCATCGTCGTCGAGCATGATTTGAACACGATTCGCGCCGCCGACCACCTCCTCGAACTCGGTCCGGGCGCGGGTATCGACGGCGGCGAAATTTTGTTTAACGGGGCGTTTGCGGAATTTATCGAACAAACAGATTTGGCGGAAGTCAGTCCGACTTTTCGGGCGATTACGGCAGCGCCCAAGGAAACGCAAAGGGTTACTAAGCCTCCGAGGCTTAGTAACCCTGACCCGGCTGAAAGAGAAAAATCCCTCCGCCTAATCAACTGTTACGCCCGCAATTTAAAACACCTCGACGTCGATTTTCTGCTCGGAAAACTCAACGTCGTCAGCGGAAAATCGGGCGCGGGCAAAGCGGCTTTGGTGCGCGAAACTTTACTGCCGGCGGTGCGGCGGCACTTGAATCAGCCGGTCGATAGACCCGTCAAAATTACGCGTTGCGAGAACTTAGACGCAATCGACAAACTCATCTTTATCGACCGGTCTCCCATCGGCAAAACGCCGCGCAGCAACCCTGCGACCTATCTCGGCTTATCCGATTACATCCGCGATATTTTTGCGGCGCAGCCGGCGGCAAAAGCGGCGCGATTTACTAAGTCGCGTTTTTCTTTCAACAACAAAGGCGGTCGCTGCGAGACCTGTCAGGGCGCGGGTAAAATCCAAATCGGGATGCACTTTTTGGGGAATGTGGATTTGGTCTGCGGCACTTGCCACGGTAAGCGATTTAACGAAGCGACGCTGCAAATCAAGTACAAAAACAAGTCGATTGCCGACGTTTATGAAATGTCAATCGACGAAGCCGTCACCTTCTTCACAGACGATAAAAAAGTACTGCACGGTTTGAAAATTTTACACGAAATCGGACTCGGCTACCTGACTCTCGGGCAGTCCTCAACCACGCTTTCGGGCGGCGAAGGACAACGCATCAAAATCGCCAATCAACTGCAAAAAAAAGACACCGGCGACACGCTGTATGTCATTCTCGAACCGAGTATCGGCTTGCACCGTGACAATATTCAATCGCTGCTGCAACTCTTCGACCGCATCAAACAGCGCGGCAATACTATCGTCTGTATCGAGCAGGACGAAACGGTCATTGCACACTGCGACCGACACGTAGAACTCGGGCCGGAAGGCGGTAAAAACGGCGGTTATATTATAAATCGGGGCGCACCGCAGCCGCCGGTTTTTCAATCTTTGCCGACAGAAAATGCGGAAATCGAGGTCGATAATTCCGCAATTATGCTCAACGGCATCACGACTCACAACCTGAAAAACGTCGATGTCCGCATTCCGAAAAATCAATTGACGGTGGTCACGGGTTTGTCCGGCAGCGGCAAATCTTCCTTAGTCTATGACACGATTTTTGCGGAAGCCAACGCGCGTTTTACGGAGTCGCTTTCGACTTATCACCGCACTTTTTTACAGCAAAACAGCGCGGCGCAGATTAAATCCTTTGCGGGCTTGAGTCCGGCTATCGGCATCAATCGCCGGGGCGGGAAGCCTTCACCGCGCTCGACGGTCGGCACTCTGACGGGCATTTATGCAGCGTTGCGATTGCTGTATGCGCGCATTGCGCAGCAAAACGGAGCGGATTTTACGGCGCAACATTTTTCGTTCAATCATCATGCGGGGGCCTGCCCGGACTGTGCGGGTCTCGGTCGGCAGCGGCGTTGCGACCCGGATAAAGTCATCGTTTCGCCGGAAAAACCAATGTTAAACGGCGCGACTTCCGACAATAAAGCTCTCGCTTATTACGCAGATGCGGAGGGGCAATTTGCGGCGATACTGCGGGAAGTTGCCCGGCAAAAAGAGTTCGACTTGAACCAACCGTGGCAGGATTTACCGCCCGAAATTCAACACCTCACCCTCTACGGCACCGGCGAAAAAATTTGGGAAACGACTTGGCATTTTACCGCAAAATCACGCACGGGCACGCAGGAAATTAAAGCGGTGTGGCGCGGACTTTGCGGCTACATCGACGAGGAATACGGCCGCAAACGCAACAACAAAAACATCGCATATTTGGAAGCGATGCTGCATGAAGTCACCTGCCCGACCTGTCACGGCAGCCGATTAAAACCCGAATTATTGCACACGACTTTTCTCGAAAAAAACATTCACGAACTGACGCAGTTAAGCATTTCGGAGAGCTTAAATTTTTTACAAAATACTGATAATCAAACCGATAAAACAATTTCAGCCATCAGTCAAGCCGTTTTACCCGGCGTCATAAAATCCTTGCAAACGCTCGGCGAACTCGGTCTCGGCTACCTGACTTTAGACCGCGCCGCTGCTACCCTTTCGGGCGGAGAACGGCAGCGCGTCACCCTCGCGGGGCAGTTAGCCAATCATCTTTTCGGCGTGATTTACGTCTTGGATGAACCGACTGTCGGCTTAGATAAAGCACAAATTTCCGCCTTGCTGAAAATACTGCGCAAACTCATCGCCGCCGGCAATACGGTCATCGTCACGGAACACGACGCGGGTTTTATCCGCAGCGCGGACTACCTCATCGAGACCGGACCGGGCGCGGGCACGGCGGGCGGTGAGATTATTTTTCAAGGGAAGATTG
>JAHDCG010000156.1:4477-13489 GCA_020629965.1 Saprospiraceae bacterium | reverse complement strand
ATTCTTTCCTGCTGCGTAGAGACGTTGCACTGCGACGTCTGCCCCGGAATGTGAAATCCAATATTCTCAAATTGAATTTGTACTTTTCTTAGACGTGCAGTTGCAGGTCTCTACAAAATGACACAACTTCAATCACACCAACGCCTCCGACAAATCTTCCCGCGCCTTAATCAAACCGCGCTGATATTCCAACCAATTACGCAGCATTGCTTTGCCGTGTTCGGTCATCACGCTTTCGGGGTGAAATTGCACGCCGCGCACATTGTAAATTTTGTGCCGCATCGCCATAATCGTTCCGTCTTCCGCCTCCGCCGTCACCTCAAAACAGTCGGGCAAATTCTCCCTGCGCACCGACCAAGAGTGATACCGTCCGGCATTAAACTTTTCGGGAATACCCTGAAAAATGACATCGGGCTGCGTGACTTGCATCGGCGTCTCGATACCGTGATACACCTGCGCCAAATTATACACCTCACCGCCAAACGCCTCCCCGATAGCCTGATGCCCGAGGCAAACCCCGAATATCGCTTTGCGATGCGCATACGCTTTAATGAGCGCAGGCATTATGCCCGCGTCTTTCGGCAGCCCGGGACCGGGACTCAAAATAATCGCGTCGTATTCATCGACCGCCTCCACGCTGATTTTGTCATTGCGAAAGACGTCGATGTCCTGCCCGAGTATCTCTTGGATATATTGGACGAGGTTGTAGGTAAAGGAGTCGTAATTATCGAGAACTAAAAGTTTCATGCAGTGTGGTTGATGGTTGATGGTTGGTAGTTGATGGACTGACAATAATAAGAAGCACAAAATTATCAAATCTCAAGAGAAAAAAGTAAAATTCAATTACGGCACAATTTTAAGCAAATCACGAAATCCCCTCGTAAATCGTACATCGTAATTCGTAATTCCTCAAAGTTTTTCCGCTTCCTTTAAAGCTTTCGTCAGGGCGCCGAGTTTGTTATTCACTTCCTGCAGTTCGCTTTCCTCGTCGCTGCTGACCACGATGCCCGCGCCCGCTTGATAGTGCAGCGTATTGTTCATCGACATAAACGAGCGGATGACGATGGCCTGATTCATGTCGCCGTTGAAGTCAATAAAACCGATGCCGCCGCCGTAAAAACCGCGATTTTGGTTTTCGTGTTCGTTTATCAATTCCAAAGCGCGGTATTTGGGGGCACCCGACAAAGTGCCCGCCGGGAAGGTGTCGCCGAAAACCTGCACCGGATTGGCGTCGGCGTTCAGTTTGCCTTTGACATTGCTGACCAAGTGAATGACGTGACTGAAGTATTGCACCTCTTTCAGTTTATTTACCGTCACCTCGCTGCTGCACCGACCGAGGTCGTTACGCGCCAAATCTACAAGCATAATGTGTTCGGCATTTTCCTTGGGGTCTTTAGCCAGGGCGGCGGCACGGCGGCGGTCTTCGGTGTCATCGCCGCTGCGTTTGTAGGTGCCGGCGATGGGATTGACGCTTGCGACTTTGTCTTTTATCACCATCTGCGCCTCGGGGCTGCTGCCGAAAATTTTGTAATCGCCGTAGTCAAAATAAAACAGATAAGGCGACGGATTGATACTGCGCAACACGCGATACACGTTAAAATCATCACCGCTGTATTTTTGCTGAAATTGCCGGCTGTACACCAACTGAAAAACATCGCCCGCCTGACAGTAAGTCTTGCCTTTTTTTACCAAATCTTTAAATGCCTCATCGGTCAAATTCGAGGTCTCTTTGCCTTCGGTTTTAAAAGAATTTTGCGTCGTGATGTGCGTAATTGCCAAGCGTCTTTCCAACTGCTCCGACTGCGACTCCTCCCCTGCGGGAATGTTTTCCAAAAAGTACATCTCGTCTTTGTAGTGATTGACGGCAATGACGAAACGGTATAAGCTGTAATTGATGTCCGGCAGGTCGAATTTTCTCTTTTCGGGGTCGAATTTTATCGTTTCAAAATATTGCACGGCGTCGAAGGAAGTATGCCCAAAAAAGCCGTTAATCACCTGATAGTCAGCCTTTTGCTCTACCTCGAACTGCTGCAAATATTCCTGAAACATCTTCGGCACGTCGGTATAATTCGGCAGGGCAAATTCTACCTTCGGTTGGTTAGGCAGCAGTTGCGTCAGGCGACCGTTTTGTACTTTGAAAGTGGCAATCGGGTCGATACCGATAAGGCTGAAAGAGTTTTCCGCACTGCGAAAATCGTTGCTTTCCAGCAAGACGCTGTTGCGGTAATGCTCGCGTATTTTGAGGTACAGCGAGACGGGCGTCACCGTGTCGGCGAGTTTGCGTTTGATGCGGGTTTTGATGTTTATTTTAGTGTCGGTTAAGGTCATTGCTTTGTGAGATTTTAGCCCCGATAGCTATACGGGTAGATTTCAGATGTCGAATTTACTTGTTCAACATCTCAACGATTCAACAATTCAACACAAATAAAGCGGCTTGCCGAGTGAACGACAAGCCGCTTTGAATAATTTTGCTTTATCAAAAAATGAGTCACAAAATCAGCGCACTTATTTCACTCGAACGGAGTAAAACGCGTGCCACCAACCTGTATTTTTTGAAATTTGTCGCAAAATTGTTGTTTGTTTGTGCTTAGTGTTGAAATTTGAAAACTCAAAGATAAAGGCTTTTATGTCGTAATGACAAACTTCCTTTCCTTTTCAAATTTCAAAACAGAAACATACGAATTTCCAAACCTTTCATTATCAGAAAGTTAGAAACCGTATTTTATTTTTAAAAAATTACAAATCCTCTTTCGATGAAAACAATTTATACTTCGCTTTTGCTTTTAACAGTCGGTTTACTCATTTCGTGTTCGGTCAAAAAAGGTACGCAGAAAGCACCCTCTTCGGATTTAATGCAACTCAAAGCAATGATGACGGGCAGTTTTAATTCCTCCGCACAAGCCGCCGCCGACACCTCTTACTACGACATCACCCTGCACATGTACCCGATTTGGGAAGACCGCCCGGAACATTGGCTGTACGTCGAGCAGACCGTAACGACTATGCCCGACCGCCCCTACCGACAGCGCGTGTATCGCTTGGAGCAAACTGATAAAAAGACTTTCAAAAGTTACGTTTACACCTTCGCAGATCCGAAACCCTTCATCGGCGCGTGGAAAGATAAAACGCCTTTTGAAAAAATGCAGCCCGCCGAAGCGCAGTTAAAAGAAGGCTGCGAAGTTGTCCTCATTAAGCAAGCCGACGGTTCTTTTCGCGGAAAAACGGGCGACAAAACCTGTAAATCATCACTGCGCGGCGCGAGTTTTGCCACTTCGGAAGTCAGCGTGTCGCCGGGAAAAATAGTGAGTTGGGATCAAGGTTGGGACGCAGCCGGCGAGCAGGTCTGGGGCGCGACGGAGGCGGGGTATGTATTTCTGAAAACGTCAAAGAACGGCGGACGGTAGAACTTCGGGGTCGGTGATAATCGGCTTCGCCCGCCCGAAACGGAGATGCGGGCAGGAGAAATCTAAAGGCTATCGACCCCGATTTTATTTTCATCCGCATTCGCTCACAGCATTCGACGTAATGTTAACCTTTGAGTACGCTGAAAATACCAACCGTTGTAATCCGCTCCCGAAAATCCATACTGTTACTTCCTCGACGATTTTTTCCGGTCTAAAATTTTTTAACGGATATTCCTCCCGCCTTTTGCACAAAACAGTACAAAATAAAATTTTAATTATCTGATTTACAGCATTTTACAATACAATTATCAAAATAAAATTACGACAAACCCTTATTTTTGTTCTGTTTTACTCGCTGTGCCTTCCCTACCTTTGTCTCATAAACCGATAAAAAACCGCTTGAAAATAAATTCTCTAAACTAATTTCTCCGTTATGAAGACCTTAGACACACCTCAAATCCTGCGCCGTTTCCCCTTGTTCGCTACCCTTTCCGATACGGAAATGCAGCTTATCTCCGACAACTCGGAAGTGCTGAAACGCCCGAAATTTAATTTTCTCTACCACTTCGACGACCCCAGCGATACAATTTTTTTGCTGATTAAAGGCATCGTCAAAACGGGTCTGCACAGTGATGACGGCAGAGAAATCATCAAAAATGTCATTCACCCCGGCGCGGTCTTCGGCGAACTCGGGGTCGTCGGCGAGCGATGCCGCACAGAGTTTGCCCGCGCCATGAATGAAGACGTGACGGTCTGTGCGGTAAAGGTCAGTGCAATCCGCAGCATTATGTCGCGCAACGCAGAGCTTGCTTTTAAAATGATGGACAAAATCGGCGAGCGGCTGCGCAAAACGGAAGGAAAATTGGAGGCACTGATTTTCAAAGATGCCCGCGAACGCATTATCGACTTTATCAGAAATACGGCGGAAAATCGCGGTCGCAAAGTCGGTTTTGAAATGATGTTTAAGCACTGCCTGACGCAACAAGACATCGCTAACCTGACCGGCACTTCGCGCCAAACGGTGACTTCGGTGCTGAATGAATTGCGCAAAGAGAATAAAATTTACTTTAATCGCCGCTCGATTTTGATACGGGATATGGAGG
This sequence comes from Saprospiraceae bacterium, assembly GCA_020629965.1. Taxonomy (GTDB): domain Bacteria; phylum Bacteroidota; class Bacteroidia; order Chitinophagales; family Saprospiraceae; genus JAHDCG01. Next base: position 8,982 of record JAHDCG010000156.1, on the reverse strand, counting down.
GGCTTGCCTGACGGCAGACTTTAGACTTTAGATTTTAGATTGCTCGTGTGACTATTGCCGGGTGTGACTTGATAGATAGGCGGACGATGCGGATTGAGCGGATTAAAGCGGATTTTTATCTGTTTTAATCCGCTTTTTTATTGCGAAAGCAGGCTTTTCTATTTTTTTTTATAATGCCTGTTTTGCAGGCGAACAGGTTAAAACGGTAGTTTAACGTCTAAAATCTAAAGTTTAACGTCTCTAAACCTACTGCAAAAACTTAATATTCCGCGTCAATCCGCTGTACTTCGTGCGCTTGACCGCCGATTTTTTAAAGACCTTACGAAAGGTCTCTTCCGTCAGTTCTTCCCAATCATTTTTTGTCATTTCCAATAATTCCGGGTGCGGTTCGAAGGCCGGTTCGCGGTGCTTTTCGGCGAAGCGATTCCAAGGGCAGACCTCTTGACAGATGTCGCAGCCGAACATCCATCCGTCGGTTTTATCTTTAAATTCCGCAGGTATATTTTCCCTTAATTCAATCGTCAGATACGAAATACATTTGCTGCCGTCCATCACGTAGCCCTCGGGCGAAATGGCTTCCGTAGGGCAGGCGTCGATGCAGCGGGTGCAGGTGCCGCAGTAGTCTTTGAGCGGGCCGTCGGGAGTGAGTTTTAAGTCGATAATCAATTCGGCGAGGAAGAAATAAGACCCGGCTTTGGGGTGAATGAGCAGCGTATTTTTACCGACCCAGCCCGTGCCGCTGCGCCGTGCCCAGTCGCGCTCCAAGACGGGCGCACTGTCCACAAAGCAGCGACCGTCGATGTCGCCGACTTCGGTGCGCATGATTTCTAAGAGTTCCCGCAGTTTGGCTTTGATGATTTGATGGTAATCTTTTCCGTAGGCATACCGGCTGATTTTCGGGGCGGTATCGTCGCTTTGCTTTTCGGGGTTATAATAATTGTACATCAAAGTCACGACCGACTTCGCACCCGGCACCAGTTTTCGCGGGTCGATACGCTTTTCAAAATGATTTTCCAGATAAGACATTTTACCATGAAAGCCGGCGTTGAGCCACCCTTCGAGTCGCCGTGCTTCGGGTTCCATTTTTTCGGCTTTGGAAATGCCGACGTAAGAGAATCCCAAATTCAAAGCAGCTTTTTTAAGCGTATCGGTATTTTTTAACGGGTCGATAATTATTTATTGTTTTTTTGTGAAAAGTTCAAGAATTTTGGATTTCAAATTATAAGAATGCGGTTTGTTAAACTCGGAAAGTCCTTTTTTGCTCTCTGTAAAAAGAGTTATTACGCAGCTATTCGGTCACTTACCTAACAAGGTAAAACAGCGGCAAGAAGAAAAACTCCTGCAAAAATAAACGTGAATTTACTGATTTAACGAATTCTCTCACTGCTTTACATATTTTTCTTTGATAACAAGTAAAAAACTCAACAAAACGAAGTTTTGTTTAACCGTGGAAAAATGCCCCCAAAAAAGGTCGCCAACATATAAACAAAATATTTATTTGATAAATTCTTGCTAATTGTTTGAAATTATTTAGATTATTTTCTACCTTTGATATAAAATAAAGCGAAACTCTTAATTCTTATAGACTCAGCATCCGACGCTTTTCGCATTGCAATACTCAAACCGAATTTTCTCGCGGTTGATATTCCGTTCTGATTACACGTCTTTTATCTGCTCATTAGCAGCATATCACACCGACTCTTTTTTTATTTACAACATTTTTCGTAAAAAAACTGCTGACGATACTCCCGCAGAGTATCGTAAAATATCCAAACCGGACTGTCGGAAAGGTACTTTGTGTATCTTTTCGAGTCTGTATTTTAAAATAAGGGCTTCGGTAATAAATAAACTACGTGGCTTGACAGAGAGGATTTTTCGTTTAAGGAATTTAAAAAATCGTTGCATAGCCGTAGCTACGGAACTATTTTTTAGGTTTCTTAAACGGAAAATAATCCTGTCAAATGCGTAGAGTATTTGTTTCCGAAGCCCTAAACACAAAAATTATGTTATCAATTCTGTTGCCCGCAGTATTGACGGTCATTCTTTTGCCCGTCAGTCAGTCCGGGTCATCGTATCCTTTTCGCAGTACAACCGGCTACCGTAACCTTCGCGCACACCTGCCGTGACAGGCGGCTCGGGTGCGCCGATTTTAATCGCAGTACACCTTTTACATATATAATTTTCAATCATTCCGGTTTCTAATCAGTCTGCTCCGGAATGTCTTTTATGTTTTGTTTTGCTTTTGCTTGACGAAGCACGGATACCTTTTTGTCAATTTCTAATTTTCACACTTAAATGAACTAATTATGTCAAATTACTTTCGATTTTTCTGTTTTTCATGTTTGTCTTTGTTGCTGTTTAACACCGCTTCCGCAACTTTACTCCCCGCCGAGGTCTGTTTTGCAAGTTGTTATAACACTTCGATTGCACAGGTGACCGTCACACAAAATGCGGCCGCCGAATACGTCCTGACTTTTTCTCTGCGACCGGGAAAATCTTGGTCTCCCGGTCAGTTCGTCACTCAATGCGACCGCTGGATGCCGGACATGGTTGCCTCGGGTTCTTTATTGACCTGCAGTTTCGATGAAAACACGCAAACGGTTACTGCCTTGTTCGATGCCCCGGTTCCTCCCCCGGCAGCCGCCTCGCCTTACTTCGATGCTTTTTTTAAAAAATTCGGCTATCACGGCGGCTACGTTATTCTGTGAGGTATCATCTCTTTTGGTTCTTAATGAGTCTGTGTGGTTGACGAAACGACTTCAATGAATTTAAACCCATTGAAAATTCGACACTGCATCAATTCACAAAGAGTCCTTCCTTAACACAAACTTTAACACAAAAACATCGAGACCTTGCTTTGAGAAAACTACACAAGGTCTTGCAAATCACACAAAAATGAACAAGTTCTGTTTTTTTCACATACGGTTAATGTTGCTAACGACACTGCTTTTTGTCTTCTGTTTTTCCGCCCAAAAATTAACCGCTCAGTGCGCCGATAACTACGCGGAGGTGTGCACCAATACCGCCGGGCCTTTTGATTTTACCACTTTCGACGTGGACGGCTCGTCCTGTTTGGCAAACGTTGGTCCGAATGCCGGCTATATTGTCATGAACATCAGCGGCTCGGGTATCCTTTCCCTGAATGTATCGGGAAATGCAACTTCGGGCTTTATCGACGTGGCCGTGTTTGTCATCCCGCCCGGTGTGGCTCCCTGCGCCGCCGCCGGCAACGGTGCCAATCAAATCAGTTGTAACTTTGCGAGCAGTGCTTCCGGCTGTGCCTCCTTTAACGACCCGAGCTGCCCTTCCAATCTCATCGATCCGAGTTTGAGCTTAAACGCGGGAGACCGCATCATTATCATCGCCGAAGATTACAGCAATGCGGCAAATAACTTTACGGTCGCTCTTTCCGGCGCACCCGGCTCTGCTGTTGCCGGTCCGCCGATTGTCGATATTGAAGACGGTAATTTTTTAGATACCGACAGCCCCGCTGTCGTGCCGCAGGGACCCGGTAATGCGGGCGGCGGTACATATACCGCTGCTTGCGGCGCCTGTATCGACGCCCAAACGGGTGTTTTCGACCCGGCGGGATTGTCCGGAGACTACACCGTGACTTACTCTCAATACACCCCCGGCGACCCTTGCTTTTCGGAAGATACAGCCGTAATAACCGTCAGCGGAGCCGAACCGACACTGACCTGCCCCGCCGATATATCGGTAAATACCGCCGCCGGCGTATGTGAAAATACGGCGACCTGGACCGAACCTACGCCGGGAGGCGGAGCCTCCACATTGACTTCTACCCACAGTCCGGGCGATATTTTTCCCGAAGGTACCACCGTCGTCACTTACACCGCTGCTAATAACGCAGGTACCGCAATGTGTTCTTTCAATGTAACCGTAACGGATACCGAAAATCCGACGGCGAACTGTCAAGATATTACCATCCCTCTAAATGCTGCCGGAAGTGCCGTAATTGTCGCTGCCGATGTAGATAATAACTCGACCGACAACTGCGGCGTGCAGTCTCTCGCTATCGACCTCGACGCTTTTGCTTGTGCGAACGTCGGCGCAAACAATACCGTCACTTTGACCGTCACGGATGTGAATAACCTGACGGCAACCTGCACGGCCACCGTGACCGTCGAAGATAATGTTTTGCCCGAATGTCTTACACAAAATATCACCGTGCAACTCGACGCCGGCGGCAACGCAACCGCAACCGCCGCGCAAACAGATAACGGCTCGAACGACGCTTGCGGCATTCAATCTCTATCCTTGAGTCCGACCGCTTTCGACTGCACCGGTGTCGGGGATAATACCGTCACGCTGACCGTCACCGACAACAACGGCAACGTCAATACCTGCACAGCCACCGTGACCGTCGAAGATAACGTTGCCCCCGAATGTCTGACCCAAGATATCACCGTGCAAACCGACGACAACGGCAACGCAACCGCAACCGCCGCGCAAACAGATAACGGCTCGAACGATGCCTGCGGCAT
>JAHDCG010000156.1:0-4377 GCA_020629965.1 Saprospiraceae bacterium | reverse complement strand
ACGCAACCGCAACCGCCGCGCAAACAGATAACGGCTCGAACGATGCCTGCGGCATTCAATCTCTATCCTTAAATCCGACCGCTTTCGACTGCACCGGTGTCGGGGATAATACCGTCACGCTGACCGTCACCGACAACAACGGCAACGTCAATACCTGCACAGCCACCGTGACCGTCGAAGATAACGTTGCCCCCGAATGTCTGACCCAAGATATCACCGTGCAAACCGACGACAACGGCAACGCAACCGCAACCGCCGCGCAAACAGATAACGGCTCGAACGATGCCTGCGGCATACAGTCCGTCTCTCTCGCTCCGACCGCTTTCGACTGCAATGATGTCGGTGATAATACCGTCACGCTGACCGTCACCGATAACAACGGTAACGTCAATACCTGCACAGCCACCGTGACCGTCGAGGATAATGTTTTGCCCGAATGCCTGACGCAAAATATCACCGCGCAACTCGACGACAACGGAAATGCGACCGTCGCCGCCGCGCAAGTCGATAACGGCTCGAATGATGCTTGCGGTATTCAATCCCTCACCCTCGCACCGTCTGCTTTCGACTGCGCAAATGTCGGGGATAATATCGTCACGCTGACCGTCACCGACAATAACGGTAATGTCAATACCTGCACGGCAATTGTAACTGCGGAGGATAACATCGCTCCCCTGTGTCAGACGCAGGATGTCGAAGTATTTTTAGATGAAAACGGTGAAGCCGGCATTGAAATCGACGATATCGACAGCAACTCGACCGACGCTTGCGGCATTGCAATCTACGCGCTCGATGTCACGGATTTTACTTGTGATAATTTCGGCAGCAATACCGTTACACTCACCCTCACGGATGTTAACGACAACGTATCTTCCTGCACGGCGGAAGTGACGGTAACGGATGCCATACCGCCGCAAGTTACCTGCCGGCAGCCGATTTCTACCTGCAACGAACCCGGTCTCTGCGGTGCGCACATAAATTTACTGCCGCCCTTTGTCGATGACAACTGCGGCGTTGCCTCCATCACCGACAACGCACCCGCAGACGATTTTTTTCCTATCGGGACGACACCGCTGACTTGGACGGTAACGGATGATTTCGGCAACCAATCGACTTGTGTGCAGGAAGTGACGGTTACGGACGAGGAGGCTCCGGAAATTGTGAGTTGCAGCACCGAAATTGCTTTCGGCACGGATAATTGTTCGGCTTATGTACTCGTTTCCGTCGATCCGACGGATAACTGCGGCATCGAGAGCATTACGAACACAGGTATATTTACTTACGAAATCGGCGGTATCTATCACCACGAAGTTTTAATTACGGATGTCAACGGTCTGCAAACTACGCATACGATTGTGGTTTATGTACACGACGAAAATCCGCCCGCAGCGACTTTTTGTCCGGAAGACATGACGGTAGAAACGCCGACAGAAATGACGAGCCTTGTCTTACCCGAACCGATTTTTGTCGATGACTGCGAATTGGCAAGCGTGGAAAATGACGCGCCGACCGCCTTTCCGTTAGGCACCACGACCGTAGTATGGACGGCAACGGACGGTTACGGTTTGCAGGGAAGCTGCGCTTACGATGTGACCATGACTGCGCCGAATTTAACAATCGGTCGCCTGCCCGAGCGCATCGAAGCCTGTGTCGAAGCCGCGGATGAAGCAGCTCTCGTGCTTTGGAATGCACCCGATACCGAAACGGAATGCGACTACTGCCCGACGACGGAATACGAAGATTTTCAGTATCTCGGAGATTTTTACGGGCATCAGTATTTTCTTTATGTCGGCGAAGACAGTATGAGTTTTTCCGATGCACAAACAGCGGCGGAAGCGGATTTGAACGCACATTTGGCTTCCGTCGATGACGAACGCGAAAATCTTTTTGTCAGTCATATTTTGCCTGCGGACGCGGAAAATATTCGCATCGGTCTGCAAATTGCGCAGACCTCCGCAGGTTTTATTTACACGGAAACCAACGGCGATGCGGCACAATTTACGGACGCGCTGAATACGGAAAATTGGACGGAAGAAAATTCTTTCGTCGTCATGGACGCCGAAGGTAATCGGACTTTGACGAACGGTCGCGAGGCTTACGGATTTTTAGTCGAAAGACCCTGTGTCGAACTCGTACAAACGGGGCCGACGGTTACGCTGACAAACGCTGACGAAGAAACGGAGGAAGTGATACTGCGCAGCGGCGACGCTTGGGCGGTCGGCGAATATACGGTGACTTATGAAGCGGAAAATATGTGCGGCGACGTTATCATTCGTGAATTTCCGGTAAGTGTGGCGACTCCGCAGGCGGAATACTGTCAATCGGCGGGTACGGATACCGATGTCTTCATCGAAAACTCGATTTTTTCGGGTGTGGTTTATGCAGAAAATAACGCGGACGGTTACACTGATTTTACGGAAAACATAACAGAAATCTCGGAATTATTGCCGACGAATGAAACGGGCGAGCTGATTGAACCGACGCATTTAATCTGGACATTACAGCCGGGCGGCGCAGCGGCAGACGAGTCTCTGTATTGGAACGTTTGGTTTGACCGCAACCATGACGGAGATTTTTTCGATGCGAATGAGTTAATGGTACACACCCGGAATACGGGAATACTGACGGCAGAATTGCCTCTCTCCCTGTTCGGTGCGGATGCGGTACAAAGCCGCGTTTCGGTATCACGCTTCGGTTATCCGGAGGTGTGTGCGGACTATTACAGCGGCGAAACGGAAGATTACAGTTTTGCTTATAATCCGCTGTTACAGCATTCGGTATTCGGTGAGCGCAGCGACGGCAAGACACCGACTGCGGCGCAAACGACGGAAATCGTACCCAACCCGGCGGAAAATTATGCGACGGTGCACACGCCTTTGTTTGCTCAAGACGGCAAATTGACTTTGCGCAATGTGCAGGGAGAAACAGTACTGCAACTCGTTTTGGCGGCCGAGCAAAATAGACATACCTTGTCTTTGCAGGATTTGCCGGCGGGTTTGTATTTGACGGAAATAAAGAGCGGAGAATTTTTCTCGGTGCTGAAGTTGGTAGTGAAATAGGCTCGCAAAAACAGTTCGTTTATTAAAAAGAGTCCGAAATGCTTCATTGCATTTCGGACTCTTTTTTTTGAAAATTGTTTACAGGAATTACCGCTTCTCCAATAAATCCATCACCGCCGCCGACATGGTTTGCACACCCGTTTTCAAGGTCAAATCCACATCCGGAGCAAAGGCGGAATTGTGCAGCGAAGGCAATCTGATTTCTCCGCGTTCGGCTGCCGCTGCTTTTTCGGGTTCAACCGCGCCGAGCCAATAGAGTAAAATCGGGACTTTCGGGTCGGTTCTGCCGTACTCGCTAAAGTCCTCGCCGCCCATCACCGGCGGCATTTTTCTGACCTTGTCCGCGCCGAGTTCTTTTGTAAATACGGCTGCCGTGCGTGCGGTCAATTCGACGTCGTTGAACAGCGCGGGGCAATGCTCATCCCGTACCGTCACCGTCGGAAAATCCTCTTGCGGTACACCGGCGGACATTGCCACGCCGTCGCAAATGCGTTTGACTTTTTCGATAATCCCGTTGCGGTTTTCGTCGGTGTAGCTGCGCAGGGTCAGTTCCAATTTAACCTCGTCGGGTATCACATTTCCTTTTGCGCCGCCGTGAATGCTGCCCACCGTCACCACGCCCGCCTCTAAAGGAGAAATTTCGCGGCTGACAATAGTTTGCAGGTCGGTCACGATACGCGCCGACAACAAAACCGGATCGATAGTCGTGTGCGGATACGCGCCGTGACCGCCCTTGCCCTTGACGGTAATATCGACCATATCGACGTTTGCCATCGCAAACTCGGGGCAGTAGCCGACCGTGCCGGCGGGCAGTACCGCGTTGACGTGCAAGCCCAAGGCATAGTCCGGTCGCGGAAATTTATCGTACAGTCCGTCCGCCAACATCGCCCGTGCGCCCGCCCCGCGTTCTTCCGCCGGCTGCCCGATGAAGACGACCGTGCCGCTCCATTTATCTTTATTTGCTGCTAATTTTTTCGCCGTGCCCGCCCACACGCTCATGTGCATATCGTGACCGCAGGCGTGCATAACGCCGACAGTTTTTCCCTCCGCATCGACAGCGGTGACTTTGCTGGCATAGGGCAAATCCGTTGCCTCGGTCAGCGGCAGCGCGTCCATGTCGGTGCGTACCAAGACGGTCGGTCCCTCCCCGTTTTCCATGACGGCAACGATCCCCGTGCCGCCTACGTTTTCGGTGACAGTGTAGCCCGTTTTGCGCATTTCGGCAGCAAGATAGGCGGAGGTATTTTCTTCGTGAAAGCTGAGTTCGGGATTGGTGTGCAGGTGTCGGTAGAATGATTTTAGATTTTCAAAATCGGGG
>JAHDCG010000020.1:49002-61932 GCA_020629965.1 Saprospiraceae bacterium | reverse complement strand
ATGATTGGAATAATCGGCTCGGGCAGTTTCGGTACGGCAATCGCAAATCTCATTGCCGTCAATCAGGAAGTACTTTTGTACAGCCGCAACGCCGATTTGGTGCAGCAAATTAACGCGACGCATCGGCATCAGGAGGTGGATTTATCCGAAAAAATACGGGCTACCAACAGCATGGCGGAGGTCGCCGAGAAGTGCGATTTGATTTTTCCGATAGTGCCTTCGGGTAGTTTTCGCTCTATGATGCGTGACCTTGCGCCGCATTTGCATCCTTACCATTTACTCATTCACGGTACCAAAGGCTTCGATATTCAGGAACCCGAACCGGGCGAAAAATTGAGTCGTAAGCACATTCGCACCATGTCGGAGGTCATTCGGGAGGAGTCGGTCGTGGTGCGCGTCGGCTGTCTGTCCGGTCCGAATTTGGCGCGCGAAATCATGGAAGGACAACCCACCGCAACGGTCATTGCCAGTCATTTTAAAGAAGTGGTGGACAGAGGAAAAGACGCGCTGACGGGGCGCAAATTTCAGGTTTTCGGCTCGGCGGAGTTGTTGGGCGCGGAATTAGCGGGTGCCTTAAAAAATACCATCGCCATCGGTTCGGGTATTCTCGGCGGCATGGGGTTGGGGAAAAATATTCAGGCATTGCTCATCACGCGCGGACTTATCGAGATGATTTCTTTCGGCAATGCCATGGGCGCGGGGCCGAAAGCATTTGTCGGAACGGCGGGCATCGGCGATTTGATTTGTACGGCAACTTCCCAAAAAAGTCGCAACTATACTTTCGGTACGCGGCTCGGAAAAGGAGAAACGGTCGAGGAAATCAAGCAAACCATGCCCGAATTGGCGGAGGGTCTGCGCACTTTGAAAATCGCTAAAGAACTCGCAGAGTTTTACAATTTGCACGTTCCGATTACGCAAATTTTGTACCGCGTGGTACACGAAGGCATGTCCGTACAGCGCGCCATCGACTACCTGATGCGGTATCCTTATGACGTGGATGTGGACTTTTTGTAGGAAAAATAAATTATTTTTTCAAAATAATTTTCAGCCCGCCGGCGATTTTTATCAAAGAAAGTTCTCACAGAATAAAATTTTATCAAGACCCAAATGTAAGCTGTCTTACCAAATATAAATTTACCGATTTAAAAAATACTGTCGCTTAAATCGGAAATAACCTTTCCGCTTCTTTCCGTTTCGTATAAATAACCTTCCTTTTCGTCGGCAAAAAACGCCTTTCGACAAATAAAAAATAAAAAAAATCAAATCTGCGTAGGGGTAGGCGGAGAAAACCGTGTCTTTTATATTACAATCGCTTAGATAATACTTTTACCCCTCACGATTTTAAAAAGCGAAAAAAGACAAGCAAAAACTTCTTACGGACGCGAAATTCGACTTATTTATCAACTACATCAATTTTTAAAAATCGCGCCGCCCCTTAGATTTTACTACACGACATACTGCCTTTAAACAGAGAAAACAACGCATAATCGACTGACCTTTTTACACCTTTTTTGCCTCGGCAAAACGGGAAACGGTCAAGATTAAGCCGGGCGTTTAATCGACTTTTTTTCAACTTACTTACTTTCTCTAACACAATTACGAAGTGCTGCTCGGACTTGAAAAATCCGAAAAATACTTAGGATAAAACAATCATCGAATATGAAGACTAAAACAGATGTTACCACCGATTTTTTTGACACTTTCCCGCTTTTCGACTGCCTGAACGAGCAGGAAAAAACGCGGCTGAAAGAGATGTCCGAACTCCGTGTCAAATCCCGTTATTCCTTCATCTACCTGCCCGACGAGACTTCCGATACTATCTTTTTCCTTGCCAAAGGAGCTATCAAAATCGGCACGCACTCTATGGAAGGCAAGGAGGTTATCAAGTCTCTCATTCACCCGCAGGCCATGTTCGGCGAGTTAGGACTTATCGGTGAAACACACCGTCAGGATTTTGCGCAGGCACTCAAAGAAGAAGTACACGTTTTCGCCGTCAAAGTCGAAGATTTCAAACGATTGATGCGCACCAATTTTACCTTGTGCGACCGCGTGATGAGCGTATTCGGCAACCGCCTGATGCGCGCCGAAGGCAAATTGGAAAGCCTTATCTTTAAAGATGCCCGCACCCGCATCGTCGAGTTTATCGTCGATAGCATGGAACAACGCGGCAAGCGTGTCGGCTACGAAATGTTGCTGAAGCACAGCCTGACGCACCAAGATATTGCCAACATCACCTGCACTTCGCGCCAAACGGTGACTTTGGTTTTAAACGAATTGCGCAAAGACAATTTGATTTATTTCAACCGGGGTAAAATCCTTGTCCGCGATATGGCAAAGTTGGCATAAGAATAAAAATTTTTGGTTAGTGAAATGAACGGCTGCTTGGGAGACCCTCTCAAGCAGCTTTTTTCGTATAAATTTGCGGCGTTATTTTTGTTGAAATGTTGAGTTGTTGAATCGTTGAGCGCGTAAATCAAGAGTCTCGTTTTTTTGCTGATGTACTTTAACGAGTTACAGTATATTTTTCGGTTTCGTAAATTAAAATTAACGATGTTTAACAATTTTATGAAAACAGCATTGATGTCTAACGTCAAGTTCGATAATTTATTCAGCGCATTTATCACAAAAATTCTGTATTACCGTACCTACCTCAACGATTCAACACTTCAACGATTCAACAAAATAAATAAATATCCTCATGCGACCCGAACAAGTCAAACAAATCATGGGCTTCGTCCTGCTCACCGCATTTATTATTTCTGCCTGTTGGAAAATCAACGACTCGCTCGGCAATCGCGGCGACGGCGGTGCTTTAATGTTCTTCCTTTTTCTTATCTTTTTGCTCATTATTTTCGGCGTGCGCCGCATTATTCGCTACTAAAAATAATCAGCAAGCGGCGGACAACTAATTTCAACTTATTGTGTTATCTTTGCAGTTCGTTAATACGACTTAGAACAAATCTAATCAGCGTCGTTTTTGAATTGATTTGAAGCGGCGAGAATACTACAATAAAGCTGAAATGAGCCAAGACAATCGTCTTATTTACTTAGATAATAACTCTACCACGCCTTGCGACCCCCGCGTCGTCGATGCGATGGTTCCCTTCTTTACGCAATACCCCGGTAACGCAGCGAGTCGTTCGCACCCCTTTGGCTGGAAAGCCGAAGAAGCGGTCGATTATGCCCGCGAGCAAGTGGCGAATTTGATTAACGTGGACTCCAAAGAAATCATTTTTACTTCGGGCGCAACGGAAGCGGATAACCTCGCTCTCAAAGGTGTTTTCGAGATGTACTCGCGCAAAGGAAATCACATTATCACCGTCGAAACCGAACACAAAGCGGTTTTGGATGCTTGTGATAAAATCGAGAAGATGGGCGGCGAAGTCACCTATCTGAAAGTAAAAGAGAACGGCTTAATCGACCTGCAGGAATTGGAAGCGGCTATCACCGATAAGACAATTTTGATTTCGGTGATGTACGCCAACAATGAAACGGGCGTCATTCAGCCGATGAAGGAAATCGGTAAAATTTGCGAAAAGCACGGTGTTTTGTTCTTCAGCGATGCGGTGCAGGCAGTCGGTAAAATTCCCGTTGACCCCAAAGAAACGGGCATTCACCTGATGGCATTCACGGCACATAAAATGTACGGTCCCAAAGGCGTCGGTGCCTTGTTTGTCAATCGTAAAAAGCCGCGTGTTAAAGTAACTTCGCAGTTAGACGGCGGCGGACACGAGCGCGGTATGCGCAGCGGTACACTCAACGTACCGGGTATCGTCGGCTTCGGTAAAGCTGCCGAAATTGCGAAAAAAGAAATGGAAAAAGACGCGGCACGTCTCAGCAAGTTGCGCGACCGCTTAGAGCAAAAACTCACCGACATCGAAGAAACCGTCATTAACGGTGCCGTTGAAAGCCGGATGCCGCACGTCACCAATATCTCTTTCAAACACGTAGAAGGCGAGGGTCTGATGATGACTTTCAACCAAAATATCGCGGTATCGTCGGGTTCTGCCTGTACTTCCGCGTCTTTGGAGCCGTCGTATGTCCTGAAAGCGATGGGCTTGGGCGATGATTTGGCGCACAGTTCTCTGCGTTTGTCTCTCGGTCGTTTCACCAAAGAAGAAGACGTCGATTGGGCAGCGGACGCCATCGCCAAAGGCGTACACCACATGCGCGATTTGAGTCCGATTTGGGAGATGTATAAAGAAGGTGTGGATTTAGAGAGTGTGGAGTGGTCGGAGCATTAAATTGCCTTGCGGGTGTTTGAGTGGTTTGCGGGTTTGAATTATCGGAGTCGTTGTTGAACTCGGATGCGTTTTTTATAATTTGCATTCGTTTTTGGTTGGGGGGGTGAGAGGTTGTGAAGTTCAGTAAACCGCAACCGCCCGGTTTATAGAGACGTGCAACTGCACGTCTGACTTCCTTCGAGGGAAAACATAAATTTTGATAAATTCAACTCGCAAAAAGCGAAGATCCGGATTTGTACAGACGCGGGAAAACGCGTCTCTCCTCTGAGCGAGCGACAAATTTCATACAATCGCAAAACTTTTAAAGCAGAAAACCTCCGTAGAGACGTTGCACTGCGACGTCTTGCCGTGAAAAAACGAAAAAATCGGGTTCAACTTCCTGTGTACAGAAGCGGAAAAACGCGTCTTGAAGACGAAAAGCAAAACTAAACCCCGACCAAAAGCGTTTTATCATAGAACGCCTTCAAAATAACTAAGACTAAAATTCATTCTTTTAAAATCCTGTGATAGAGAAAAATTTAAAAACCAAATGAAAATAACTACTTGGTTTTTAAATTTTTCTGTATCACCATCATAGGATTTTTAAAGAACCTTAAATAAGATACAATGGCATATTCAGAAAAATTATTGAACCACTTTAAGCACCCGCAAAACGTGGGTACTTTGGACAAAAGTTCAGACAAAGTAGGTACCGGTCTCGTAGGTGCGCCCGAGTGCGGCGACGTGATGCGTTTGCAGATTCAAGTCGATGAAAACGGCAACATCGAAGACGCGAAGTTCAAAACCTTCGGCTGCGGCAGCGCGATTGCATCCTCATCGTTGGCGACCGAATGGTTGAAAGGTAAGTCTTTGGATGAAGCCTTGGCTATCGACAATATGGCGATTGTAGAAGAATTGGCATTGCCGCCCGTAAAAATCCACTGTTCCGTATTGGCGGAAGATGCGATTAAATCGGCGATTAAAGATTACAAGAAAAAGAACGGTATCGAAGTCGAAGAGACTGCGAAGGCGCATTAAAACTGTTTCGGCAGTAAAAAATTACTCACAGGGTGACTCAAAGTCACCTTTTGAGTAATTCTTGACTGCCTTATCACGAAATTTTAAAATTACTACCATGCTTTTCGTAGCAGAATCAGCAAAAGAGAAAATTGAAGAAATCCGTCAGTCAGAGAACCTGACTAAAGATTATTTCGTGCGTGTCAGCGTCACCAGCGGCGGTTGCAGTGGTTTGACTTACAAAATGGATTTTGACAACGAAGCACAACCGAACGACCAAGTTTTTGAGGATAAAGGCGAAAAAATTGTCACGGATTTAAAGTCGTTTTTGTACTTATGCAATACCACTCTCGAATTTTCGGGCGGACTGAACGGCAAGGGTTTTTATTTCAATAATCCGAATGCAGAAAGAAGTTGCGGCTGCGGCGAGAGTTTTGCGGTGTGATTTTTTTTACGCTGATTTTGTAAGATGTACGCTGATTTCTTTCGTGCGTAAACTAAAAGCTCCGATTTGATGTAAAATCAAATCGGAGCTTTTTGCGTCTAACGACTCCAACAGCTCAAACATACAAACAACTAAAACATTTTCAAACAAAGTACTCCTTCGGATAATAAAAATTCTTCCGTCTTGCCGTTTTTTCCGAAAAATCTTTCCAGGAAGCTACGTCCGCCTGCACTTCCGTGATGCCGCAGGTCGGCACATTCGGAATGTATTCCTCATGGTAGGCATTCGCTAAACTCGTGAAAGTCGGATTGTGACCGAAAATAAAAACCGTGTCCCATTCTTCGCTGAGGTCGGTGATAATGTCTTGGATAGTCGTGATGTAGGCCTCGTAAATGTCGATATTTTTGATAATATTTTCTTCGGGAATATTTGCGGCGGCGGCAAAGTAAGTAGCCGTCGTATAGGCACGATTGGCGGGCGAGGAGATTATCGCGTCGGGTTTCGCACCTTTACCGATGAGGACTTTTGCCATGAAAGGGGCGTCGCGCAGACCGCGTTTATTAAGCGGGCGGTCGATGTCGCGCAGACTCATATCGTCCCAAGAAGATTTGGCGTGGCGGATAAAAAATACTGTTTTCATGTTTTAATTTATTTTTGTGTCGAGGGCGCCGCAAAGTAAACGGTAATTTCTAAACCGACGAAGTTTGTTTTAAAGTTTTGTTGCATCGTCGGGTTCCGACTTTTAAACGCAGAGCAGTCGATAATTTTTTTTTGGAAATGCTGTCGCCTTTGTGTCTGTCTCTCCGAAAAATTAATTTGCTGTACAAATTCACGGCTCAGAGCGATGAGCCTCTCGGTAAAAACGAATATCCGACCGTAAAGTGCGGCGCAGCGTGACGCTTCCGTAAATAATTTTTCCGGTCAATCATTACCGCCCGCTACCATTAAATTTCCCCGCCTTTAATCCTTTCCGTCTTTTCAGCGTTTAAATCTGATAACGCAATTTTCAATCAACAATATGCTTTTTCCGCTCAAAAATATCGAGGCGCATGTCGAAGACCGCTTTCTCATCATCGGGGAAACGCTCTACGAACAGGGCAAAGTCGTCGAACTCACCGAGGTCGAACGCCACCTGTGGATAGCCACCGTGGTCGGTAACGAGGTCGAGGTGCAAATCACGCCGAGTAAGGTACGCGCCTGCACCTGCGAGTGCGACCGCTACCGCGCGGAAGATATGTGCGAACACATCACCGCCGTGCTGCTCAAACTGCGCCGTGAAACCGACCGCGCAAAGACTAAAAAAGCACGCGAAAAAGCCAAAAAATCCGCGCCGCGCGTCGCTAAAAAGCTGACGACGGGCGTGATTTTGCAGAATATTTCGGATGCGGAATTGAAAAATTACGTGCGCGATTATGCGAAAACAAACCGTGCTTTTGCCCTCGCCCTTAAAGCCCGTTTTGCCGCCTCCGTACCGATGGCGGATGACCGGGAGAAGTTTTATCAACTGCTCGACACCACGATAAAAGATGTGCGCACGAAACAAGACCGCGTTCGTTACAAAGGAAAACTGAAACTGATAAAAATTCTGCGCGAACTTTTGGCGCAGGCAGACGATTATATTGCCTCCGAAAAGTTTACCGATGCGCTGTACATTTTGCAGGCGGTCATCGAAAAAGGGGCACCGCTGTTTTGGAAAATAGAAGGCGACGCGAGCAAATACTACGCGGAAATCAAGCGGGCCTTTAACCTGCTGCACAACTTGCTGCAAGCCACCGCCGCGCCCACGATGAAAGAGGAAATTTGGGAGTTTTGTCTGGAGCAGTGCAGCAAATCGACGTATCGGCTCAGCGGTTTCAGTCGGTCGTTTTTTGAGCTATTGTCCGAAATGGCAAACGATAAGGAAAAGGAAGACAAAATCCTGCAAGTCATTGATAATCAGTTAGAAAAGCTGCGCTACAAAGAGCGGGCGAAGGCGGATTTATTGATTTTTAAAATTCAAATTTTAGAAAAGCAAGACCGACACGAGGAGGCGGAAAAGCTGGTTTTCGAAAATCTGAATGAGCCGGATTTATTGCTTTTCGTTACGCAAAAAGCACTGGAAAAAGAGAACTACACCCGCGCCCGTTTTTTGGCGGAGCAAAGTTTTAAGTACGGTTTTCCGCGACCGGTCATTGCCAAAGCGGAAGAGGTTTTGTTGAAGATTGCGCAAGCGGAAAACAATCCGGAAGAGATTAGAAAGTACGCCCGCAAACGGCTGTCGGTGCAGAAAAAAATCGGGGATTTTGAGTTGTTGCAGGAGGTTGTGCCGGCGGGGGAGTGGGATGAATTTGTCGATGATTTTTTGTTTGATTTGGAGTCACAGAAATACAGCATGGAAAAACGCGACTTAACGGCGGAAATCCACGCCCGCTGCGGCAATCACGGCAAATTGTTGGATTACATCGAAAGTATCCGCTCGCTCGATTTGCTGCAACGGTACGATACGATGCTTTTCGAAAGTCATAAAAACCGCGTTGAGGAAATCTACGAAGACATACTCAGCGGTTTTATCAGGCATCATTTAGGGCGCAATTCTTCCGAAAAAATTCGTTTGGCATTGCAGCATTTGCACAAGGTGAACGCGAAAAAGTTAGCCCGCCGCCTGACCGAAAAATTTCGGACGCATTACCCTGAGCGGTTTACACTTATCGAAGAACTCGCAAGACTTTAGGAGGCGCAAATGTGTTTTACCGGTTAATCGGATAGTTGTCTAAAGCGGCAAACAATTAAACGACTAAACGATTAAACTTTAAAACAACCTAAAGTTATGGACAAACACACCAAAGAGCAGCGCAGCAAAAACATGCGGGCCGTTAAAAATAAAGACAGTAAAATCGAATTAGCCCTGCGCGGCGCACTCTATGCGCGCGGACTGCGCGGCTATCGTAAGAATTACAAAAAAGTCGAAGGTAAACCCGACGTGGTTTTCACTAAGTACAAAGTGGCGATATTTGCGGACAGTGAGTTTTGGCACGGCAAGGACTGGGAGACGAAAAAGCACGAAATCAAGTCAAACAAAGAATTTTGGCATAAAAAAATCGAAGGAAACATCGCCCGCGACCAAAAAGTAAATCAGATTTTGACAGAGCAGGGCTACACTATTTTACGCTACTGGGGCAAAGATATTTTGAAAAGAACCGACGAAATTGCCGATGAAATAGAGCAAATCGTCCGCGCCAAAATGAAAGAATACGAAAACGAAACGAGAACAAACTAACTGAAATCTATTGAGCTTTACCGAATATTTACTGCTTTTTTCCTCTGTCCTCGTGGGCGGCGGCATCGCCTTTTACCTCCGGCGCAACGACCAAAACGTATTGCGCATCGTGCTGGCACTGACGGGTGCATATATATTAGGCATTACCGTTTTGCACCTGATGCCGGGCGTTTTTTTGGAAGGCAGTCATACGCCCGGGCTGTACATCTTACTCGGTTTTTTTATTCAACTCTTTTTAGAGCAATTTTCGGGCGGCGTCGAGCACGGGCATTTACACGCTAAAAAGGGGAAAAAACTCGGTTTTGCGCTGCCGATAATGATTGGTTTGTGTGTCCACGCTTTTTTGGAGGGTGTTCCGCTGGGCAATTACGAAAATATGCACACCCACGCACACGGTCACGACCACAGTCACAGTCATTTCCTGTTCGGCATTATTTTACACAAAGCCCCGGCGGCGTTTACTTTGGTTTTGCTGTTGCTGATGAGCGAATTTTCTAAAAAAACGACCGTTATTTGCCTCTTCATTTTTGCGATAATGAGTCCGCTCGGCGGCATGACTGCGGAGCTGCTCGACCTGTCTCTGTCCGCGCAGCGTATCGTAACGGCGATTGTCATCGGTTCTTTTCTGCACATTTCGACTACCATTATTTTTGAAGCGGACGGCGGGAAGCACAGTATTTCTTTGAAAAAACTGGCGGCGATAATTGTGGGGACGGGGATGGCGTTGTTAACGGTAATATGATGTACGAATTACGATGTACGATGTACGAGGGGGGCTTGTGATTTTTGCCTTAAATTTGTTTTTTTCTCGGTATCTGTTTTTTGTACGAGCCGTCCGCCGACCACCTTCCACCGTCCACCGTCACTTCTTTCATACATTTAAAATGACCCCTCGGACACTCCGCGTAGCCGATTTTGGAGCAAGGGCGGCAGGGTAAATTTTTGACCTCCGCAATCACACTAAGTCCTTCACCTTCAGGCAAATAGGGCGTCATGCCGAACTCCGGAACAGTACTGCCCCACACCGAAATTATCTTCTTTTTAAATGCTGCTGCAATGTGCATCATGCCGGTGTCGTGGGTGATAACGCGGTCGGCATTTTTGACGGCTAAGGCGGACTGATGCAGCGATAATTTTCCGCAATAATTGACGACGTGACTGCCGGCGGAGGCGGCGATTTGCTCACCCGTTTCCGCGTCGCCCGGTCCGCCGAGTAAGACGACAGGGCGGTTTATATCTTGACAAATTTCAATGATTTTATTCGCCGGCATTCTCTTTGTCGCGTGGGCCGCGCCGATGGCGAAGGCGGTGTAGGTACCGCTTTTTGGAAAATCCGGCGGCAAAACCGTATTTTTCGGCATAAAATAATCCAAGCCTTTTCCGTCATTTTTCACGCCTAAATTTGCGACCGTTTCCATATATCTGTCCACGATGTGTACCTCCGGCATCCGATTGATTTTGAGATTCACCAACAGCCATTTTTGCACATTTAATTTATCAAAAGAAAAAGTTTTAGCGGACAAAGCCGTGCGTACCCGCAACGATCGCAGATTTTTGTGCAGGTCGATAATGTAGTCGAAATCGAGTTGCTTTAAAGCGGGCAAAACTTCCGTCACTTCCTTTTTAATCGTATGCACTTTATGCAAATACGGTGAATTTTCCAAAATGCCCGCGTAGGCTTTTTTCGTCAAAAAATGCAACTCCGCGTCCGTTTGCAGCGCGAGGCAGCGCACGACCGGGGAGGTCAGTACGATGTCGCCGATGGACGAAAAACGGATGAGGAGGATACGCGGCAAAGTTGAGCGTTTTTAAAAAATAACGGATTAACTGATTTTTATGTGTTGCTAATGGAGTTTTTTCTAAGAAATATGCAGCCGGATTAAAAAGTAGATTTAATGGTTGCACTAACTGTACGGTGACGTAAAATACTTCCCGCTCGTCAGCACTTTTACCGGGAAATCTAACGTCTAATATCTAACGTCTAAAGTCTTAAATCTTAAAATCTTCCGCAAAGGTATCATTTCCGATTCAATCAAAAACCTTTTCTTTTTCGGTCAAATACAGGACAAAGTCCGAATGCGAAGGCAACAAAAATCCGAAATTGCCTTTACTTTTACGCAGGTAAACGTAAACTTTACAATAAGCAACTTTTAGGCAAGACAGCCGACAATAAGAAGCAAGACAGCGTAGGGGTGACGTCTGAAAATCGTGTCTTATTAACAAAGAACCCGACTTAGATATACAAACTTCAGGAAAAGAAAATTTAATGCCGCAACAAAATAAATTTAAAAACCGAATTACGGAATCCGTTTGGGAGGCTGCCGGCGACTACACCGTCGATTTTCAGCCGGACACCGAAGCGGGACTGCGCCGTCTGCAACAACGTATGCAGGCTGACCGACCCGTTGCCAAGCAGGTGACGATGCGCGGTCGTTGGCTGCAAGTTGCCGCCGCTGCGGTCATCACGGCGATTGCCCTCTTCGGCATTTATAACTATACGAACAGTGCGCCCGATTTCACCACGATAACCGCCGCTGCCGAGCGCACGGAAGTACAACTGCCCGACGGCACGCAGGTATATTTGCGCGATAATGCGACTATCAGCTACGAAAACGGTTTTGCGGGCGACGCTCGCAACGTTCGTTTGGAAGGGGAAGCCTTTTTTGATGTCGCCGAAAATCCGCAAAAGCCGTTCGTCATCAAAGCGGGCGAAAGCACCGTCACGGTTTTGGGAACATCATTTTTGGTAAACGCGGAAGACACCCGCACCACCGTTTTAGTAAAAACGGGCAAGGTTGCTTTTCAAGGCGATGAGGATGCAGAAGCTGTTTATTTAACAAAAAACATGCGCTCGGTCTTTACGGAAGGAGACGCGCAACCCGTCACAACCGAAAAAGACAGCGGCAACGACTTAGCCTGGCAAAGCGGTTATTTAAACTTTCGCGGCGCACCTTTGGCGCAAATTATCTCCGAAACTTCTTTTGCCTGCAACAAGAAAATCGTCTTGGAAAATACGAACCTCGCCGACTGCCGCTACACCGACCGCATTGCCGTAGCGGACAAAAATCCCGCAACCGCCCTAACTGCGGTATTGGAACTGACAGGCATGAAAATCAGCGAAAAAGACGGTACTTATTACCTCACAGGCGGTAAAAACAGTTGCAAATAAATTTTTGCGGCGAAAAAATTACAATTTTAGTTAGTGAAAAAAGAAGAGCATCTGCATCAAGCAGGTGCTTTTTTTTTATACGGTGAACGGTAGAACGGTGGACGGTTAACGGGCCGTCCACCGTAAAGCCGTCCACCGTCCACCGCAAAACAAAACGGAGCGACCCACACACACGTGAATCGCTCCTTTAATTATCTTCGGGTTTCCGATTGGGATGGGTATGCCGAAGGTAACAAATATAACAAAATTGTAATCCAATCTTTAGTCCGGCATAGAGAACCGGCGCTTTTTGTCTTTATCGACCGCGCGTTTTCCGTTTTTAAAACGAATGATTTGAGCGGTCGGAATGCGGTGCAGTACGATGTCTTTCAGGTATTTTTCGGCGGACTCTTTGCGGTTAAAATCCGCGAGAATGACGTAAGAATAAGTTCCGTTCGCCGTTTTTTCGTGGTGCACCTTCCCGAAATATTGAAAATCGGGATGATTTTTTTTCAAAGGTAATTCTGAAGTCGTCAGCTCGATGGCGTAGCCGCTGTACAACGCCGGGACGCGCTTCGTGAAGGCGTAACCTTTTATTTCTGCCGTCGGTGCGGTTGTTGTAATCGGCTCTTTCAGACTGACAAATTTCTTTTGTACCGTCTGCCCGGTTTGTGCCGACAGCAAACCCGCCAAGCCGATAAAGCCCGCCAGCAGCAGTTGTTTGGTGTGTCTCGTGTTCATGGTGTTTCTTAGTGTAGAAAAATTACAATTTGTTTCGTATTGGTTTTTAGTGTTATATGTTTATGTGAAGAAAAAAATGTGCCGGAAACGGCGGGAAAGG
>JAHDCG010000020.1:29020-48902 GCA_020629965.1 Saprospiraceae bacterium | reverse complement strand
ATGAGAAAAAAATCATAAAAATCCTGTAATCCTGTCCGCTTCTCAAAGTCCGCTTTTCAAAGTCTAAAACAGTTTTGGCGCGTCGGAAATAAAACAGCACCAATTAACCCCGGTGTAGGGGGGCTGAAGACGGCCCGTTCACCGTCCACCGTCCACCGTAAAACAAAAAAAGCAAAACCCGAACTAACGGATTTCACTTTTTGTGTAAAAACAGGGATTATAATTCGCGCTCTATTCGTTTTCGTTTTCCGTAAGCGGCTCAGCGCCGACGCAGGAAAAAACCGAAACCGTAGTGAGAGCTAAAAAGCCAATAATTGATAGTGTCATAAGTGTGAAGAATTAGCGTGCAATATGTTGATGGAATTACAGTCGCTTTCATTCGTATTAGGGTAATGCAAATGTATAAAAGATTGACCGCTAATAAAAACGTTATCCGGTTTTCCTGTGACAGGCAAAACGCCGTGACCTCTCCGTTGTTATTTCGTATTCTCATTCAAACCGACCGTTCCCGATTCTCGAATGCGCATAAGCAGATGCGGAAGGGGAGGTTGCCGATCTTTTTCCGTGACTAAAATTATCTTTCTGCGATGAGGATTATTTTGACGGCGAAATAAAAATTACAGCAATTTCAAAAAAAGCCTTGAATTATTTTAACAAAAAACAGAAAAGAATGTATCTTTGCGCCGCTTTAGTAAATCGGTCACAATACATGACCTTTTACAAAACTGCAAATACCCACGTGGCGGAATTGGTAGACGCGCCATCTTGAGGGGGTGGTGTCTTAGGACGTGCTGGTTCGACTCCAGTCGTGGGTACAGTAAAAGAGTTTTTCGATTAATTTCGGAGAACTCTTTTTTCGTTTTTAGGCTGCTTGATTTTGCCTTTTTCTCGTCTAAAATCGTCAATTTTGCGGCTTTGTAAAAACCGGGGTTTCGTTGAGTCATCTATAAGTTTTGAAATCGGATATTAAAAAACGGTGTCAGACGCTTTTTATGCTTAGTCTGTTGTGTTTTCTTCGATTTCTCTGATTTTGCTTAAACGAGCGTCAGACACCTCGGTGGTTCATCAACCGTCATACCACTCTTATGATTCTATTCTTCGGTCAGCCTGCTTCCAAAATCTACGCCGTACAAATCGCGCAAAATCTCACCGACGCCGACAAACAAAAACTCGTTTGGCTGTTCGGCAATCAGCCGCAAATTGAGGACGAAACCATTGTCGGCACCTTCGTCGGCCCGCGTGCCGCCATGATTACGCCGTGGAGTACCAACGCCGTCGAAATTACGCAAAACATGGCCATCGACGGCATAGTGCGCATCGAAGAGTTTCACAAAATCGCGGACGACGGCACTTTCGACCCCATGTTGTCGCAAAAATATCAGTCGCTCGACCAAGATATGTTTACGGTAAAAACGCAGCCGGACGACATCAAAGAAATCGACGACGTCGCCGCTTACAATGCCTCCGAAGGTTTGGCGCTCAACGCTGAGGAGGTAGAATACCTCGACAATCTCAGCGAAAAACTCGGGCGCAAACTCACCGACTCCGAAGTGTTCGGCTTTTCGCAAGTCAACAGTGAGCACTGTCGTCACAAAATTTTTAACGGAAAATTTGTCATTGACGGCGAAGAAAAACCCGTTTCGCTTTTCAAACTCATCAAAAAAACTTCGCAGGAAAATCCCAACGGCATCGTCTCCGCCTATAAAGACAACGTCGCTTTTGTCAAAGGCCCGAAGGCGGTACAGTTCGCGCCCCGGACGCCGGACAAACCCGATTTTTACGTCGAAACCGAATTCGACTCCGTCATTTCGCTTAAAGCGGAAACCCACAATTTCCCCACCACCGTCGAGCCTTTCAACGGCGCGGCAACGGGCAGCGGCGGCGAAATTCGTGACCGTCTGGCGGGCGGTATCGGCTCTCTGCCCCTTGCGGGCACGGCAGTCTATATGACGGCCTATTCGCGTTTAGCGGAAAATCGCCCGTGGGAAAAGGCAACGGATGCACGCCCCTGGCTGTACCAAACTCCTATGGAAATTTTGATAAAAGCAAGCAACGGCGCATCCGATTTCGGCAATAAATTCGGGCAGCCGCTGATTGCCGGTTCGGTGCTGACCTTCGAGCACGAAGAAGATGCGCGCAAACTCGGTTTCGACAAAGTCATCATGCTCGCCGGCGGCATCGGTTACGGAAAAGCCGAGCAAGCCATTAAAAAAGAACCGACGGCGGGCGATAAAATCGTCGTGCTCGGCGGTGATAACTACCGCATCGGTATGGGCGGCGCGGCGGTCTCCTCTGCAGACACCGGCGAGTTCAGCACCGGCATAGAATTGAATGCCGTGCAACGCTCTAACCCCGAAATGCAAAAACGCGTCGCCAACGCCGTGCGCGGCATGGTCGAAAGCGCGACCAACCCCATCGTCAGCATTCACGACCACGGCGCGGGCGGTCATCTGAACTGCCTGTCGGAGTTGGTGGAAGACACCGGCGGACTCATCGACACGGACAAATTGCCGGTCGGTGACCCCACGCTTTCCGCCAAAGAACTCATCGGCAATGAGTCGCAGGAGCGCATGGGTTTGGTCATTTCCGAAGAAAATATCGACACTTTGCAGCGCGTAGCCGAGCGCGAACGCGCCCCGATGTACGAAGTCGGCGAGGTGACGGGCGACCACCGCTTTACCTTCGAGTCGGGCACGACCGGTAAAAAACCGATGGATTTGGCACTCGCCGATATGTTCGGCAGCAGCCCGCAGACGGTAATGACGGACAAGACCGTGGCGCGCAACTACGACCGCCTGACCTACGATGCGGCGGAAATGCAAACTTACATCCGTGACGTGCTGCGCCTCGAAGCTGTTGCTTGCAAAGACTGGCTGACGAACAAAGTCGATAGATGCGTCGGCGGTCGCGTAGCCAAACAGCAATGCGCCGGTGCGCTGCAATTACCGCTTAATAACTGCGGCGTTATGGCTTTGGATTACGTCGGAAAATCGGGTGTCGTGACTGCCATTGGTCACGCGCCGGTCAGCGGTCTGCTGAATGCCAAAGCGGGGGCGATTAATTCCGTTGCGGAGTCGCTGACGAATATGGTGTGGGCACCGCTGCCCGAGGGTTTGGCGTCCGTTTCGCTGTCGGCAAACTGGATGTGGCCCTGCAAAAACGAGGGCGAAGATGCGCGTCTGTATGAAGCGGTAGAGGCGGTTTCCGACTTTGCGATTGCACTCGGTATCAATGTGCCGACGGGTAAAGATTCGCTCTCGATGCGCCAAAAATACCCGAACGAAGAAGTACTTTCGCCGGGCACGGTCATCATTACCGCCGGCGCGGAATGCTCGGATATTAATCGCGTGGTCGAGCCGGTTTTGCAACAAAACGGCGGTACGATTTATTATCTCAATCTGTCCGGCGAGGCGCACGAACTCGGCGGTTCTTCTTTCGCGCAAACCCGCAATAAGATCGGAAAAAACGCGCCTTCCGTGCGCGACGCAGCTTATTTCAAACGGTCATTTAACGTCATTCAGGATTTGATAAAAGCGGATAAAATCGCGGCGGGACACGACGTCTCGGCGGGCGGTTTGTTGACGGCTTTGGCGGAAATGTGCTTTGCGGAATTAAATACCGGCGCGAAAATCGACCTCACGCACATCGGTGAGTCGGACAGCGTTAAATTGCTGTTTGCCGAAAATGCAGGTGTGTTAATACAGGCGACCGACGACTCCCTTGCGGAGATTTTAGACCAAAATAAAATCGACTATTGCCAAATCGGAACGGTGACGCAAAACAACAAATTACAAATTAAAAACGGCAAAGAAGGCTTTGCTTTCGACGTGGCGGAACTGCGCGATGTGTGGTACGAAACTTCTTATTTACTCGATCAAAAACAGACGGCAAACGGCTTGGCAAAAGTGCGTTACGAAAACTACAAAAAGCAGCCGCTTACTTATAAATTTCCTGCCGATTTTACAGGCAAAAGACCTGCCCGCCCCGAGGGTGCGCGACCGAAAGCGGCTATCCTCCGCGAGAAGGGCAGCAACTCCGAGCGCGAAATGGCAAACGCTATGTACCTCGCGGGTTTCGACGTCAAAGACGTACACATGACCGACCTCATCACCGGGCGCGAAACGCTGGAAGATGTGCAGTTTTTGGGAGCCGTCGGCGGCTTTTCCAACAGTGATGTGTTAGGCTCCGCGAAAGGTTGGGCGGGTGCGTTTTTGTACAATGAAAAAGCGAAAAACGCACTCGAAAATTTCTTTAAACGCGACGACGTTTTATCGGTCGGCATTTGCAACGGTTGTCAGTTGTTTGTGGAGTTAAATTTGATAAATCCCGAGCACGCGCAGCCCGCGAAAATGGCGCACAATGACTCGCAAAAACACGAAAGTATTTTTACTTCCGTAGAAATTCCCGAAAATAATTCCGTGATGTTAAGCGGTCTCGTCGGCACGCGTCTCGGCGTTTGGGTATCACATGGCGAGGGTAAATTCGTCTTACCGATGGCGGAAGAAAATTACAACATCGTCGCCAAATACGGCTACGCGGCGTACCCCGCCAACCCCAACGGGAGCGACTACAACACGGCCATGCTGTGCAGCGCGGACGGGCGGCACTTGGTGACGATGCCGCACATCGAGCGTTCGATTTTTCAGTGGAATTGGGCGCATTATCCGGCAGGGCGGATGGATGAGGTGAGTCCGTGGGTGGCGGCTTTTGTGGCGGCTCGGGAGTGGGTCGAGGAGCGGTAGGGGTGTTTAGGCGTTTAGGGGCTTTGCCCTGTTTAGTCGTTTAGGCTTCGTACCTCCGCGTAGAGACGTTGCACTGCGACGTCTTGCCGAGAGTAGGGCAGCAAATCGGTGTTTGAAATTCAATTTTTGCCCGGAAAAAGAATAATAGTTTTCTTACTATTTCCGTTTTCTCGCCGCAAGACGTCCCACCGGTACGTTTCTACGAACTGTCCGGAATTTGCTCGAAACAAAAAATCCGCCCTAATCCGCATTCGCTGCCAAATCCGCTTATCCAATCAGAGCCGCACAGTACGGCATACCGAGAATTTGCTCGAAACAAAAAATCCGCCCTAATCCGCATCCTCTGCTAAATCCGCTTATCCAATCAGAGCCGCATAGATTTCTCCGTAGTCAAACGCTGCCAACGCCCGATAAAATTCCATGCTGCTTTCCGCCTGCTTTACCGAAGAAACCCCCAAAATTATTCCCTCCGTCTGTGGTGCATAAAATGCATTCAGCATACCCAAAGCCCAAAAACCGGCAAGCGGCGGGCGGCTTGTAACTGTATTGGCTTTTTGCAGAATTTCTTTTGCTTTTGTTAATTTGTCCGTCGGTGCGGAGGCTGTTTTACGACGATAATGCAAAGAATTTTTCGCGTCGTAATTTCCGTTTAATTTAACACCGCCGCCTGTCGTGCCGTAAGTCAAAAAGCGTCGTTTTTCGTCGTGAAAAGGTGCGTAATGCGGGTATGCCGACTCGAACGGATTGTGTTTGATTTCAATCGAAAAATCAAAGTTGAAATTCCGATTTATCTCCGCGTAAATTTCGGGAAACTTAATCCCCGACAGCCCGATTTTCCACCCGTCTTTTTCCGCCGTTTGCAAAGCTGCGAAGGTTTCGATAATTGCGTTTTTATCGTGTCGATTATCCCAGTGCGGCATCAGCATTTCGGCGTTGTTTCCGAAAAAATCGCGGTAATATTTGGCACTGATGAGAGTGAAAGATTCGGTCAGATTGACCTCGGGAGTGAACAGGTTATTGACGCTGCCGTACTTGCAGATAATGCCTAAGTCGTTGATATTGTTGACTTTAATCCACTCGTGCAGTATCTGCTCCGCCGCGCGAAAGTCGGCGGGATTTTTATTTATCGGATAATTGGTTGCCGTGTCGATACGCCGAAAGCCCGCCGCGTAAAAAGTATCCAAAATTTTAAACGCCTCCGCTTTCGGTATCGACCAGGCCCACATTGCCGTACCCAAAATCAAGTCGGGAGTCGCTGTTTGCGCCACGCTCATTTACCCGTATTTTTCAGACGATTAAAGGCAGCTTTCAGTCGGTCTTTTTGGTACATTCTCGGAAAAAAACGCACCATGCGGTACAGGCGTCGCGCCTTCTTCGGCAACACGATTCTAAACTCGCCTTTGCCTGCCCGCGTCAAAATTTCTTCGGCAACGGCGGCGGCTTCCAATCCCGAGTCATCCACCAATTTTTGTGCCCCCGCACGCCCGCGCTCCGACCCGCGCCAACCGGCGGCAATGTTTGTTTTAAAAAAAGTAGGCATCACCACCGAAACCCGCACATTTTTCGGCGCAGACTCGTAATACAAACATTCCGACAGCGCGTTGACCGCCGCTTTTGTCACATTATAGGACGCAATGCCGCCGCTGTTCGCAAAGCCCGCTGCACTCGCAATGTTGATGAGTTGCCCGCTTTCCGCCGCATACATAGCCGGCAAAAAATAATGACAACCGTAAATTACGCCCATCTGATTGATACCGATCATCCAATCCCAACGCTCCAGACTGTACCGCACAAACTGCCCGCCGTCGCCGACGCCCGCGTTATTTATCACCACATCCACGCCTTTGACAGCTTCCAAAAAAGCCTCTGCCGCCGCTTGAAAATCTTCTCTCTTACTGACATCGAAAATGTATAGGACGGGCTTTCCTCCGGCATTTTCGACCTCATCGGCTACCGCTTGCAGGGCAGTTTCATTGACGTCGGTCATGCCGATTGTCCAGCCGTCGGCAGCGAGTCGCAAGGACAAGGCTTTGCCCAGACCCGAGCCGGCGCCGGTGATGAAGGCGCGTTTGAGGGGGAAAGTTTGGGAGAGTTTGAGCATAACGGAAAGGTTGAGAGGTTGAGAAAGTTGGGAGGTTGAGTAGTTGGGGGGACTGCAAATGTAGCGAATTAACCTTGGAATTTCGGGTTTTTATTTTTCCGGAAAGAGCATAAAAAAAAGTGTTTGATATCGCTTTTGTCCGAAAACAAAAATCAATGCCAAACACTTTATCAAATTGCGAGGAAAAGTCGTGGTCAGGCGTACTCCCCAACCTCTCAACCCCCCAATCTTAATACTCCTCATACCCCTCATCATCCCCCAACATATCCGCCAGTAAATCTTTGAAACTCAAGCGGTTTTCCACAATGTCGCGGTTGATGATATTGAACTCCGACAGACCGTGCAAAATTAACTCCATGTAGGTGTAAATTTCGTCTTTGGGCAGGTCGTAATTTTCCGCCAATTTGCGCAGTCCCGCCACGTCGTCGAGAGCTTTTTTGTAATCTTTATCGCTCGCGTCGTTCATCAAATCGAGCGTATTGCCGCCGCTGAAATAGGCGCGAATCGTGCCGTAAGGGTCACGCTGCTGACCGCGTTGCAACTTGTCGGGATTGGGGAAGGTTTCCAAAAATAACTCCTTGACCGACTGACTCAACAGCGCGATAGCCACGGCGTAAGGGCCTTCCTGTTCGCCTTCGTAAACCAACTCGACCTTACCGGTAATCGCCGGCACTACACCCCAAAAATCGGTGATGCGGGTCGTCGTTTTCTTTTCTTTATTCAGCAACATTCTGCGCTCGGCGGTACTCACGAGGTTTTCCATACCCGCGATGGTCAGACGGGCGGAGACGCCGCTTTTCTCGTCGATAAACTCACTGTCACGCGCTGTAAAACTTAAAGTTTCCAGCAAAATACTGTGTAAATCGGGAATGCTGACTGCCTTTTTGGCCGGCTCGGCAATGCGGGCTTCCTGCTCCGTAATCTTGCGCGCAATTTCAATGGTTTTCGGGTAATGCGTCAGGATTTGCGACTCGATTCTGTCTTTCAGCGGGGTGATAATACTGCCGCGATTCGTGTAATCTTCGGGATTGGCGGTAAAGACAAAAGTGATGTCGAGCGGTAAACGCAACTTAAATCCGCGAATTTGAATGTCGCCTTCCTGCAACATATTAAACAGCGAAACCTGAATGCGCGCCTGCAAATCGGGCAGCTCGTTGATGACGAATATGCTGCGGTGCGCACGCGGCACCAGACCGAAATGAATGACGCGCTCATCGCTGTACGGCAGCTTCAAAGTCGCCGCTTTAATGGGATCGACGTCACCGATTAAATCCGCGACACTCACATCGGGCGTCGCCAATTTTTCCACATAACGCTCGCTGCGGTGCACGTAGCTAATCGGTGTATCGTCACCCTTTTCGGCAATCAAATCTTTGGCAAAACGCGAGATAGGTTGCAGCGGGTCGTCGTTCATATCCGAGCCGGCGACAACGGGCATATATTCGTCCAAAAGGTGTACCATCAGCCGGGCGAGGCGCGTTTTTGCCTGTCCGCGCAGACCGAGCAGCAGCATATTGTGACGGCTCAAAATCGCGCGTTCCAAGTCCGGAATGACGGTATCGTCAAAGCCGAGAACGCCCTCGAAAACGGTTTCGCGGTTGTGTAATTTCTCAATTAAATTTTCGCGTAATTCTTGTTTTATACTTCTCGGTCGGTAGCCCGATTTTTTTAATTCCCCTAAGGTTTTGTATTGTTTCATCTAAGATGTTGATGTGCTGAAAAATGAAAATTCGGGAGCTTTTTGCTCATAAAGTAATAGGAACAGATTTGAGGAAAAATGGTTTGGAAATCGGGTTTTTTGTTAGCGAAAGCAGGTATAAAAATAATAAAAAAAGGCGAGTTACAATCTTACCGAGATTGTAACTCGCCCTGTATTTATAAAATCGTATCGACTGAAGTCGATGCTGCGGCGCGGAGACCCGTCCATCGTCCACCTGTCCACCGTCCACCGTAAAAACCGTCAATAAACCAAAACCCGCTCCGTCATTCCGTCCGCTCGATTGCGCAGCAGATAAACGCCCGCCGGCAAATCAGCCAAAGACAGACGCGTGCTGCCGGGTGCAAAACGGTTCAGTAATTTTCCGTTTAAAGACAGCAGTTCAAACTCCGTATCGACCGCCGCGCTGACCGTCAGCGTGCGACCCGTGCCGAGCGGATTGGGGTAAATCTGCCAATCTTTCCCGTCGGTGCGCGTCAAACTGATGACCGCCGAGTAGCTTTCCGTACCGTCGAAATCCGTTTGCAGCAGACGGTAAAATGCCGTGCCGCGCGGCGGATTTTGGTCGCTGAAGGTGTAAGCCGTTTCCGTTTCGCTGTCGCCCGCACCCGCCGTGTAGCCGATGTCGGTGAAGGTGCGATTGTCTAAGCTGCGCTGTATCGTAAAGCCGGCGTTGTTGCTTTCGCGTACCGTACTCCAGAATAAATCGTTGCTTTTTACCGCCGTTTCTCCCGTGAAAGACAACAACTCGACGGGCAGTGCCGCCGAAGCCTGCGGACAGGTGCGGACTTCGATTTCTGCGAGGTTCATAAATTCCGAGTTCGCCTTGAGCCGAACGTGGCGGCCCAAGGTGTTTACGGTCACGGTGTAAGGGTCGGTGCTGTTGTAATTTGTCGGAATTTCGTGCGCAAAATCCGCCTCGGCAATCAGTTGTGCCAAACTCAAATCGGGGTCGCTGAACGGCACATCCGATACCAAAATATACACACCGTTCAGGCGGGTATTGCAGCAGTCCGTACGCGGATAAACCGTGACTTCCTTAATCATTTCCTCTTGCAAAAGCTCGATGTTTGCCCAGGAAAATGAATTGCTCGAATGCCAAACCGTACCGTTATCGTAAATACCGTCTAAGTTACCGTCATTCAAAACCTCCGCGCCCGGACTCGACCCTAAAGTATTCCGCACCGTAGCCGTACCGACTCTCGCCACATTGTCTAAGCCGTTGCCTGTCTCGGTGCAAGTCATCGGGCGACCGACGCAATCGCAGGACTCATCGGTGGCATCACCGACCGTGTTGGCATCCGCATCGTCGCAGGGGGAGAAGAGGAAGACCGTATCGTCGTTGTCATCGCAGTCCGTGTCCGTGCAATTTTTGTCGCTGTCCGCATCGCCGATACCGAAGCACTCATTGGGTACGCCGCAGCATCCGCAAAGCAGATTAACTTGGTCGTCGTCCGTGGTCGTGTCGTTGTCGTCGCAAGCCGTACCGCTCGCATCCGGATTACAAGCCACAATCGGGATAAACACAAAATCATCCGCCGCGCCGGTGCCGGGGTCGGTTTGCAGAATGAAGTCGCCGGCGTTGTTACCGGAGACGGAAAGACCCGAGTCGTTGGCGTTGCTGCGCAGGGTGAAAGTGCCGGCGCCGGTTTGGGTGAGGACAAAATTTTCCGTATTGCCGCTCGTCCAGCCCGTCAGGCGCAAAGAGTCGCCGACGGCACCTTGGTCACGCACCGTAAGGTAGCGATTGGTCGAGCCGGCCTCTTGATTTCTGAAGCGGAAAACATTCGCCCACGCCGCATCCGCGCGCCAGCGGTAAGCCTCTGCGTCCGTCGGGCAATTTCCCAAAACGATTGCTGCCGATTGCCCCAAAGAACCGTTGCGCGGCTGCAAATACAGACCCGAAGCGAGGTGCTGTATCACGTATTCCGTGCCCGGGTCGAGACCGTCGAAAATACGAATTTCCTGCACATCCGTACAGCCGCCGCTCGTGATGGTGACGGTGTACGTGCCGCCCGCCAAGCCGTTGCGGGTTGCGCCCGTGCCGCCGTCGCTCCAAGCGTAAGTCGTTGCGCCGCTTGCGTTTTGTACATTGGTGATGTCGATGGTGCCGCCGGCGGTCGGGGTGTTGTTGGTTGTGGTATATTCCGGAATTAAAGGCACGGAGCCGCCCACATTGACCGTCGTAAAGTAGCTGCGGCCCGCCGAGGTCACGGTGACGACGTAGTCGCCCGCGCTCAAATTCGGTTCGGTAGCTGCCGTGCCGCCGGTCTCCCAGGCGTAGGTGTAGCTGCCACTGCCGCCGGTCGGTATTACGGTCGCGCTGCCGTCTTCACTGCCCGCGCAGCTCGCATCGACATCGGCAACAGCGAAAGTCAATGCGGCGTTACCCGTACCCGCATTCGGGGTCAATATCCATTCGGCATCGGTCGTGCCGTCGCAGATGTCTTGTATCACCAAGTCTCCTTCGGCGGACTCGCCGTTAATAACTTGCAGACAAAGACTGTTACTGTTGGGCGAAAGGGTGAAATTGCCGGAGGCTTGTTCCTCCAATTTCCACAGTTGGTTACTGCTGCCGCCGTTGGTCGTCCACAGACCGACATTCGCGCCGGGGGAGGAGGAGGAGCTGAAAACGTCCAAAACTCTGCCCGTAGCGGCATTATAAATGGTGTACAAATCGGCGCGAAAATGCACGATGTCCCATAATTCCGTACTGCCTTGCGCGGTTGCTTGGTCAATGCCGTCGCCCTGCGCACCCGTACCGGTCGGACTTAAAAAGTTTCCGCTTGCGACATTTTGTATCGTGTATCTGCCCTGCGCAAAATCCAAAGGACAGGCTGCGCCCGTGTCCGCCGCGTCGTAGGGCGTGATGTGTTTGGCGTAGCCCGAATAAACCGTTCTGCGCTCGGTGATGTTGCGGGTGTTATCGCCGTTGACGGCATCGCCGATTGCGTCTCCTTGTGCGTCGTTGATATTCGGATTGGAGAAAAAATTGATGGCATTGCCGCACATGTGGGTCGCGCCGTTGCCGTTGTTCCAGCCGGAGGCGTAAGTTGCCGTGCCGCCGCCGTCGGTGGGGCAGTGGCGCGAGCCGGAGTTGTGTCCCCACTCGTGGCGAAAGACCGCGCCCGAAGCCGCCGCGTTGATGCTCGCCCGCCCGGGTACGCCCGCAAAACCTCCGCCGTTATTGGCGCCGGGAAAAAAGCTGTCATAAAACGCGCCCATGTCTGCGCCGGAATTATTGAAATCTTCCTGAAAATGGTCGAAAAATGTATTGATAGACCCACCGATGACCCCGACGTGGTGTTCGCTGACACCCAAATTTACGAGGCGCAGATAAATATCCGTGACGAGTGAATTTTGAAAACCTACGTTAACCGTTTCGATTTGTGCGACGGAGTAGGCTTGAATGTCGCCGATTTGCGCCGCCGCCTGATGCGAGTAGCCGAAGTACATATCGACCACGTAGTCGTTATTATCGTCTTGTTCATTGCAGCCGGACATCATCATTTTGGCGGGGTCGAGAAAATTTTGTGCGCCCGCATTAAAGCCGTGGTGTCGGTCGGAAATGCAATCGGGCGTTTCTTCTTTGCTGACTCGATAAGTCCCGTCCGCATTCGGCATGACGTTAAACGTGCCGTCGGCAGAAAAGATGTGCATGACCATATTGCCGCTGTTGCGATTGACGGTCATCACGACATCGCGGTAATGCGGCAGGTGTGCCCAGGCGGGGTCGCCCGTGCTGCCGTAGTAAATATCGACGTTGCCGACGGGGTGGCGGCGGTCGATTTTTTCGGCGGTCAGGTTATATTCGATGCCTTGCGGCAAATTTAATGCGACGGAAAATTCATCCGTGATGTTTTTCAAGTCGAGATTTAAGGTTGCTTTGGCAGCGAGCGGCTCGTGATACTGCGCCTCGGCGGCAGGTGGTTTTGTTGTTTCTGCGTAGTTGAAAAGCCGGTTGCCGGTTTGAGCGTTCAGATTTAAAAAACAGAAAAAAAAGAGTGCTGTCAATAAATTTTGCATGAAAGTTATTGTGTTGAAATTTAAAATAGATGTAAGTGATTCAGATGATGTTAAAGCGATAATAAAACGTGGTTTGCGCGCAGGTGAAGACGGCAAATTTTAAAATAAAAAAGTGTAAAAAAATCTAATCGGTAATTGACAGGAGAGTAAAAAGAAGGGAAATATAAAGGTGTAATTACGGCAAAAAACGTGCTGTTTTTCGATGGGTCGGGTTAGATTGAAAAAGTCGTGTTTTTTGCTTGCGTACAGATAATGTGCGGAGAGGATTTTTTGTTTTTGGAGAACGAATTGAATTTTATCTGATATATGAAAATGACGGGGAGAGGACGTTAAAGACAAAATGCCGCTTAGTAAAAGAAATTAAGTAAGTTGAGCCGGAATGCTCTTTTATTTTTTCTTCTAAAGAATTCAAAAAATCGTTGCATAGCCGTAGCTACGGAACTATTTTTTGTGTTTTTTAGAAGGAAAAAGAATGAGCATAATGGTTCAAGTTATTTGGTTTCTTTTACTTACCTTTAAAATTATCCGGTATTTCCGTAAAACAGTCAGAATGTGAACGTTAGTGCGGTCTAAAATTTTATCAAAAGAAAGCAAAGGAGTCCGGTCGGTACCGTGACTCCTTTGTAAAACTGAAGTAACTTAGGTTGTTTATTTGTTTAAGGGTTGATTTGTTTATTTGTGAACCCGTTAATTTTTACGATTAGGAATTTTTTTAATAAAGCCTTTTTGCTTATTCGATTTTATTCCAAATCCAAAACCATTTGAATATTGCACCGCTCATAAGGCGTATAATGCCCGGCGACTTTGCGAAAGCCCATTTTTCGGTACAGATTGACGGCGGGTTTGAGGATAGTATTGCTTTCTAAGTAGAGATTGCGCGCGCCTTCCGCTTTGGCTTTTTCAATGACCTTTTGTCCTAACAGCCAACCGATGCCCTTGCCCTGCGCGGCGGGAGAGACGCCCATTTTTGCCAATTCAAAATCAAATTCTTCGTTTTCCATCTTTATCAAAGCGATGACACCGACGGGTTTTTTGTCATATAAAGCCACGTAAATAAAGCCGCCGTTGTCCAAAATGTAGCCCTGCGGGTCGTTCAGCATTTTCAAATCCGTTTCTTCCGTTTTGAAAAATTGCTCGATCCATTCCAAATTCAGGCGTTTAAAATCGGCTTGATATTGCGGTGTGTAGTCGATGATTTCGACCTCGCTCATTTCCCGTTTTCTACGCTCCTCGCGCACCCGGGCGAGCATGGATTTTTGGTCGAGCAGGTACTCGAATTCTTCCGTCGCTTTCCACAGATTGTGTTTGCTTTGGTCTAAAATGCATTCCACGGCGCGGGTGACATCGACGTATTGTTTTTCGAGCTGCGGTAAAATTTCCTTTGCTTTTTCGGACAGGCTGACCAAGTTACGGCGTTTATCGGCGGGGTCTTTGGTCTCGACCGCCATGCCGTTTTTGACCATTTCCCGCACTATTTTACTCACCGAGGGGTGACTGTGCCCGATGCGCTGCGCAATGTCCGTCACCGCCAATTCGCCCTCCTGCGACAACATATAAAAAACGGGAAACCACTTAATTTCCATGTCCGTTCCGTACAAATTGAAAATAGCGGCAGCGTCTGCCGAAAGGCGTTCGTTGAGCATCCGCATCCGTGTACCGATGAGCATTTTTCCTGCTTTTTCAAATAAATCCATGCACTTACGTTTGTGATTACGTAATTAGTTACGCAAATATAGGCAACTTTTGGTAAAAGCCGGTCGAGTTGTTAAATCTTTTTTAGTCGGTAGTATTGACCGGTTGCAGTTGTCTAAATTGTTTGAAGATTATTGCTGACTTGAAGGTGTTTTTTACAGGCTTGGTTGGGAAAAGATGAAAGTCGTTTTTTCAGTAAATCATTAGGGGGTGTCCGATTTTTCCGAGTTTTGATTTAGAGAAGTGTCCCGTACCTCTAAGCAGTTAAAAAAAAGTTTGGGTGTCCGAAACGCCGACGGCACTCAAACACCCAAACACAAAAAACTACACATAAAACTATTTTGCCGTCAGCGCATTATCGTAATCCTCCGTCATAATATTCGCTACGGCTACCCACTGCTGACTCCAATTTCCCAAAATCGGGAAACCCAAGCGCGGCGGTTTTATTTTGTGATAGTGACTGCGTTCCGCCCGCTTGCCCGGTCGGCGACCGTGAAACATGACGTAGCCGATGACATTTCCTTCCGCATCGCGGGTCACTTCCGTCACTACGCCGATGTGCTGAATAATGCCTTTGGGACGCGGTGCGGTGACGATGTCGGCAGTGGCGGCGTACTTTTTTCCCGACTTCCCGAAAAACATAACCGAGCCGAGGCGTATCAGATTGCGTTTGCGCACCGGGTCGTCGATGATGGTCAGGTTGTTGTTGTCGTGGTACCATTTGGCGAGGGAGCGGCTGTCGCGTGCCACGGCGGGGTCGGGGTATTTGTAGCGGTCGCACAACGTACCGACGAAAGCGGCGGTGCGGTGAAAAATGCCCGAGCAGTCCTGCATGTTGGCGGGATCGACGTTATCGTACATCAGATTTTCAGCTTCTTTGCGCTCGGCAAAAAGCGTGAGTTGAGTGCTGATCTGACCTTCGTCGGTGAAGCACAATTCACCGGGACCGGCGTTTTGGCTGACGACTTCGGGGGCGGGTTTGGTCGGTAATTTTTCGGTGACGGTTTCGCTTTCCGGGTTTGTCGTATCGGCAATTTCTTCCGTCGCATTTTCGTCGGCGGGCGCATTTTCGGTCTCCGCGATTTGAGTTTTAGTTTCGGTTTCGACCGCCGGTTTTTCCGTTTCCGTCGCGGTTTTTACTTCCGATTTTTCATCCGGCGCATGTACGGAAGTTTTTTCGGTGAGCGGTGCGGCGGCGGCTTGATTTTGGATGCCGAGGAAAAATCCGATGCCGCCTCCGGCAATCAGCAGCCCGAGGTAGAGGGCGAGTTTTGGTAAAGTTATTGTTTTCGATTTGGTTAATTGTAATAATTTGAGTCAAAGGTAGTGTTTTTGTTTGGTTAATCTAATTACATTTAAAATATAATTTTAACGTATAAAATTGTTTTGAATTTGAATAAACGAATCGGGCAACAATCTCGATTTATTATGCAAGTAAGGTGAACGCAAAAAGCCGAACGTAGTCACACATTCGGCTTTTAATTATTTTAAGAGAAAAAAGTTCAATACACTACCGTCTTCCCCGTCCAAATTACACGCCCTTCCGCCCGCACCCGCAACACATACAAACCGCTCGGCAAATTTTCTGCAACCGAAAAACCGCCGTCATTTTGCGCTTGCATCAGCACCCTTTTTCCCGTATAATCATAGATATTCAAAACGGCATCTTGCGGTAAATCGACTTCGGCAGAGACCGTGAAATTGCCGGCGGAAGGGGAGGGGGAGATGGTTATTGCTTTGCTCGGCAAAAGGTTATCGACGGAGGTGAGGGTTTGGAAGCAGTCTGAGGCGGGACCGATGCAAATGCGGTCTAAGAAAAAGTGACCTTCCGCAATAAATATAAAGTTTTCATTTCCCTTGTGGATGCCGAGGCGTGAACCGACTCCTTCATATAAACTGAATTCATCATTGTTTCCGTCCATCTTGTACCTGTATCTGTTTCCTTCTATATCATGATAAATGTCGGGTAAAATGTCCTCCAAAACAAAAGGCGAGGGGAAAGGAAACGAGCCGTCTCCAAAATCTCCCGTCGTACAAGTATCTAAAGTGTCGCCCGGTTCTTGTGCAAAATCAAAGTGAAGTCTTTCTACGAACAGCGAGTCGTCACAGGCAATCAATGCATTTATCGGATAAATATACACTTTTTGTGCGTTTTCATCTTCTCGAATACCGCCCAACAGGATTTCATTTTCGAGAATATAAGGAGAAGGAATTTGGTAGTCACCGTCAATGTGGTTGCAGGGAGACTGCATACCGGGTAAACCGAATTGTCTGCGGTAAAATTTCGCATATTCTTGACCCTCGTATTCAATCGTGCCCTCTACGGAATAGGCGAAAAAAGAAGGTATATCAGAGCCTTGAAGGTCACAGCCCTTATAAATCCAATGCTTATCTTCAGCAAGCAACGGCGTATAATTTTCGCTTTGCGCGGAAAGAAAAAGGGGGAAGAGGAGGAGGGAAAGTAAGAGGTTTTTCATGCGTTGATTTTTTAAAGTTGTTGGATTGATTTTTCAAAAGTAAGAGGAAAGGCGGAAATTTCGGTGGGAATTATTGGTTAGGTAGGGGGGCAGACAGATAAAGTGGTAAGAGCCGTATGAAAGACCCCCAATGTGGGGGAGTATCTGTCTTTGCAACTAAAATTTGCTTTGAACTTGAATTCGATTTTCAAAAAAGGGAAATCACAAATTTTGTTTTTGTGCGAAATGAGAGGCGATAAGTTCAAGCATTAAACCACAGATTTAAGCCCGGAGAAAGTTCCCCCGAATCGGGCCTGTCCCGACTTCAGTCGTGGAGGTTAGGGGGCTGAAGACGTGCAGCCGGAAACCGTAAAAACTCCAAATTATTCACCCGCTCCTTTCCGAAAAAATACCGAACTTACCGCCGTCGAAAACGTAAAGAAATTAAGAACCTCGACAAAACCCGAGAAAAAAAACAAACGCATCCGTCAACCACCACCCACCAACTAACATTATGTCTGCCAAGATCACAAAATTCAAGAAATTACTCGTTGCCAATCGCGGCGAAATCGCCATTCGTATTTTGCGCGCGGCGAGTGAGCTGAAAATCCGCACCGTTGCCATCTACACTTTTGAAGACCGCCTGTCTTTGCACCGCTATAAAGCCGACGAAAGTTACCAAATCGGAGCAAAAGACGACCCTTTGAAACCGTATTTAGACATCGAAGAAATCCTGCGTGTGGCGAAAGAACGCGGGGTGGAGGCCATTCACCCGGGCTACGGTTTTCTGTCGGAAAACGTGCAATTTGCGACCCGCTGCCGCGAGGAAGGCATCATTTTTATCGGCCCGAGTCCGGAGGCGATGATGCAACTCGGTGATAAAGTGCGGACGAAAAAATTGGCGCGTCGCCTGAAAATTCCTTTGATTGAAGACAGCTTGGCGGATATTTCTACGACCGAAATTGCGAAAGCGGAGGCGAATAAAATCGGCTACCCCGTCATGGTTAAAGCGGCCTCGGGCGGCGGCGGACGCGGGATGCGCATCGTGCGCAGCGACGCCGAAATGGAAACGGAATACGATGAAGCGCGCAACGAAGCCCGCACGGCATTCGGCGACGATACGGTTTTTATCGAAAAATATATCGACAATCCGAAGCACATCGAGGTGCAGATTTTCGGAGACAAGCACGGAAATCTGGTGCACCTCTACGAGCGCGATTGCTCCGTGCAGCGTCGCTTTCAAAAGGTGGTCGAGGTCGCCCCGGCGATTACTTTGGCGCAGGAAACCAAAGACAAACTCTACGCCTACGCCCTCAAACTGTGCCGCGCCGCCGACTACTCCTGCGCGGGTACGGTCGAGTTTTTGGTGGACAAAAACGAAAATATTTACTTCATCGAGGTCAATCCGCGCATTCAGGTCGAGCACACGATTACCGAGCAAATTACGGGTATCGACATCGTAAGTTCGCAGCTTTTGGTCTGCATGGGCTACGAATTGTCGCACCGCCGCATCTATATCAAATCGCAGGAAGACGTCAAGGTTTTCGGCTGCGCGATACAATGCCGCGTGACGACCGAAGACCCGAGTAACGGCTTCAAACCCGACTACGGTACGTTGATTGCCTATCGCTCGGCGAGCGGTATGGGCATTCGCTTGGATGCGGGTTCGGCGTTTTCGGGGGCGGTGATTTCGCCGTTTTTCGACAGTCTGCTGGTGAAGGTCACGAGCTACGGACGCACGATGACGGGCGCTGCGGACAGGCTGCACCGGGCTTTGCGCGAGTTTCGGGTGCGCGGCGTAAAAACCAACATCGACTTTTTGCTGAATTTGCTGCAAAACGACGATTTCCGACGCGGCAAAGCGACCGTTAATTTTATCAAAGACAACCCGCAGTTGCTCGACATGCCGCGTCGCCGCGACCGGGGTACCAAGATTATTCGCTATCTCGCCGAGACGATTGTCAACGGCAATGCGGACGTAAAATACCGTTCCGAGCGGCAGGAAAAGCTGTTTACCGAGCCGATTGTGCCCGACTTTCAGCACCATGCCGCTTACCCCGACGGCACCAAGCAACTCTTCGTGCGCAAAGGCCCCGAGGGTATGTCGAAGTGGATTAAAGAGCAAAAAAATATCCTCTATACCGACACGACTTTCCGCGATGCGCACCAAAGTCTGTTGGCGACCCGAATGCGGACTATCGACCTGCTGAATGTCGCCGAGAGTTTCGCCAAAAACCACGCGGACGATGTGTTCAGCATGGAAGTGTGGGGCGGCGCGACCTTCGACGTGTGTATGCGATTTTTGAAAGAAGACCCGTGGAAACGCCTGTCTTTGCTGCGTCAGGCGATACCCAACGTGCTGTTCCAGATGCTGCTGCGCGGCTCCAACGGCGTGGGTTACAAGGCTTATCCCGACAATTTAATCGAAGGCTTTATCGAGCAAGCTGCCGAAACGGGCATCGACATTTTCCGTATTTTCGACTCTTTGAATTGGGTGGAAAATATGAAAGTCAGCATCCGCAAAGTGCGCGACGCGGGCAGAATAGCGGAGGCCTGCATCGGCTACACGGGCGACGTAAGCAAGCCCGACGGAGAGAAATTTACGCTGCAATATTACGTCGATTTGGCGAAGCAACTGGAAGACGAGGGCGCACACGTTCTCTGCATCAAAGACATGGCGGGGCTGCTGAAACCGCGTGCCGCCGAAATCCTCATTCCCGCCCTCAAAGATGCCGTCGATATACCGATTCACCTGCACACGCACGACACGACCTCCATGCAGGGCGCGACCTACAACCGCGCCGTAGATGCGGGCGTAGATGTCATCGACGTGGCGTTGGCAAGTATGTCGGGACTGACCTCGCAGCCCAATTTTAACTCCTTCGCGGCGACCATGGAAGGGCACCCGCGCGAGAAAAAAGTGAACCTGCCGTCGCTCAATAAATTCAGCAATTACTGGGAGTCGGTGCGCAAATATTACTACCCCTTCGAGACGGAACTGCGCGCAGGCACGGCCGAGGTGTACGAGCACGAAATCCCCGGCGGGCAGTACTCCAACCTGCGACCGCAGGCGCGGGGTTTGGGTTTGGAAGAGCAATTCGAGACGATAAAACAAAACTATCAGGCGGCAAACGACCTCTTCGGCGGC
>JAHDCG010000020.1:2673-28920 GCA_020629965.1 Saprospiraceae bacterium | reverse complement strand
TGGAGCCGGTCGATTTCAAAAAAGAGTTCCCGGAATTTCAAAAAGAGTTCGGCGAGCATTACAACCTCAAGCGGTTCATTTCTTACAAACTGTACCCGAAAGTCTTCCGTGATTTTCATGAATTCAACGAAAAATTCGGCTCGATACGCACTCTGCCGACCCCCGCTTTTTTCTACGGTCTGAAGCCCGGCGAGGTCATCCTCATCGAAATCGAAGAGGGCAAAACGGTCAGCGCGCGCTTCCTCAATTACAGCGAACCGAACGAAGAGGGCATCCGCATCGTCTTCTTTGAACTGAACGGACAAAACCGCTCGATTGAAATCCGCGACCGCAGCCTGAACATTGACATCGTGCGCAACCGCAAGGCGACGGCACCTAACGAAATCGGCTCACCGCTGCAAGGCAGTCTGTCGCGCATCTTGGTGAAAAAAGGACAAAAAATCGAGGAAAATACGCCGCTGTTTATCATCGAAGCGATGAAAATGGAGAGTACGATTACTTCGCCGGTGGCGGGAGTGGTGGAGGAGATTGTTTTGGGGGAGAAGACGCTGGTGGAGCAGGATGATTTGGTTTTGGTGGTGGGGTGACTTTGTTACATATCAAAAAAGGCGAGTACAGAAATTCGCTCGAGTTTTCTGACAGGCAGTTGATTAGTTAGAAAAAACACTTTTACGGGAATGATTTTGGAAAGAGCGTAGAATACTGCGAGAACGATGTGCGACATATATTTAATTAAAAACAATATAATCGTTAACCGGAAGCAAATATTCAAAGCGACCGCTCTTCTTTCGTCGTATCAAATGTATAGATACCTCCCTTGATTCATAATTACTTTTTTCTGACAGTATCAGATAAAAGCCTTGCGATTGAGTAGTGAACAGCGGAGAAAATCGCCAATAGCTTTCTTTTAAACCTTGTTCATTACGTGCAACGATAAAATCCGACAACTTAACGCTTTTAACGAATTTAATTTTAGGGATTGTTTTTATTGAAACAGTATCGTTTAATACTCCGCGCACAGCTTGAAAATTGTCACGTATTTTACCGAGTCCTGTCTTAAAGTAAAATGATTTTTTTTGGACTATTAAGATAGTAGAACTTTGGACTTTTTTCGTTGTATTTTGATAATATTCTTCCAACACACAATGAACTGCTTTCTCTTGTAGTTGAGATATCGAGTCATAATTTTCCGTGATAGTTGTTTTAGAATTACATGAGTAAAAATATAAAACCAAGAGAACTATTAGTGTTCTCTTGGTCAAATTAATAATATTTTTTGAAAAATTATTCACAGCCGACATTTGAAACTACTTGAGATGAGAGGTCTTTTAAGTTATCTAAGTCGGTTTGGGTTAAATATCCCATAGAAATTAAAAGGTCGTCCGAGAGTAGCAAATCATAGACAAAATATTGATAGTTTATTTTATTTGCTACGTCAGTTTCTCCGTTTATCGTCCAAAGAATATCTGTCATCTCAGGTACTAAATATTCATTCATTAACGCATGGTGGTTAGTCATATCATCAGACCCGTACTTATCCAACACTATTGCTGACCATAAGAGACCGTTGGCTGAAAATTGGGTTGTTGATGTTATATTTCCTGAGGCTCCTTCGTACACCCATCTGTGAAATTCGGAATGTATGGTTTCGTGTAAGTAGTATGCAGCCATTTCTAAAGGACTAAGATTATCGCAAAAATGTTTGTTATAGAGTTGTATGGTAAACGGCTCACAAACAATACTACCGTCTTCATCCTCAAAACAACCGGGTGAAGGTCGAGTCGAGGCATAGTTGCTCTGTTGACCGGAAAATTCACAGTCAGGTCCATAGTTGAGGTCATCACTCAAAAATGGATGACTCATACAATTGTAGTCATATTGATAGATTAAATCGAAATCTCCTTCTAACTCTTCAAATGAGTTTGCAATATCGCTACACAGACCTGTTTCCAAAAGTTTATCAAGAACACATTCCATTTTAAGACAATGTTCAAAATGTTTCTTAACTATATAATCAAACTGTTCTCCTAAATCGCTATAAAAATCATTCACACTATAAGTCCAGATACTCGGAGTATTCATAACGAGGCTCGTCATTTCTCGTGAGGAAATGGTAGATTCACATGCATCACTCAATACTCCTTCTCCCAATAAGAATATCAACTCTGGACCAATGTTTTCAATTATTGCTGTAAGT
Source organism: Saprospiraceae bacterium (assembly GCA_020629965.1). GTDB lineage: Bacteria > Bacteroidota > Bacteroidia > Chitinophagales > Saprospiraceae > JAHDCG01. The sequence continues at coordinate 26,723 of JAHDCG010000020.1, read as the reverse complement.
TCAAATCGTGATAACTCGCCCAATATCGTAGTTTCCAAAATAACCTCTGCTGCCGAAATAACATCGGAGTTGAGTGAACCGTTGTTTTGTAGAAAAGCATCAATAACTGCAGCTTTGGTACAATTACCTCTAACCCATGCTATTTCTTCATTTTCATCGACAATACCTGAATTCAACAAATCATTAGTACAACCGCTTGAGCAAACAACATAACTAAAGTCATTCAATCCGTCACTTGCAAAACCTATCCAATTGTAACAGGCATCGTCAACCGCAAGAACAAGTTCTGCCCAATCATCGTATTGGGGTAAATCAAGAGCAAACAAGTCACTGTCAAACTCTTTGTAAATTTTATTGAGTAAATGAAAATTAGGATTTTTCGGGTCGCTTGCAATGACTACCATTTCTTCTCGGGTCATCATGATATAACTGTTCTCATCTGCTCCAAAGTCGGAATATACAAACACAGCGTTGATTTTATCAGAACTTTCCTTAAATATCGGCGTAAAAACGATTGAACCCCCGTTATCCAAAAGGTAAACTTTACTCGCATCCTATAAAGGATAGCCTTCGTCTGCAATGATTTTGTTGACGTATTTGTCGTTGAGCAAAATGTTTAAATCGTCAACGTAGTCTTTTAGTTCATCGACATCTTCGTCGTCAGACCTTAGTGAGGCTTGACTATCTTTGCTCCAATTATGAGCAGTATTCCTTAACCGTTCATAGGTTTTCCGGCTATTGAAAAAATCGTCGTTTCGTTGTCGACTTTCTGTCACCGCATTATCGGAAGAGGATGCCGGGTCTGTGTAATTATCTTTTTCACAGGAGGAAAAAGCGACTGCAAAGATGCAGCACAGAACAAAAAGGTTGATTTTAAAAATCTTCATGATTAAAAAAATTAGATGGAAAAATAAATGAAGATTCTAACTTTGGTTTATTGGTTTTTAGCCGAGGTAGAATCTTTGGTTTTTTTAGTACAAATTACCTGTATCAGTATTTCTGTCGATACATAAGCAGATTTCATAGTATCATATTCACTTACAAAAATTAAGCAAAAAGATAAGCAAAAATCAGCACATTACAAGCAATTTTGATATTAGCGATGTTCAAAGTTAAGCAAAATATCTTAATTCTCGAAAGGGTAATAAAATATTTTACCGAAAAAAATGATTTTTTACAATGAAAACAAAGCCAATTTAAAAAAAAAACACCGCTCGGTCAATGTCTTCCACTCTTTCGCTCGGTAGAATTTAAAAATTCTATCCGAACCGGCTTGCGGTCTCCGACCGCCGTTAATATTTTTAAATCGGTATTGAACAAAGCGGTCGGAGGATTTGCAAATCCTATTTATCTCTCAAAGTCAAGCAATACCCGCTCGGTCAACGTCTTCCGCCTCCTTGCTCGGTAGAATTTAAAAATTCTATCCGAACCGGTTGCGGTCTCCGACCGCAGAAAATAGTTTTTAAATTGGCACAGAATAAAGCGTTTTGTAACTGCCTGTCCGCGTCGGTTCGGTAAAACTTTACTGTTTTCGATGTTGAAATCGGTTTTGAATGGAGTGCAAAATATTAGTATCTAAAACTACTTTCAAGACCCTCTATTTATCGGAACGATAAGGCGTCCGCATGTGCGTATTCAGTAACCTCTCCATATCCTCCTCCGTCCAACCTTTCTCCTCCCAAACCTTATCCGTTTGCCTATCTAATTTATCGGATAAATATTCGACGATAAGCATTTTAATAGCTTTTAAGTCTTCTTCGGCAATGTCACGAGAGAAGAGTTTCAGCAGCTCTAACTGCATATTGGAAAGCGGACGATTTAATGTTTGCATGACCTCGATTTTAAATTAAACAGTAGTTTTTTTGGTAAAAATACTCTTTTTTGAAAGAACTGAAAAATATTGTCCGTCCGACATCCCATACCTCACCACCCCCAATCCCTAACCACTCGCTCCCCAAAATCATTACTCTGCCGGACCGAAACGGAGCGCGCCGTCGCCTCTTTCAGCAAGGGCAGAATGTGCAAGTCCGCGTGAAACCTTGCCAAATCCGGCAGTCGGAAGCGTAAATCGGAGCCGACCGGGGCGCGTACCGTCCAAAACGGACGGGTGACTTCCGCCGCTCGCGGGTCAACGGTCGGTGCCGAGAGCCACACGTCGCGCGGGCGGTAGGTGGCGGAGAGTTCCGCATTTTTGCTTTCCGTGGTGACGATAACTTCTTGTTTATCAAAGACTTCGGTAGTGTAAGCGACGGGCGGGAAGAGGAAGTTTTCCTCGCCGATGAGGTCGCCTTCCGTTTTGATAGTGACGGTGCGGTTGTCGTAAAGCGGGTCGATGTACCGGAAGGTGTACACCACATCCGTCAGCGTCTCGTCGAGGGGCAGATACAGGTCGAAAGAGGTAATGTCGCTCAGCGCACGGTACTGATAAAAGGTGCAGTTATTGCCCGTATCGACGTTGAATGCTTTGCCGTGAATCGACCACTTTTGCGCCGAGGGCAGGTGGATTTCTCGGTAATCGTAGTGCGGCGACAGCGAATCCCAATGTACGCGATTAAAGAGGTCGAGGCTTTGGTTTTCGAGGTACATCAGGCGCGGGGTCGCGCTGTATTCGTGGAAAAAAACGCCTAATAAATCCGTGTCGGCGGGGTGGTCGAGGTAGATTTTGGTGCGCTTGCGCCGGCTTTTGTCGCGCCGCTCGCCGTAGGTGTCGGGGTAGATGCTGTACGAGGAAATATCCTGCGGCTCGGTGATGTGCAGCGTGATTTCGCGGGTGTCGGTTTGCTTGCCGCAGCAGTCCGCGAAGTCCTTTCCGTCGGCGTAAAAGTCGGCGGGAATGTCGGTGTAGCTGACGGCTCTGAAATAATAATTCCGCGATTTTTTGGCTAAATATTCGTTGATTATCGTGAGGTGCAGGGCGGTGTTTTTTTCTTTTTGCACGGTAGTTTTCCAAGTTACACTCTCGGTCGGCGCGGGGTCGAACAGCATTTGGTAATCTAAAATATCACCGTAAGCGTCGGAAATGAGCAGCAAAGATTTCGCGGCAGCGTCGAAGGTCTTTTGGTCTATTTCGACGGTGAGGTTTTGTGCGGTGAGGTCGGAAATCGGATAAGAAAGCAGGAAAACAAAAAAGAGGAGGACGGTTTTATGCATGGTCGGTCGTTTGTTGTGCGTGAGAATTGCGGCGGTAGTGCAAAGATTTATTAGTTGCTGATACTTTTTTTTGAACCTGATTTTTATGATTCTTATGATTGGTTATGATTTGGATTTTACTTCGTAAAATCTACGCTACCGATGACGAAAGAAAACTGTCAGAAACAAAAAAACACAGCAGTAGCTAAAGCACTTTTGCTGCATAGAAAACTTGATTTTCGCATAATTATTTTACCGATAAAATATTTTCAAACGACTCAAACAGCAAAAAATCTTCATGCCTCCCCCAAAATTCAAATTTCTGCTACCTTTACCACATGAAAAAACTTCCTTTAGGCATACAGACTTTTGAAAAAATCAGGAAAGGAAATTTCGTTTACGTGGACAAGACGGAGTACATTTCGCGCTTGCTGCAACGGGGAAATTATTTTTTCTATGCGCGTCCGCGTCGTTTCGGGAAGTCTTTGTTGCTTTCTACGTTGAAGGCTTATTTTACGGGAAAGCAAGAATTGTTTAGCGGACTCAAAGTCAAACCGAGCGAAAAGCGGTTTCCGGTGGTGCATTTAGATTATTCTACGGTAGAATGTAAAGCGGAGTCGAAGTATTTCGTAAATCTTTGATTCGCAGTTTTCAGAATATTGCCGCTGATTTTGGCGTAACTGCCGAGGGTGATACCGTGATTGATGTCTTTGTAGAATTGATACGCGGCATTAAGAAAAAAGAGGGGCCGGCGGTCATTTTGGTAGATGAATACGATAAACCTTTAGTGGATTTGCTCGCGGACGAAACGGCTTTTTTTGAAAATCGCAGTCTGCTGCAAGGTTTGTACGGTTCGATAAAAGCCATGGATGCGGATTTACATTTCGTGATGCTCACCGGTGTCAGTCGCTTCGCCAAGACCGGCGTTTTTTCGGGTATGAACAACATCGAAGACATTAGTTTGGACGAAACTTTTGCCGATATGACGGGCTTTTCCGAAGCGGAACTGCGTAGTAATTTCGCGCCGCATTTAGCAAAAGTGCGCGATAAATTCGGCTTTTCGGAGGCGGAACTTTATCGGCTTTATAAATCGAAATACAACGGTTATTCTTGGAACGGAAAGAGCACCTTGTACAACCCGTTTTCTGTCATCAGCAGCCTTAGCGAGCAAAATTTCAGGAATTATTGGTTCTCGACCGGTACTACGAGCTTTTTGATTGATTTGATAAAGGAGCAGCAATTTTTACCCGAAAAATTAGAGAATACCGAAACCGAAGACCTCGTCGGTAATTCGCTCGATTTACGCAATTTTCCTATCGTACCGTTGCTTTTTCAAACCGGTTATTTGACGATAAAAGAGACTTATTACGACGATGATTTTCGACAGTATTATCGACTCGATTATCCGAATGAGGAGGTGCGCCATGCTTTTTTGACACAAGTATCGGGAGCATTTTTGGAAGAAAGTAATATGTCAGTCAGAACCGAAGCGAAGGATTTACGCGAAGCGTTGCGCGACGAACGGACGGAAGATTTTCTGAAAATTTTGCGCAGTTTTTTTGCGGATATTCCCGCCCGTCTGCACATTCCCAAAGAAGCATATTATCATTCTTTGACTTATATGATTCTGCGCTTGGTCGGTGTGTCGTCTTTGTTGGAAAAGGAGACGGACAAGGGGCGCATCGACGCGGTAATTGAATTTTCGGACAAAATTTATATCATCAAGTTTAAATTCGGTCAAAAAGCGCGCGTAAAAAATCTTGAAACGCTTGCCAAGCAGGCAATTACTCAAATTCAGAAAATGCAATATGCGGAAGCCTATCAAGGTAACGGAAAGCAGGTTATTCTTTTTGGTATCGGATTTTTGAATAAGAGGATTAGTGGTGAAACAGTGGTTTTGTAGCTGCTTTTTGGATAAAAGTATTAACTCTTTTCTCCCGGCAGGGTTTTCGTTTTTCCGTAAAAAACACATTTTATTCCGTGTCTGCTGCAACCGGTTATTTTGCATCAGTTTAATAAAATGTAATATATCCGTTAATCGGAAGCAAATATTCAAACCAACCGCTCTTCTTTTGCCGTATCAAATAATGCTACAAGAGCCGCAAAAAATGACAGAGAGAACCAAAAGTCCGTTTTGGACAAATCAATGGTGTTTTCTGAAAATTAATGTATAGCGAATATTTAAGATTATTAGAATCTATTCAACGAACCTTCCTTATTCCCGAAAATACTCCCGCCCCTCCGTATCCAACCACCCTTTCCGCCTGTCCTCCGTTTCAAATTCCGCAAAGCAAAAGTTAAATTTTTCGAGCCTTTTGTACTTGGCTTTTTCATTTTGGGGATAGTAGCTGTACAGGTTGCCTTCTTTGAATCTGACGGGATGATAATATCCGAAGGTCTCGAAATCTCCCTCGAAAATCAGTTCCGTTTCTGCTTCGTTTTTTAGGTTTTTAATCAATAAATCGATGCTGTCTTTTTTGACTTGACCCTTAACCTTACGACGTTCAATCTGCAACTTTTTTCGGGCAGCAAACTTTTTGTTCGTGATGGATAATCCGCTTCAATGTCAAAAATCGTTTGTGCATTGCTGCTCAAAAACAGTGTTGCCATGATGAGTGTCAGTATTGTTTTTTTCATTTTGTGTGGGTTAAGACCGCTTTCGGTATTTGTTTGTGTTTAGATTCACGGCATAAAACAAAAGTTTTTCTTGCTTCGGTTTCATTTTAAACAGTGCATCCTTTCTAAAAATACAACGGTGGTTTCATGGATGCCGGTTGGTAAAGTCTTCTTTTTTCGAGAATAAAAATCGAAAAATCCTGTCTAACCGTCAAACCGCTACCGGCAGAATATGAGTATCTGAAACTATCTCGGTTCTCAAATTTTTTATATCCCTCCGCGTGAGAAATCAACCGACCGTTTTCGGCTTGCGCCAAAACCCGTTTCGATTTTTTTGTCTGAAAATAAGTCGGTCGATTGAAGATTTGTCGAATAACTCATTGATTAACCGAAGTGCTTCTTCTTTTTTCTAAAATATTTGTAACTGTTTAGGTGTCTGACGCTGCTACCGGTAAAAAGCGAAAATATTGCGAGTAAAATCTAAGATTTAAGCGAAAAAAGCGTTCCCGACTGAAGTGCGGGACAGGCTGACACCGATGCGAATCTCAACATCGGTGTCAGACACCTTTTGTTCGCAAGACCTCGAAAAAACATAACTTTCTCATTATTTGCGTGAATATGGTGTCAGACACCTAAGTAATTATAAATATTTATAGTATTCAAGATTTACGGTTGGTGTGAGCGGATAATAAAAATAACGTGTATCGAGCCTGAAAAATTAATTTTCGCACCAACATTTTACCGATAAAACATTTTTATAAATTTGATTTTCTACACAAAAAATGCCCGACCCGCAAACGCGAATCGAGCATCTCAAATTCTTAAAAACGAATAAGCAGATTTGTAAAATACTGATTATCAGGTTTTTAGGTTTAAACGCCTAAACGCCTAAACCTGTTTAACAAACCGCAACCGCCGCCTTCCGCTTCTCCGGCACATCGAACCTGTCGAGCATCATCACCTTATGCCACGCTTTGACAAAGTCGTGAATCATGCGCTCCTGCCCGTCGCCGGCGGCATAGACCTCCGCTACGCAGCGCAGTTGCGCATTCGAGCCGAAGATTAAATCGCAGCGGGTCGCCGTGTATTTTTCTTCGCCCGTTGCGCGGTCGTCGAGGGTAAATGCGGTTTCCTGTGCGTCTTTAGCTTTCCATTTGAAATTCATAGAGGTCAAATTACGGAAAAAATCGTTGGTCAGCACACCCGGGCGGTCGGTGAATAAACCGTCTTTGCCGCCGTCGTAGTTGATATCCAACACTTTCAAACCGCCCGCCAAAACCACCCACTCGGGTGCGGTCAGTGTGAGCAGTTGCGCGCGGTCGAGGAATAACTGCTCGGGAGATACGTCGTATTTTACTTCCTCGTTAATGTAATTGCGGAAGCCGTCCACCACCGGTTTGAGCCACTCGAAACTCTCGCCGTCGGTCAGTTCTTCGGTCGTGTCGGCGCGACCCGGCACGAAAGGAACGGTGATTTCCGTACCGGCATCGGCAGCGGCTTTTTCTATCGCCGCACATCCGCCTAATACGATTAAATCCGCGACGGAAACGCCTTTGCCGTCGGTCGCTTTTTCGTTAAAATCAGCCTGAATTTTCTCCAAAGCCGCGATGACTTTTGCAAGTTGTTGCGGGTTGTTCACCTCCCAATCCTTTTGCGGAGACAAGCGCACCCGTCCGCCGTTTGCGCCGCCGCGCTTGTCGCTGTCGCGGTAAGTCGAGGCGGATGCCCAAGCCGTTGCGACCAATTCGGAAACCGTCAAACCGCTCCGCAAAATGTCTTTTTTCAGTTGCTCGATGTCCGCGTCGTCGATTAAATCGTACTCGACGGGCGGCACCGGGTCTTGCCACGGCAATACGACCTCCGGCACTTCCGGTCCGAGGTAGCGGTCTTTCGGTCCCATATCGCGGTGCGTCAGTTTGTACCACGCCCGCGCAAAAGCGTCGGTGAAGTAATCGAAATCGGCGTGAAAACGCTCGATAATTTTGCGATATTCCGGGTCTTTTTTCAAAGCAATATCTGAGGTCATCATCATCAAATCGTGCTGCACGCCCTCCAAATGCGCGTCGGGAGTTTTGGGAGCATTCGGGTCAACGGGCGTCCATTGCAGCGCACCGGCGGGGCTTTTCGTCTTTTTCCATTCAAATTTCAGCAGATTTTCGAGGTAAGTATTATCCCACTGCGTCGGGTTCGGCGTCCACGAACCTTCGATGCCGTTGGTGCTTGTATATTCCGCGTTGCCGGTGCCGACGGGATTGTGCCAACCCATGCCCATCGCCGCTATCGACTCGCCCTCGGGTGCCGGTCCGATTTTCTCCGCCGGTACCGCGCCGTGCGACTTGCCGAAGGCGTGACCGCCCGCTATCAAGGCCACCGTTTCCTCATCGTTCATCGCCATGCGCGCAAAACTTTCGCGGATTTCGCGTGCGCTGTCCATCGGGTCGCCGTTGCCGCCGGGTCCTTCCGGGTTCACGTAAATCAGCGATTGGTGCGTCGCCGCCACGGGACTTTCCAAATCCCAATATTCCTCTTTCGGGTCACCTTTCCAACGTTTGTCATTGTTCACCATCTCGTCCGGATGCCCGATGCGGTCGCCGTCGCCCTGCCAGCCTTCGGGACCCCAATAGGTCAGGCGGTCGGGTTCCCAAGCATCTTCGCGCCCGCCGGCAAAACCGAAAGTCGGGAAGCCCATTTCTTCCAAAGCCACATTTCCCGTCAAAATCATCAAATCCGCCCAGCTCAACGCCGCGCCGTATTTTTGTTTAATCGGCCACAGCAGGCGGCGCGATTTGTCCGTATTTCCGTTGTCCCACCACGAGTTAATCGGCGCAAAACGCTGCATGCCTTCGGCGGCGCCGCCCCGTCCGTCGGCGATGCGGTAAGTGCCCGCCGAGTGCCAAGCCATGCGTATCATTTGCGGGCCGTAGTTGCCGTAATCCGAGGGCCACCACGCAACGGAAGAGTGCATCAGTTCGCGCAAATCCGCTTTAAGTTGTTCATAATCGAGTTTGGAAAAAGCCTCGGCGTAGTCCGTTTTGTACAGTGGATTGGCCTGCATCGGGTTTTGGTGCAGCAGTTCGACTTTGAGGCGGTTGGGCCACCAGTGTTGCAGTTGCGGCTCCGAGCCGATTGCCCCGCCGATGCGCGTTCCGCGAAAAGGGCAGGCGCCCATCGTAGCTGTGCGCCCCGTGACTTTGGTGGTGGTGTCATGCCCGCCGTTCGACATATCGGGGTGAAAATCGGGAAGTTTACCGTTTGAGTGTGGTGCGTTTTCGTTGTTATTTTTCATTTTGACTTGGTTTGTAATTATGGTTTGGAAAAACTGCCGCGAAAACGTTTGTTGCTTGCAAATGTTTGTCAGCGGCATACAACTAGGATTTCCCACCCCTTCGTCACCCCCTATACCAATTTCTCCTCATCTTTTCCGCCCTTCCCGCGTTATAACTGTCTAACTTTGCACAGCAACAAAGCATCATTAAAACACAACCCGCATGTCAAAATATCTCTTGCTCTTCTGTACTCTTTTTTCGCTGACCCTTTCCGCTCAATCTTTCGACCGTGCCGATTTTTCCGTAATGCGCGACGGGGAGGAACTGACCAATCCCTGGGCGGGCGGTCTCGATAATCCGCAGATTTCCGTCGCTGATTTTAACTTCGACGGACTGAGCGACCTCTATATTTTTGACCGGGTCGGCGAGGTGCATCTGACTTTTATTCAGGAAGACGGAAAGTATGTTTACGCCCCCGATTTTGCCGAAAATTTCCCGAATACGGCACGTAATTTTGTCTTGTTGCGCGATTTTAACGACGACGGAATTGCCGACATTTTTGCGCACGGAAAATCGGGCAGCAGCAATGACGGACTCGTGGTATGGACTGGCGTGAACAACGGCGGCAAGTTAGATTTCGAGCGATTCGATACGGGATTTACCATGGATTTGGTTTCCGTGCCCGTGGGCAGCACCGAGACTAATCTCTACGTGGCGAGCACCGATATTCCGGACATCAACGACATCGACGGCGACGGTGATTTAGACGTTTTGGCATTCGATGTGAACGGCGATAAACTTAAATATTACCAAAATCAAAGTGTGGAAACGGGCTACGGCGCCGATAGTTTGATTTTTATTCGAGAAGACCAGTGCTGGGGAAAATTTTACGAAGCGAGCATGGCGGAAGAAATTTCGCTCAGTCCCGACCCGGATATTTGCGCCAACGGTTTTACGGGTGATATTGCCGAAGACCGTCACGCGGGCAGTACGACCGTCACCGTTGACCTCAATAACGACGGGGCGCGCGAGCTGATTATCGGCGATTTGATTAACTCTTACATTTTTATGCTGACCAACGGCGGCACCTCCGAAAATGCTTGGATGACCGCGCAGGACAATACTTTTCCGTCTAATTCCGAACCGCTGTTTATTCCCGACTTTAACGCCGGCTACATCGAAGACGTCAATTTCGACGGCAAAATCGACTTCATCGGCGCGGCGAATGCGGGCAACTCGCCCAACTACGAGGCGGCGTGGTTATATACCAACGCAGGCACCAACGAGAACCCCGTTTTCGAGTTGGAAACCAAAAGTTTTATGACCGAAACCATGCTCGATTTCGGCTCGGGCAGTCACCCGACTTTTGCCGATGTCAACGGCGACGGTCTGCCCGATTTGGTCGTCGGCAGCAGCGGATTTAACGTCGATTTCGGTACACGCGACGCCCGCCTTTTTCTCTACCTCAACACCGGTACGGCGACCGAACCCGTCTTTACCGCTGCGGATGATAATTGGCTGAACTTCACGCAGTACGCCCTCGAAGCTCCCGCTGCCAATGCGACCTGGGGTTTTGCACCGACTTTCGGCGATATGGACGGTGACGGTGACTTGGATTTGGTGGTCGGTAATTTTGTCGGTTCGCTTTTTTACGCCGAAAATATCGGCGGCGCGGGCAGCGCGATGGACTTTCCCGTCATTACTTTTCAATGGAAAAACATCGACGTCGGCAGCGACAGCGCACCCGCGATTGCGGACTTAAACCGCGACGGTTTGCCCGACTTAGTCATCGGTGAGCGCAACGGAAATCTCAATTTTCTGCCCAATATCGGCACGGCAACCGAACCCGATTTTGTTGAAGACGAAAACGCCGCGCCCAATCTTGTTTTTTTAGGAGAAGTCAATACCAACGCCGAGGGCAGCACCGCCAACATCGGCTACTCAACGCCGTATCTCTACGATTTCAACGGCGATTGGGTGCTTTACGTCGGCTCACGCTCGCGCGGTGTTATGGTGTACGACAACATCGACCCGAACAATTTGGAAGCTCCTTTCAATCTCGTCACCGACGATTTCAGTACCTACGACGAAGGCATCCGGACGCATCCCGCGCTTTTTGACATAACGAATAACGACCGTTTGGAAATGTTTGTCGGCAACTTTCGCGGCGGCATTTCGGCTTACGAAACCAACATTTCCACCCCCGTCAGCGAAGTGCCCGCTTTCTCGGAAAATATCATGCTGTACCCAAATCCCGTGCGCACGACTTTACGCGTCTTGACGCAAAACGCCGTGGTCGGTCGCCGCTACGAAATCTACAATGCGGTAGGGCAAACGGTCAAAAGCGGCTATGCGGCTAATCAAGATAACTATCTGTCGGTCAATGACTTGCAGGCAGGCGTTTACTTTTTGCGGGTAGGGGAGAGTGCGGTTAAGTTTGTGAAGGAGTAAGGCTTAAACCTTAGGTTTGCAATACTTTAATTTTTCCGTGAGCCTTTTTATCGAGCCATCCTACTCCGAAAAGAATAATCTTTTTGCCCGAAGCGAGGTACGGTTCGTAATACTTATTATTTTCAATTTGTTTCAAGGCTTGCTCGGATAAGGTTTTCACTCTTTTTACGCGTGAGTTTACGGCAAACTTAAACTCAATAATATAGACTTTTTCAGGTAGTTCTAAGACTGCATCTATACGACCTTTATCTGTTGACTTTTCTAAAATTACCTTCATACCGACTAAACGTAAAATCATGTATGTCAAAGAGTGATAATATGCCTCGGCGGAAATATGTAGTTGATACGGTATGTCCGAGAAAAAACTTTGTAAGTGTTTAATGAACTCATCAGGATTTTCATCCGATAATGCATCTCTTAATTTTAGGGCTTCCGGTTGTATTTCATATTGACTTTTTCCGACGAAAGCAGCAACCACGTATCTTATAAATGACTCTCGTACTTCCCAATTCGGATAATTCAAAGTATATCTCCTTCTCAATCCGTCGTACTTCATGCTTTCGATGGTCAGATAACCCGTCTGATACAAGAGCGGATACAGCGGAATGTCGTCGATTTGGTCGGTTGAACCGGTCAGGTCGGTGACTTGTAGGTTTTCAAAATTTTCGGGTAATTCTTTTTGTTTTTTAATAAGGTCGATTAAAAACGTCGGAGTACCCGATGAAAACCAATAATTACCGAATTCGAGAGAAGAAAAGAGTGATAAGGCGGAAAACGGATTGTATAATGTGCTCCTTCCGTCAAAGGAAAAACCGTTGTACCAATATTTGATGTTTGTCATCAATTCGTCGGACGACAGAGTAAATTTTTCACTCAACAGTTGCAAATAATCTCTGAAATAACGCTCGATTTCCGACTGCGTAAAACCCGTAATTGTTGCGTAAGCGGGATTTTCCGAAATGTCTTCTAAGTTATTCATTCCTGAGAAGATATTTACCTTACCAAATCTGCTGACGCCCGTCAACATGACGAAGCGAAAATAATCGTCCAAGCCCTTTACGGCTCCGTACAAATTATGCAAAACGCTTCTGTTTTCCGAAAATTTCTCCCTTTGCGTCAGCGAATCCACCATCGCCTTGTCGTATTCGTCTACTAACAAGACTACTTTTCCGTGCTTATCGTGCAGCTTACCGGTCAGTTCGACAAAAGCATCCGTGTAGTTCGAGTTTTCCAAATCCAAACCGTAGGATGCGGCAATTTTTCGTAACAGATTTAATAATGAAGTTTGGAAAGTCTCTAATCCGCTCATGTAACTTATCAAAGAATAGTCGATGTGAATAACGGGATACTTTTTCCATTCCTTCTCTTTTCCTTCAAGAAACAAGCCTTTAAACAGTTCTTTTTTACCTTCAAAATATGCTTTCAACGTAGTCAACAACAGCGACTTACCAAATCGGCGAGGTCGAGAAAGGAAGTAGTATTTACCTTTTGATACCAAGTTATGTACGTGTTCGGTCTTGTCCACGTAAATCATATCGCCCTCGATGATGTGCGAAAAGGTCTGGATACTTATCGGTAAATTTTTCATGCTCTGTAAAGATATTTATATATTAACATACAAGATTAGACTTTGGACGGAATTCTATTTTCGCTTTTACCCCCAAACCCCTTAAGGGGAGTACATTCGTATCCAAATTTAATTTACATTTTTAAATTAAAAAATAATATAAATTTGAATACGGCATTTATTTTAAAACGTAATCTGCGCCCCTTTAAGGGGTTTGGGGGTAATTCACCTGTAGCTAATTCCGTCCAAAGTCCAATACAAGAGAAGCAAGTAAGAAATCTTTGAAGAAATACCGCAAATACCGAAAGCCCCCCATCAACCATCAACCATCAACTAATTGTCCCCTCGAATAATCACCGCCGCCGTCTTCCCCGCCGCCTTCTCCGCGTCCTTTGCCCAGTCGGCAGACCACAGCGGCGTCAGCAAAATATTGTGTTCTTCCAGCAAAAGTCGCTGTTGCAGTTCCCACAGAAAAGAAGTCTGCGGCGTGTCGGCGAGAAAGCCGTCGGGCTGCAGCCACCGTCCCGCTTGCTCCGCGTTTTGCGGCGCGACGTACAACGGAATTTCCAAGTCGTTTTCCGTTTTAAACCGCTGTAAAATGCGACCTTTTTTGAAAAATTGCTGTAAAACCGTGCGCACTTCCTGCCGAAAAATCGAAGATTGCGGCTCCGTAATTTCCGCTTCCCACAGCGCGGCGTGGTGTACCGCCGCCCGCTCGTAGTCTTCCCGCGCCGTCGCCTCCGCGTAGGTCAGCAGGTGCGCGAGGTAGTACGCCCCGTTTTTTTCCGTGCTTTCCAAAAACTGCTCCAGACTTTCCTCGGGCATTGAATTTAAAATGTACGTCTTCTGTAACTGCCTGCTAATCAGGTATTTAATGCTGCGCAGCCCGCCGGAACTCGTCAGATAACCCGCTTTTTTACCCGGTCTGCCGGTCTTCGAGCTGCTGCCGAAAGTTAACGAAACAATCAAAATATCGAACTTTTGCCCGATGACTTCCTCCGCAAAATACACTCCGAGACCGTTGCGCTCCAACTGATAAATCTTCTCGGCGGCAGCGTTATTCGCACCTTTAATTTTGAGCAAATGCGCCGCCGTCGCGTCGCGCTGCGCCTTGGTAAAAGTCACGATACCGATTGCCGGCAGCGTCCGGTTGCGCATCGGTTCCGTTTCGAGTAAAAGCTGCGTCAACTGCTGAATTTCCGCCTCGTTGATGCCGACCTTGTTCTGAAATCTGCCTTCCGTGTGCAGCACCTGCGTCCGCGTTTCGTAGCGGGCAAAAGGGGCGGTGTGTTGCAAAAGCACGTTTTGCGCTTTCCTTTCCAAGCGCACGATCGGCGTGTCGAGGTAGCGCAAAAAATCGGCAAAATCATTTTCTTCCGCAAAATAAGGGTCGGTCAGCAGCGCGACGCGTTTGCCCGCCGGCGCGATGCCGGCTGCGTCTTCCGTGGTCAAATTGCCCGACTCGATGAAGAAAATGTAATCGAAATAATCTTCCCGCCCCGCCGTCAGATTTTCGGCGGCCCGCAGACTTGTAAACAGTATCGGAAAAACCGTGCTGATGATGTCCGTATATTCCGCCGCAAAGTCGGAAAAGGGCGCGGCCGCCGTTTTTTTGACGCCCGCTTTGGTAAACAGCAAGTCAAAATCCCGGCGGTTGGTTTGCCGAAATCGGCGCAGGGTTTCCCGCACTTTTGTCTGCTGTCGCTGCGCAAGGCAGGTCGGCAATTTGCCTGCGATTTTGCGGTGCATCCGTCCGTATTTATAAAGTGCCTTGTCGTCGGTCGGCATGGCTTCGCTGCGGCGGGTGCGCAAGGCTTGGTCAAAGTACCAGGCTCCGAATGCCTCTTTGCGGTTATCGGGTTTGGTCTTGATGAGTGCGGTCGTCACTTTTTTACTCAGCGGCGAGAGCGATAAATAATTGCGCTGCCATTTGTAAAAATGCGAAAAATCACTCAGATTGCGCAGGGTAAATTCGAGTTTTCCGATGATTTGCTCGCAGTTTTTTTGCCGCATGGCGAGCGTCAGCATTTTGTCGTCGAAAGGCTGCGCGTAGAGTTCGGCGGCGTTTAAGCGTTCGATTAAGTCCGCCAAGGCATTTTCGACGGCGGCAAGGCGGTCGGTAAATTTGAGCGAAGGATGCGCGTTTTTGACCGAAAGCCGCTGCACATCATCCGTGATAATCGCCGGTATCGTGCCGCGCCAATAGTTTAGTGCCTCCGCGAAACCGTCGAGATGCAGACGCACATCCGTCACCGAAAACCGCTGCGGCGCGGAGGTGAAATTGAAGTCGAAATAAGCCTTTTCGGCAAAAGCCCGGCGGAAAGACTGCCAATCGTCCTGAATATCTTCGCGGGCCTCGCGCATGGCACGACTGCGCTCGGAAAACAGACTTTTGACCCGCAGAGCAGCGTTGCCGGCCGTAACGAACGGCTTGCCGTAAAGCCGCTGATTGTCCGTGATTTTTTCCTGCAGACCGCGCACGCGAAAATTAAACTCGCGGTAATACAGGTCGTAATACTCCTGCAATTTTGCGGAGTAAACTGTTTGCGTTTTGATAAATTTTTTCTGCAATGCCTCTGCTTCCGCCAAAAATGCCCGGCACTTATCACGCACGTAAAGCTCCGCCTCTTCCGCGCTGCGCTGCGTAAAAATGTGCGGATGCAAAACCGTCAGCGGATGCTCTAAAGTCTTGACTTTTTCAAACAGAATTTCGCTCAGATAAATGTCTTCGCGCAGATTTCTGAACTCCTCCGGGTGAAAATCGAAGTCCTCCGCCCGCAGTTTGGTATTCAGCAGTTTGCCGTCCGCGTTTTTGCCGCTGCGCAGTTTTCTGCCCGTCAGTTCCGCGCGACTCTCCGTGCCGAATACCGCCTCGCGCACCGCCGCGTAGCGTGCGCTCAGGCGGCGGTGCAGACGTTCGGTTTGCCCGAGCAACATTTCGTATTCCGCCGTTTGCGGGTCGTCGGTTTGCGGTTTGTCTTGCGCCGCGCTGCGCATCAGTTCCGACAGCGCCGCCTTTTCGCGTCGGGTGTCATTCAACAGAAAGTGATGCTGCAAAACGCCCGCTGCGGTCAGTCGCTGCTGTGCTTTTTTCAGCGAAGCGGCACTGTCCGATACGACCAAGCATTTTTTTCGATTCAACAAAATATTCGTCAAAAGGTAGGTCAGCAGGTGCGTTTTTCCGCTGTTATTTCCGCCCTCGATAATTGTTGCGCGCTGCGTGTGTACGGCGTGCGCCGCCGATGCCTGCGCGGGATTAAGCGGCAGCAGACCGAAGGGCAAAAAATCGTCGGGGAGCGATACGGTGCGGGGCTTTAAAATCTCCTGCAACTCTTCGGTCGGAAAAACGGTGCCGCCGATTTGCTGCGCGGGAAAAATGCCCAAAACCGCCGACCATTGCAGTCCGCCGTCCTCGGGCAGCTCACCGATGACATCCACGCCGGGCGCGGGTACGGTCGCCTCCGGACTGCCGTAGGGGGTCAGTCCCGTTTCGGCGCAGAGGCGGTCGTTGAGGGCAAGCAGCGTCGGTATATTTATCAGTTTTTTGCCGACCATCTGTCGGATTTCCTCGGTGCCGGTGTAGTACAGTTCTTTGTCGAGGTAATCCAGTAAGTCTTCGTTGACCTCGGTAAACACACTTGCGGGCGACCGAAAATGCCACAGGTCGGGATTATAGCGGTCGGGCGTCAAGACCACTGAGCTGATAAACAGCGGCGCGACGGTCAGTTTCTCCGCCTCCGAAAAGAGCAGCAGCGGGTAGCCGACCGCCAGGGTTTGCTGCCCCTGAATGCGTTCGGTATTGCGGGTTTCAAAATGCAGGTGGGCGAGTTTTTTGGCGGTCAGCGGCGTGCCTGCGGTTTGTAAATCGAGCGATCGGGAGAAAATGCCGCGCACCATTTTATCGGCAAAATCGGCACCCTCCGCGTCGATGTGACACAGGTCGATACGGTTATTGTAAAGCGGCAAAGCGTTTTGGTAAACGGACTGACCCTCGCCGGCAAGGTGGTTTCTCATGTAAAAAAAACGGTTGTGTAAGCTGTCTGTTGTGAAGGCGTGAAGATAGGGGTTTTTGTTTAAAGGTTGTAAAAGGTTTTAAAGGTTGGAAGGGTTGGAGTGGTCCGGGGCACATTCGGCAGCGGGATTTATTTGAAGAAAATGTTTGATGGTTGTTTTTCAGATTTATTTTTGTTTTTAAGGTGCAACGGAAAATTTAGGATGCGGCTAAAATTGTTTTGTAAGTGAATTACTGTACGGAAATAAAGTTTTAAATTAAATCCATTAATATTTTTTTGTTCGGAATAAAATAGCGTATTTTTGTTGCGAACGTTCACTTAACCAAACTTTTTTTTACCCTGATTTTTGAATTTCACAATCGATGATTTCAAAAATTTTCAAAACCTTCAATATGTTCTACCGATTTACAACAAATTTCTTGCTTCTTGCTTCTTGCTTCTGACGCTGATGTTGTCGAGTTGTCAAAAATCTGAAGACGGCGTTATTGCTTACGCCGAAAATTACTTCTATCCGCCTGCGGATGCAGACCCTAACGAAATGGTGAAAAATTTTCTTGCTTACATTCCCGATGCTCGAACTGCCGCCCTGCGTAACGATTTTCCCGATACGGAAATCAACGAAGGCAAGTGGCTGATGGAAGCATCCGGTAATTATCTCGACAATACCAATTTGTTAAGTCACGGGGTCGAATCGATTGAAAAATTCGATGTACACGTACAAAACGTGGTGACAGACGGATACGCCAAGTTGAGCGGAAGTGATTTGACGGCAAAGTTTGCCGATTTACAAAACTCCCTCGGAGCTTTAGAGTCCGGTGATAAAATTGCCTCTGCAATGGATGTAAAGTTAAAAGAAATCGATAACTCCGTCAGTAAATTTGAAGCGACGGTTATTTACACCAAGCCTTTACCGGCTGCACCGGATGGTGTGCAAGCCTTACATACCTTTGAACAAGCCGAACCCTTTTTGAATCTTTATCTGCAATGGATGCGAGATGCTGCTATTCAGCAGCAAATTGACGATTGCACCATGAGTATTTGGTTTCCTGATGTTAGTGTTTTAACCTTAGGAAAGCCGACTGCATCGAGTGTTGATCACGTAAAACTTTACTATCCTAACAATGAATTGCCTAATACTTGCTCCGAAAGTACAGCATTTGGTAACGGAATACGCTGTATGGTGACCGTTTTGGATAAATATGCTCCGTATTATTATGGAGATGTCTATCCCGGAGTGAACTCTTTGGGCATCGCAAGTCTTACATGGCGAGAAGCACACGTAGCCTTTGAAGTTGCCAATGACGCGATTGCAGATGCACAGGCCGCACAGTCTGCTGAATGGCAGCAAGATTTTGAATATTTGCCGGCGGGCGTGAAGGCTAATTATGCGGAAGTTCCGATGAATTTTGATTTCAATTATTTCGACGACCATCCCAATCCAAATGAATTAGGAGAATATTCGGAATTTTATGAAGCTGCTCTCGGGGGTTGCGATACCGGTGGAGACGGAACTGAAGAATGTATGTTACACTACTTTTTTGTTGAATTTGTTGTAGTTGCTGAAACTATAACAATGTGTCATTATTAAATTGAGAAAGTTCTGACTAAAGCGTTTCATGCTTTGGTCAGAACTTTTTTTGTGCTAAAAACAATTAAATTACAGGTTTAGAATGGAAATTCATTTAATCTGTGGATTTAAACCATAGTTTAGAAAGCACATATTATAGACAGAATTTTACATCTCATTCTTCTAAATCACATACCGATGAAAAAATCACTCCTTGCATTCACCTTTCTTGTATATTTTAGTTTACTCAACGGACAAGATATAATTTCAAATCCTTTTATAAAAATTGACGACTTTACTGCCTCAAACTCATTAAGGGAATTGCCCGGTGGCAACATGGTATATATTCAATTTAGGTATCACATTTTGAATGACCCCTTAATTTTGTTTGAAGAACAGGACTCCACAGTTACTCAGTTTATTAAATTGAACGAAAATAACAATGTGAATACATCGCATTTTTTGAAAAGTAACGATGAAAACGATATTAGATTTTACAGTAATCCATACTTTGATGCTGTAAATGACGAATTTATTTTAGAAGGCGGAAGTTATGGTTATACAGGAACTTGGCCGGACGTGAATTTTAGTTCTCTTTATCGTTTCAATACAAACTTAGAATTACTGCAGCATGATACATTTTCACGTCCGAGCAACTTTGGCGGAGCCTCTACACTAATGAACAGTCAAGGTAATATTATGCATGCCGGATATGTAACAGAAAACGGCGAAATAATCGGCGGGGGTGTTTATGAACGAAACAGAAATACAGAAATTGTAAAATCAAATTTTGCACTGCCGTTCATATCGCCGCCTTTTGACAGTCGTAAGGAAAACAACATCATCGAATTCAACAACCCCACCGAATACCACGCCATCTTTGACGACACCATCGCCGTACTCAACGAAGAACTCGACCTCATCGGGGCAATTCCTTATGAATACAACTTCGACCGTACTCCTTCCGTAGCACACCCGACAGGGGAAGACAGCTACTGGTTCGGCGGTTGGCGGTGTTTCTCTTTCGGTCCTGCCGTTGACTCTTGTTATGAAGTAGCAATCAAAGTCAACCGAGATTTGGGAGAAACGGAGTATCACATTTTAGACAAATACATATTTGAGTCTTCCGGTTTTCACGGGCAAAAAGGCGCATTTTCGGCGCGTTATCCCGACCGACTTTATATGACAAACAATGTGGAGGGAGATAATTTCGACTTCGTTGCTCTCACGAGTTTTAAAAACGACGGCGAAGTGCGTTGGAGAAAAAAATTAGTGAACACCGACTCGGAAACTTCGGTCAGATGCTTTGAAATATTGGCGACCCGCGACGAGGGAGTTATCGTCACGGCGCGCATAACGAGTCAAAACAACGCGGAAAAAAGAGGATTTTATTTCATTCGTTTCGACAAAGACGGCAATCTCAGCGAGGTCTTAGCGGACACGGAAGAGGCGGGTCTGCCGCCCGGTTTACAAATCCGCGAGGTGGTAGCTTATCCCAATCCGGTGCAGAATGTTTTGCATTTTTCGGGAGATTTACCCGGTAGTTTTACTTTGGAAATTTACGATGTGCGCGGCGTTTTACAGCGTCGCAGTACGCTGTATCAATCCGCTGCGGTTTCGACGGGCGACTTAGCGGAGGGGCAGTACGTGTATCGCTTGCTGAATGAAGCGGTCGGATTGAATACAACGGGAAAATTTGTAAAAGCGAAGTAGGTCTCAATACCTAAACAAAGTCTCCGTCACCACCGGTTTTTCCGCTTCTTGCATGACTATTTGCAGCGCGCCTTTATAATCTATCGCAGACAAATCAACGGTGCCGGGCAGCGTTATTTTTTGCGTAAAAATTTTTCTGCCCTGCAAATCGAACAGCGACAAGTCGAGCGTTTTGCCGGCGTATTTTTCCGAAGAAACGGTCAAGACCTCGGAAAACGGATTGGGGGCGATTTTAAAATCGGTCGGCACATCGGTTTCGCGCACGGCAACGGAAAGTTCGTTCTTGAGGAAAATGAGTTTGCCGTTTGTCCTGACGAGCAAGTCGATATTTCCGTCTTTATCGTAGTCGTAAGGCAGGATGTTGTCTCTGTCATAAAAATAATGTCTGTTGACGGGTAAAATATTTTCGCCCGTCGCAAAACTCGTTACGGATTGATTCGCGTAGAAAAGGTGAACTTCACCGGTCGCTTCCGAAGTATTGAAATAGACAGTCAAATCATTGAGTCCGTCAAAATTAAAATCAACAATATCGAAGGAAGCCACCGTAACCCCTTCGGGTAAATCGCTATCTAAAATAACCGCATTTTGTAACGAATATTCGCCGTTACCGTTATTTTTCAACCATCTGAAATAACTACCGTTTCCGATGCAAATAACATCCGACAGCCCGTCATTGTCAACATCGCGGTATTTCAAATCGATATATTTCAGCTCCGGCGTTCCTTCTGACAGGTCGAAAGTTGTCGCTTCAAATTCAATCTCGCCCGCAATTGCTTGATTGTAATGTAATTTCACTATGGTCGAGTCGTAGAGGACACCGATATCCGGATAGCCGTCCGCGTTTATATCTTCGGCAAAAGCTCCGTTGTAATATTTCGTTTCTATCGAGTGATTTTCAAAATCATTTGTGCCGATATTTTCCTTTATAATCAAGGGGCGAATACTCAACCAAACCGCCATAGTCAGCACATCGATGTCACCGTCCAAATCAAAATCCATCGGAAAGTGATCGCCTTCCGGATGATTATCTGTAATTTCATAGGCTCCGTTTTCGGTGCTGAACAGCCAACGGATGTAGCCGATAATGTCCGTTTTTCCGTCTCCGTTTAAGTCTGCCGTCGTGCGCGGCGGAGTAATATCGGTAATTGTTTCATAATCCGAAAAATATCCCGTTTCGTTGCCGTAGTAAATATTGATGTGAGGCCCGCAAACCAAATCATCGTAACCGTCTCCGTTGATATCTGCAAGAAAAGCTTTGCGATTTGAACCCAAATTATCCGTACTGACAAGCGTCACCGCCTCGGCAAAATTTTGGGCAAAAAGAGAGTTGAAACAAAGGAGAAACAGCAGAAAAGTAATGGTCTTCATAGGTTGCGGATTTTAATGAGAATGCGCGGATTTTAGAACAGCAACTAAGGTAAGGCAGAACGGGAAGAGATACAAAATCAAAGGAAAAAGAAGTCAGACCGCTGACCAAAATACGGTGTCAAAAAAGCTGACTCCTCCCAAAATAAACCACCAAACCCATCCCCGTTTGCGGAAACAAATCGCCTTCTTTTGCCGAAACCGGCTGCACCCGCCAGCTCAAATCATCGCTCACGTCGAAATTGAGCAGGTGCGCATTCGTAAAGGCCTCGATGCCGTTGATGAGCCACACGACGACCAAACCGGCGTAGGAAAACTGCCGCGCTTTGTCGTAGCGGTCGCGTTCGGCTTTGAGAAAAGCGGCGTTGTCTAAGCGCGTACCGGAGAAAAAATGCGGGAGATCGCGCTGTTTGCGTTTGAAGGCGGTGCGCAGCAAAGTGTAGTTGCGCGAGTTGAAATTGATGGAGTAGCCGAGCGCACCGATGGCGCCGTACACGAAAGGCACTTTCCACCATTTGCCGTTGTACACCTGCCCCGCGCCCGGCACGGCGAGCGAGAGTATCAGCGCGGTTTTGGGCTGCGGCAGTCCGTCGGGGCGCGCGAAAAAACGGCGGAAAAGACCGCGTTCTTTGAGCGAGTCAACGGCGGTCGTGTCGATAGCGGCGAGCGGCACGGTATCGGTCGGCGTGAGCAGCAGGGTAGTGTCGGATTGGGCGGTGAGGGAAATGTGAGAGCAGAGGAAAAGCAGGAGGGTGGTGATGACGCCGAGGTGCAAGGCACTTTGCAAGTGCCCCGCACCCGCTCCCGGTATGCGCAGGTACGGGGCACTTTGAGAATGCCTCAGACCTTTACCGAATGCTATTTTTACGAACTTTTTTATCAGCGTAAATATTTATGAATATAGAAAAAAACGGAAAAGTATAATCGCCGAAAAGCAGCAAACACGAAAGCCCGCCACCAACTACCACCTATTTACCACCAACCACCAACCATCAACCGCCAACTAACTCTCCATTGCATCCAAAAAACGGTTCAGCTCTTCTGTAGAGTTGAACGGCATCATAATCTGTCCTTTGCCGTCCTTTTTGAGTTTGATGTTGATTTTTTTACTGCCGAATTTTTCACGCAAACTGTTCACAACCGCTTGATATTCAGTTGGTAAGGCGGCTTTCGGTTTCAGCGTTTTGGTTTTGCCTTCCGCTTCTTTTTTGGCACGAATTGCGTTTTCCAATTCGCGTACCGACCAGTTGTTGTCAATCAAAGCGGTGTAAAATTCGCGGGCTTCTTCGCTCGGCAGCAGGGCCAATTCTTTGGCGTGACCCATGCTGATTTCGCCGTTGCGCAGACTGTCTTCGATGGTCTGATTATTGGCGGATTTAATCAGTTTATAGACTCGCAAATAACCCGTCACCGTCGAGCGGGATTTACCGATTTGCTTGGCAATATTTTCGTCGCTGACCACATTATTCGAGTCCAAATATTTCAAGCGATACAGCGAGTCCGCCATCTCGACGGGGTTCAGGTCTTCGCGCTGAATGTTCTCGACGAGTGCCATTTCGAGCAACTCTTTTTCACCCTCGATGCCGTCCGCAGTGATGCGAACGTAAGCCGGTATTTCTTTCAGTCCCGTAGCTTTCGAGGCCTGAAAACGCCGCTCGCCACTGATAATCTGAAAAGTGCCGTCGCCCATGCTGCGCACCGTAATCGGCTGAATAATACCGTGAATTTTTATCGACTCGCTCAACTCTTTTAAGGCATCTTCGTCAAAATCACGGCGCGGCTGCTCGGCGTTCGGGTGAATTTTTTCGAGCGGCAACATGGCGACGGTATGCTCCAATTTTGCCACCAATTCCTGTGCCTCTTCCTTACTTTTCAGGGTCGGTTTTCTGCCGCCGAATACCGCCGCTACGCCCGCGCCTAATTCTCTTTTCGTTGCCTTCGTTTTCTTTGCCATGAGTCGATTGAGTTTTTTACTTGATTCGTGTGTAGAATTTCAGTCTGCAAAGAAAAGGAAAATTTACAGAGAATGAGCATTCTGCAAACTAAGTAAATTGTAATTTTTGTTGAATCGTTGAGTTGTTGAATCGTTGAGCGCGTTAATCTTTAGAGCCGGATGTTCGCATCCGGTTTTCAACAATCCGATAAAAATTAAATCGAGAGCACAAAATGCAACCGCCAAGCAGTCTCGCGCAATTTTCAACGATTCGATAAAAATTAAATCGAGGGCATAAAACTCAATCGCCAAGCAGTCGCACGCAGTTTTCAACGATTCAACGATTCAACGATTCAACAATTCAACACACCAATCAATACCTCCGCCCGCTGCCCGGATTATTGCGACTTCTTTCGCGTCGCGCCCGCAT
>JAHDCG010000020.1:0-2573 GCA_020629965.1 Saprospiraceae bacterium | reverse complement strand
AATACCTCCGCCCGCTGCCCGGATTATTGCGACTTCTTTCGCGTCGCGCCCGCATCTTTTTGTTGCGCGTGTAGGCGTCGGTGAAGTTAATGCCGAGGCGCAGACCGGCGTTCATTTGCACGGTTTCGTGGTAGTCTGAATCATCGACGGTCGTTGCGTTTTTTACGGGAAAAAAGCGACCTCGGAGGTAGGGTGTCAGCGTCACATAATCCGACAGACCGAAGTCGATACCTACTCCCGCGCCGATGCTGACGTTAATTGTTTCCTGCACGCGCTCCTCTCGACCGGGCAGGGGACGACCGTTTTCGGTGTACTCCGTTTGTCGATAGCCGACGCCGGGCGACAGTTGCAAAAAGAAGCCTTTTTTGAGAAAATTACCGCCTTTCGACCAAGTCGGACAGTCGCAGTCGCCCGCAAAATCAAAAATGTAAAAATTGGTATTCAGGTAGAGGTTGAGCGCGGTGTGGTCGATAAAAATAATCGGTACATCGTCGATAATTTCCGTCGGCGCACTGCGCGTTTCGTGACTGCCGTAGTTCAGTTCGGGAAAAAACTCGACCCGTCTGTTCGCCAAGCGAAAAGTGTAGTCAATGCCGTAAGCCAAACCCGACATCGGGTAGGCGTCTTTATAGCGGTCGTTGCTTGCTTGGCTTGCAAATTCGTAAGAGCCGTGCAGCCCGATTTGGGCTTGCAGACCGAGGGCAAAAAGGAGGAAAAAGAGAACGAGAAGATTTTTCACAGGCATTTTTTTTAATTTTTTCCGCAAAGTAAATCAATTCGCATTAAAACGGATTTAATATGTGACGGATTGCTTGGTATTTGGCATTTTTGAAGTTGAGAGGTTGGGGGGGTGGGGGCAGGGTTGATTGGTTCTAAAGTTCGGCGCTTCGGGGTACAAGTCGCTTCCGGTAGGGTTCCCCTATTGGGGGCGGAGGGGGGCTGAGACGTGGGTTTTACTCACGGGATCCCCCCTCCGCCCCCAATGGGGGAACTCGCTCCGTGCCTAAGTTTGCGGTTGAAATTCAGAACCAATCAACCCCGGGTTGGGAGAAACTGCCGATTTTCTCGTGTTGTTAAAAAGGGGTTAGGAGGTTTGGAGGTTGGGGAGTTGGGGGTTGGGGGAAACTGCCGGTTTTCTTATGTCGCATAAAAAAATCCGCGTGAGAAAATTAATTCCCGCGCGGATTTTTTTTATGCTGATTATTCTTAAACAGAAAGAAAGCAGGCGATTAAAACTCTGATTTTCGGCAAAACCGCAGCTCACCCGTCCACCGTAAAACCGTCCACCGTCCACCGTCCACCGTTCTAAAAACCGTCCACCGTTTCCCTACAATCTAAATCCCGGTCCCACACCGAAAAAATTTGCGTCTCCGATATTTCTGCCGTCGAGAATGGTGCCGTAGAAAGCTGTGGCTGCCAATTTCTCGCCGAGCGGCACATAGGCATTGAGCATCAGTTGGTCGTAGTTGACCTGCGTGGCGGGGAAAGTCGGACCGCCCGTAAAGCCTTCGCCGCCGATGTCGAGACCGTCCGCCGAGCGTTGAATGCCGTAGGTCAGACCCGCGTACAGGATATCGGTGGCGTAGCCGAGTTTGACTTGACCGAGAAAAGCATTCGGTACGAGGTCGCCCGTTTTGACGCTGTAACCTGCTTGCCCTTCGAGCGAAAGTCCGGCAGGTAAGCGGTAGCTCAAGAGCAACATACCGTCGACGGAGGTCGCGCCGTTGCCCAAAGAGTAGAGTGCCGCTGCGTTGTAGTCCGCCGCGAGGTTGGTGCCGACGGCCGCGCCTGCGGTAAATTTGTCGTTGGCGTACAGTTTTGCTTTCACAAACAAAGACACGTCTTGGATGCCGTCGAAGCTCACCGTGTCGTTTTTCGAGGTGTTGGAAATGTAGGGCAGATTAAAGACGACTTCGATACCGTCGGTGATTGCGTAGTTGCCATACAGGCTGAAGACCGTTTGATCCAGACCTTCGTTGGGGGCGTCCATCTTGGTTTCGCCCGCCCAAAACTCGGTGTAGCTTTTATTGGTGTAAGAGGCGATGACGACACCGTTACCGGCTTCGGCAAAGTCGGCGCTGAGAATGCTTTGCGCGGATGCGGTGTAAGTGAACAGCAAAGCGCAAGTCGTGAAAAGTAAATTTTTGAAAGTCATAAATCTGTTTTGTCGAGTAATTATAAATGAAAAGCACCGACAGAACTCTGTCGGTGCCGTTAAATTTGTCGTTCTTTCAATCCGAAAGACACTCGTACATACGTTTAAGGGAGCAGAACGGTTTTAGCGTCCGGCGGACGTTTTGGAAAGAAGCAGGCAAAAAACAAAACATGAAAAAGATTATTCGGGCAAAAAAAATCCGCCGAAAAGTTAATTTCGTGCGGATTCTACAGTCAAGTTATTTTGATTTTCAGCGTTTAAAAAGGCGTTGCGATTCGACCGAAGTCGAACCACAACATTGAACCCCATCGCATTTTTTACGTTTTTTGGGTTATCAAAAAAAAATATCGGCGCATTATGACATCTTGAATTTTTTTACAACTTTTGTTTTCTTTTTTTAAAAAACAGACAATCGTTT
>JAHDCG010000276.1 GCA_020629965.1 Saprospiraceae bacterium | reverse complement strand
TCACGGTAATTCTTAGTTTTTCAGGTTAGCTTTTTTAAAAGATAATTTGTATTCATAACGAATTTTGATTTTGAAAATATATACTCCCCCGCTCCGGGGGTCGGGGGGCCTTCATTACGAATTTTGCGGCGCGTCTTCAGCCCCCTAACCCCCGATTCGGGGGAACTTTCTCCGGGCTTAAATTCACGTCAATTCTCAATTTTTAAGTTCTCTTTTATGGTATTATCGAAAATCATATCACAAAATTTTACGAAGTAAAATAAAGTCACCCCGACAACTGTACGGGGTCATAATCATCATAAAAATCAGGTTCAAAAATCCTCTCACAACCACTTCAAAATCCGCCCCGGACTCCCCCCGAAAACCACATTACTCGGCACATCTTCCCGCACCAAAGTGTGCGCCGCAATAATCACATTATCGCCAATCGTTACCCCTTTTAAAATTGTGCATTTGTCCGCAATCCAGACGTTATTGCCGATGGAAATCGGGGCGGTGACGTAGCCTTCGAGTTCCATATTTTTATCGGCAAAAGTGTAATTATGGTCGTGGTCGAGGACGGAAACGAACTGTCCGATAGTTACATTCTCGCCGATGTCGATGCGGTCGTGTGCAACGATGCGGCTGTATTTGTTGATGCCGAAACGGTCGCCGAGGGTCAGTTTTCCTTTGGCAAAAAGCATGACATCATCGTTGACAATCATTCTGCCGTGACAGGTAATTTTTCCGTTTTTGAGGATGTGAAAACCGCAGCGTTTACCGAGCATAGACAGGCGGGCGCAACTGAATTTGCGCGGATAATACGCACGCGCGATGCCGTAGCGGATGACGCTGCACGCCTTGTAGAATATGGATTTGTAGCTGAGTTGCATTTTTTACGACGACTTGAAAGTCGCGGTTACTCGAGTAACACCGACCTTCAGGTCGTCTAAAATACAGCACATAAACGTGCTGCGCTTGCTTTACGACGACTAAAAAGTCGCGGTTACTTATCGCTCGGTGCAGTCATTTTTCGCAGGAAATCAGCGACTTTTTTGCCGTGAAACTGCTTGCTCGTTTCTTGCGCCGCTGCGACTAACTGCTTTTGCAGTTCCGCGTTTTTTGTCAAAATATCCAACTTGCGCAACACGGCCGCCGCATCCGGTTCGTCGGCGAGGTAGGCGCATTCGTTTTCTTTGATAAAATCATTGAGAAAAGAACCGGGCGGCGAGTGCGCAAGAATCGGTTTGCCGGAGAGCAAAAACGGGATGGTGCGCGTCGGAAAAATGGTTTGGTACTCGACCGCGCCGTAGCCGCCGGTGAAGCCGTGGGTCAGTACGCATAAGTCGTACTCTTGCAGTTTTGCGTGAATTTCTGCGGGGCCCACCGAGCCGCAGTGGGTGAATTGTGCGGTGTCCAAACCGCGTTTTTGCAGCAGTAATTTCGGCACGTGCGTATAGACGTGCAGACTGTAACGCGGGTTGTCCTTTATCGCCGCCAACAGTCGTTTTGTCGCATCGAGATTGGACTCGTTAAAGTTGCCGATGGCTACGAGTTTGTAGTGTTTTTTCTTCCCTCCGGGAATGCCGGTCAGCGTTTTTTCATCGGGAAAATCGGCGAAAGTGTGTACCAAAGGCACGAAGTTTTTTTGCTTATATTTTTCCTCGTAATACCGTTGCATGCCCTTTGACATCACAAAAATGTGCTTTGAATTCGCAAAAATTTCCGCCTGTATTTCCGGTGCTTTCGGGTCGGTAATCGCCGTATTTTCGGTGTAGGTATTGTGAAAATAAGAGCTGAACGGCACCTGCATTTCCGCCGCCGCCCGACTCGCCGCGAGGCAATAAAACGGATTGGGATAGACACCGATGACGTGGGTAATTTGCTCCTCCGCTATCGTCTTTTTGATATACTCGACTAAAGGGCGAAAGCGTAATTTCCGAAACCAAATAAAGTAGCGATAGCCGCGCCCAAAGAGATACATTTCGGAGAAAAAGTACCGAAATTCGGGCCCTTGCGGGTCGCGCCGCACGGTGTTTTTTTGTCGCCAAGTTTTTGCACCGAGTACAATCATTTCCGATTTGTCGAAGTTTTGCGCAAGGTTTTCGACGATGACGGAGGTGCCGCCGGATTGGGGGAGGATGCTCCAAGAGACGA
>JAHDCG010000275.1 GCA_020629965.1 Saprospiraceae bacterium | reverse complement strand
AAAACATTTTACCCAAATCCTACATTTTAAAATATAAAAAGCTATATTTTTGCGGCGAAAATTCGCTATGTACTCAGCCTTAACCAACGCGAAATTTTACTTTCGATAAAGAATTAAAATAAAATCAGATATGCAGTTTAAATTGACCGAAGAGCAACTCGCCGTACAGGCCGCCGCCCGTGAGTTTGCCCAAAACGAACTAAAGGAGGGCGTCATCGAGCGCGATACCAATATGACTTTTGCTAAAGAGCAAATTCGCAAAATGGGCGAAATGGGCTTCATGGGCATGATGGTCAGCCCCGAGTACGGCGGCAGCGGCATGGACACGATGTCTTACGTGTTGGCGATGGAAGAAATCTCGAAAGTAGATAATTCCTGCTCGGTTTGCATGTCGGTTAATAACAGTTTGGTCTGTTGGGGATTGGAAGAATTCGGGACGGAAGCACAAAAGCAAAAGTACCTGACTAAACTCGCGACCGGTGAGCAAATCGGCGCGTTTTGCCTGTCTGAACCGGAAGCGGGCAGCGATGCCACGAGTCAACGCACGACGGCGATTGACATGGGCGACCACTATTTACTCAACGGTACAAAAAACTGGATTACCAACGGCGGCAGTTCGAGCGTGCACCTCGTCATTGCACAAACCGACGCGGATAAAGGTCACCGAGGTATCAATGCTTTCATCGTCGAGACGGATTGGGACGGCGTGGAAATCGGTGCGAAAGAAGATAAACTCGGCATCCGCTCGTCGGACACGCATACCATTATGTACAACGACGTGAAAGTACCGAAAGAAAACCGCATCGGTGAGGATGGTTTCGGTTTTAAATTTGCGATGAAAACTTTGAGCGGCGGACGCATCGGTATTGCGGCGCAGGCATTGGGCATTGCAGCGGGCGCGTATGAATTGGCGGTGCAGTATTCCAAAGAACGCGAAGCCTTCGGCAAACCGATTTCGCGTCACCAAGCGATTGCTTTTAAACTGGCGGACATGGCTACCGACATCGAAGCGGCACGCCTGTTGGTGTACCGCGCGGCATGGCTCAAAGACGAGCACATGGAGTACACCTCCGCCGCTTGCATGGCAAAAGTTTTCGCTTCGGAGACTGCCATGAAGCACACCGTAGAGGCGGTACAGGTGCACGGCGGCTACGGTTTTGTCAAAGAATACCACGTAGAACGCCTGATGCGCGACGCAAAAATCACGCAGATTTACGAAGGAACGAGCGAAGTACAACGTATCGTCATTTCAAGAAATTTGCTGAAAGGACAGTTGTATATTCCGGTGTTTAACGGGGAGAAAATGACTGTTTAGGTGGCGGGTGGTAGTTGGTAGGTGTTGGGTCGGTTATCGTTTCATTCATTCTACCGCTGTAATCCGAGAATTAGTTTCTGTCGCAAAGAATAAAATGAAACAGCCCACACTCGTGAAGATTGCGGGCTGTTCTTTTTTGGTTTTTTTGACAAATCAAAAAGGCAAACGAACCGAAAAAGCTATTCTTCTTCATCGAAGATTCGAACATTTTCGGGTAACTGCCCCGGAATGCTGTCGAGTAGTACCCGTGCATTATCTACATAATCGGTGATTTTGGAAATGTGCCAAGTGCGATTGCTTTCCAAACGGTGAAATTCTTCTTCTTTCAGTCGTTGAAATTCCTTTATGAAATAAATTTGAAAAAGCGGGTCCAACCAATAACAAAAATTCAGGGCAATATCTTTATGTGCGTAAGTACCGCCGCCGCGTCCTTTTTTATTGCGAAGACCTATCGCATTGACGCTGTTTATCCATTTGTCAGGTGACATAGAAAAGCGATTATTAGTACCTTTTTCTAAAAGTGCATGCAAATGCACGCCTTTTATTTCGGGATTATGAATGCGCTCCCATTCGTACAAATAACGGATAGTATTGCTGTTTTTTAACCAATTTTGCAAAACATGCCTTGCCTCCCCGTCTGATCTTTTTGCAATATCGGAAATCGAGATAAAGTCATTTTCACCGATACGGATATCAAATCCGTCAACTGCTATAGTTTTCTTCTTTCTCATGTCTATCGATAACGAAAAATTAAGGTCAAAATTAAACGTCCAAACAAAAGCAGCCACCCGGCACCTACTCCTGCACTTTCTCCCCAAAACTCAAATCTCCCGCATCGCCCAAACCGGGCA
>JAHDCG010000019.1:47197-62903 GCA_020629965.1 Saprospiraceae bacterium | reverse complement strand
CCGTCAACCGTCAACCGTCAACCGTCAACCGTCAACCGTCAACCGTCAACCATCACCTCAAAAGCGTCACATCCCCTTTAAAGAACCCAATCACGCCGTCATAATAACGCACTCGCGCAATGTACGCAAAAACGCCGGTATTCATGTCTTGACCGCGATAAGTACCATCCCAACCGTTGCCCGGTTTGTTGGGCAGAAAATCGCCGTTTTCAAAAACGCGCTCGCCCCAGCGGTCGAAGACTTTGAACTCCTCGATTTCTTCCACGCCGATGTGTCCGAAAATCATAAATTCGTCGTTGACACCGTCGCCGTCGGGGGAGAATGCGTTGGGGATATAAACTTTGCGTATCGGAATGACCTCTACGATAACCGAATCGACCTTTTCGCAACCCGTTTCCGTATCGGTCGCCGTCAGTAAATACTGAACCGTCGTCGGAGGACGCAGCGTCGGGTCAAAGCAATTGGTACAGTCCAAGTCGGTGTCCGGCGTCCAAAGAATATCCTGACCGAACAGCGGGAAAACATCGCCGTCGAGCGTGGTGGTTTCACCGAGTTCTATGGTTTGGTCGGGACCGGCATCTACGAAAAATTCCGGGGGTTGGGTCAGCGTGATGTCGGTCGTGACGAGGCAGCCTACGTCGTCGAGCAGATTGAGTGTGTAATTGCCCGCGTCTAAATTTTCAAAAGTTGCAGCGTCCTGATATTCACCGTCATTCAGACTGAAAGAATAAGGCGCGATACCGCCCTGCACATTGACGGCAGAGATAATTCCCGAAGCGTCGCCGGCACAAATCAAATTTTGTTGCGCATCGGCAAAAGTCAAAACTTCGGGATTTATCAAGTCGAAATCCGTCACATATTCACAGTCCAAAGCATCCGTCACTGTGACGGAATACAAGCCGGCGCACAGGCTGTCGAGCTGCAATTCGCTGCTGCCGGTGTTCCATTCGTAAAACAAATCACCCGTGCCGCCGCTGCCCGACACGGCGATGGATGCGTTGCAATCATCGGAACAGGCGACGGGCACGATATCGGAGGAGAGAATAAATTCCGGGTGCCATTCCAACACAAATTCATCTTCCGCCAAACAGCCGTCGTCACTCAACACTACCGTATAAGCCCCCGCTTCTGTTGCGGTAAATACCGGGTCGGTCGAGCCGTCGGACCAGGTGTAAGTAACGTTAGGGTCGCTGAAGGTGGCATCTACGGTAAAAGATTCACCGAAACACAGCAGCGCATCGGGGCCTAAATCCACACTCGGCGTATCCCCGAAAAACAGAACGGCATCATCGGTATCCGTACAGCCGTTGGCATCGGTCACGGTGATGGCATAG
Organism: Saprospiraceae bacterium; assembly: GCA_020629965.1. GTDB lineage: Bacteria > Bacteroidota > Bacteroidia > Chitinophagales > Saprospiraceae > JAHDCG01. Next base: position 61,569 of record JAHDCG010000019.1, on the reverse strand, counting down.
TCGCCCTCGGTCGAGACGGTGCGCACGGGTTCGGTCGTATTGTCATTCCACAAATAGGAAGCGATATTGTCGCCGGTTGCATCGAAAGTATAGGTATCCTGGTCGCAGGCAATGATAATTTCGTCGCCGATGTCGGCAATGATATTCAGCGGTTCATTGACCACAAAAGTATCGGTGCGGGCGCAGTTGCCGATGTCGATATTGACGAAGTAAGTACCCGGTTCGGTAATTTGGTAAGTGCTGCCCGTAAAGCCGTCCTGCCATTCGTAAGTCGCATTGGCAACGGAGGCATCCAAAATAATGTTGTCGCCGTTGCAAAAGGAAGTATCGCGCGAAATGTTTTGATTGTCCAACACATCGACCTGCAAAAAGACCGTGTCGACTTCATTGCAGGTGAACGGATTATCGACCACCAAAAAAACGGGGTAAACGCCCGCTTCCTGATAAACGTGACTCGGATTTTCGAGCGTAGAGTCGTCTCCGTCGCCGAAATTCCAGTAAAAACCCGTCGCGTCCTGACCCGTATATTGAAAGTCAACGGCATAAGGCGCACAACCGCTGGCAGAAACCACGCCCGTGCCCGCGTCGATAATGACACCCGCCGCCGTCACCGTTTCTACTTCAAAGTCGATTTTGAAAACACCGACGTCACAGGTCGCGCCGGGCATGTCGGTCTCGAAGGCATCGGGATTGGTGACCATCGCATTATTAGTGCCGTTGGTACAACTGCACACCGCTTGGTAAACCGTGCCGCTTTTATCGAAGCGACTGGTACCGCCGTCCACATGATTGGAGCGACCGTAATAGGTGGCAAAGGATAAATCTTCGGCATCGGGAGTCAATACGCCGAGGTAAAAAGAGTCGCCGTTGTTCCAAACCGCGCCGGAGGTTATGGGCAGATTATTAGAAGTACCGTAACCCGAAAAGTAAATGTTATTACATTTATCGACCATGAAAGCGACGGGAATAAAATCGGTATGGTTGGTGTTAAATTGATTACCCGCGCCGCCCGGACCTTCACCGATAACGGTCGAATAATTGAGCGTAGCCAAGTCGGGTGTAAAAGAAGAAATGAACTGCGGACTGCCCGCTTCCGTAGCATACACTCCGGCGGTAATCGGCATAAAACCCGAAGACTGCCCGTAAATGTGAATATTGTTTAATTCGTCGATTTCGAGAAAATAACCATGTTCATCTCCCGTACTTCCCCAAAACGTACTGCTCAAGAGCTGCGTACCGTCGCTGCTGATTTTAGCGACAAAAGCATTTTCGTCACCACCGGGCCAGTTCGGAGAAATGACTCCCGAGGTAGTCGGAAAATCGCTCGATCCTGCATAACCCGTTACATAAACGTCGCCCGCATCGTCAAGGCGCAGACTCATAGCAAAGTCCGGCAATTCACCGCCCAAATAAGTGGACCAGTACATAAACGATAAATCACCGCTCATTTTCATCACGACTCCGTCTTGTATTACGCCGCCGTCATTGGAAAAAGTATCGTCAAAACCATTAACAATCGGAAAATCCGCAGAGCGCGTACCCGATGCCACGTAAATATTATTTTGTGCATCCAAGACGATTTCACCCCGGTAGCGGTCGCCGTAGTTGGCGTTCAACTCGGAGGTGTTTTGCCCGTCGGTACCGGTTCCGCCGACGAAAGTAGAACCGATGAGCGAAGAACCGTCGGCTGAAATAACGGTCAGCACAATGTCAGAGGTCAAAATAGCCGGATTGATACCGATGTCACTTTGATAAGCATTGGCGGTCACGGGATAATTTGCCGAAAAAGAACTGCCGTAGATGTACAAATTTTGCCCGAAATCCGTGACGATACTGTGCGGAAAATCCTGATTATTACCGCCCACATAAGTCGCGTAAATCAAATCGGTTCCCGTCGGATTATACTTGCTGAAAACCATGTCTTCACCGGTATTAAATGTACCGTCGAATGCGCCGGTCGTCGTCGCGTAGCCCGCTCCGAATGCCAAACCGCCCGCGTAGATATTTCCTTCGGTATCGAAAGTCGCCGTATGCCCGAATACACCCGCACTGCCCGCGACATTATGACCGGAAAGGGTAGCGGCAACCACCGTCGGGTCGATGACGAGCGGGTAATTTTTGTTATAATTTTCCGTAATATCAAAAGTCAAACGATTACCGTCGAGTACATAACGCGAGTCGATTTTAATTTCTTTGCCGTCGATAATTTGGTAGGTGTAGGGTTGTAGCTCCGTTACAATCGCCACCGAGGTATGCACTTTCAACTGACCGCGCACGATTTCCAATTTGTCCGCGCCTTCGTATTCTAATACAATGTCGGCGGGTTCTGCACCGGGTGCCACGATAAATTCGTACTTCATTTGCTCGTGTTTGCGATAAAAACGCAGGTCGATATTTTCGTATAATCCACGATAAAAAAGTTCGTCGCTCGCCCGCACGTTACTTGCCCATTTAGCGCGGTCATTACCCAAAAAGTAGTTGTATCTTTCACTGCGGACACCGACCGCCTCGGTGCGTGCCGCATTGGCATTCACAAAATTAACGTGATAAGAATGACCCATAACCGTCGGTCGTACTTCCGCGTCTTTATAGGCGTGTAAATCTTCCAGCGGCTCTTGGTCATAAAGTTGGTAAGTCAGCCGATTTTGTTCTAAATACAATCCGTTAAAAATACCGGCGAAGCCCGTTTGGTACAAAATATTTTCGTGCCACTGACCTTTATTTTCCAGAAAAATCGCGGGTTGTTTTCCCGTTTGAATATCGGTTTGAGGTCCGGCGGTTAATGGCGCGACAGGGTCATTCGCAGCGTGGGCGTGTGTGTGGTCACTGCACTGCGAGTGGTCGTGGTCGTGAGTGTAACCCTGAGGCTGTGCAAATAATTGTAAGGCAAGAAAAATAAATATCAGACTGAATATAACGGAGTGTGGCTTCATATTAAGGCAATTTTAAGCGGTGTCGGTAAGCATGGTCTTTGTAAACTTGCAAACAAGGTATAAATAAAATTTGAGTTATAACAGCAACCGATGGATTTCCGTTTAAATTTAACCGCATAAACCGCCCGTTGTGTGTATTACAGGACTTATTTTAGATAATCTTAATACCGTGTAACAAAAATTTGTTGAAATTTTTGTTGTTTAAAAGTTTAGTTCTGATAGCTATCGGAATTAACCGTTTAGAACCGCCTGCTACGACTAAACGATTAAGCGACTAAACGCCTAAACAAAATTGAGACTTACTTTTGTTACACTGTACTTAAATCAGATGTTTCGGTTCATCGGCCTTGGCGGTCGAGGTGATAAGTTATTTGCAGGTGAGGTATAATATAGCGGGAGGAGGGAAGGATTAAACCACCGCAGCCGTAGGATCATTCCGAAAACCGACCATTTCCTTTTTCAACTGATAGTTCGTAAACGGTTTAGCTAAAAACCGACAACGCCGATTCGACAGGGCGGAGGAAGTCAGAAAGCCGTAATCCCAACCGGTAATAAAAAGTACCCGATTAAAATCCATGCTCAAAAAGCGTATTGCCGTCTGCAATCCGTTCAGTTCTCCTTGTAGTACATAACCCGAAACGAGCAAAACGGGCGAGTTGATTTTGTGCATCCAAAAATCTAAAGCTGCTTCACCCGACTCAAAGACACCCAAAACTTCATAATTCAGTGCAGTTGCCTGGCGACGCAGGGAGCGTCGGATGAGCGGGCAACTTTCGAGTATAATTACTTTTTCTGAGGTCATGGCAGGAGATTATAATTTTTGGTTTCGGTGTTTTTTATACTCCCAATAACAACTTTTTTACCTCGTCTCGATACGTCTTACTGACAGCGATTTCCTTTTCACGAATCCTCAGCGCACCTTCTTTCCACGCTTCGACCGCTTTGACATTGATGACGGAGGAACGGTGTACCCGCACTAAAAATGGCACCGCGATGCGCTCGGCAAACTTTTGTAAAGAACCCGTCACCAAGTATTCTTTTTCCTCGGTATTGATTCTGCAATAAGAACCTTCGGATTCTATCCACAAAATATCTCGCAATTTTATTTTCGTCATCCAACCCTTATCTTTCACAAAAATGCAGTCGCGCTGCGGCGAAAGTTGTATTTCATTACTTTGATTCTGCGCATTATCACGATTGCTGCCCGTCAGAGCCAACTCGATGCTGTGCTTGAGGTCTGCCTGCCGAAACGGCTTGGACATAAAAGCATAGGGCGCGGTCGGTTTGGCTCGATTAAAAGTAACCGAGTCGGTATTACTCGTCAAAAATATAACCGGTACGGAGTAGTCCCGCTGGATGATTTTTACAGTTTCGATGCCGTCCAAATCACCTTCCAGTTGAATATCCATCAGCAACAGGTCGGGCTGACCGGCGCGTACTTTTTCGATGGCTTCCTGCCCCGACTCGACGGTGCCCGCCACGCTGTAGCCCATTTTTTGAATGCTGCGCCGCAAGTCCGCCGCGATAATCGGCTCGTCTTCGACAATTAAAATATTAATTTCCTTCATGTCGGTTTGATAAAGTGATTTTTGAACTTGATTTTTCCGCCCGGAAAAATAGGAAATTTAACGGAAAGTAAAAAGCAACCGCAAACCAATAATTTCATCGGTCTGCGGTCGCGGTTTATGCTAATCCTTATAAAAAACTTTAACTGCCTTCAGGACTCCATCCGTGCAGTCGATTTATCGTCAATACCTTGGTAACGCGTCGGCGTTTTGCCGCTCCGATGTGTACAAAATAGCTACCGTCAACCAAATCACGCAAATCGAGGCGCACCGGACTTTCGTCCGCCGCATCAATCGTTATGCGCATCCGCTCTTTACCCAAATTATCGTAAACCCAAAGTGTGACCGGCTCGCCCGCCGCTTCACTCAAATCTAAATTCACGTAGCTATCCGCCGGATTAGGGTAGAGGTTAAAGAACACCCGGTCGCTGAAGACGACCGTGCGCATTTCAGAGTACAGTGCTTCCCCGTTTTCGTACTCCGTGCGCAGGCGGTAATGATTTTTACCGATTCCGGGAGCTGCGTGTACATAAACATATCTGCCTTTTGTACCGCGTTCGGTTTCGGAGGTCGTGTAAATTTCCGTCCAATCGCTGCCGAGCGCAGAATACTCCAAAACGTACATTTTTACCCGTTCCGCGCTCGTTTTCAGCCACCATACATTGACGCTTTCTTTGCCTTTTTCGGCCTGAAAGAATATGCCTGAATCGTTTGTGTACGTAGTGAGAACGGACTCGACCGAGGAAGCCTCACAGACCGTCCGGGCCGACAAGTTGCCGACACACAAAAGCAATACGAAAAAAATGAAATGAGGGAACATTCCCGCAGAAAAAGTAAAAAGTCTGTTCATCATTGAGTATTTTAAATTAAGAGCCTGACCGGAGTAATTGTTTCCGAAAAAGGGGGGGGGGCGGTATTATTCAATTTTAAGGTGAAAATTTGCGTAATATAAAATCAAACCCGAAAGGGATTTTATTTGCCTTATTCCGAGGTAAAGTTAAATGACTGCTGCCGCCGAAAATCAGCGTTTTCGGGAATGTCTTGTTTATTAGATTGAACGACGGGTGTTTCTTTGTGAACGAACGGTTTTTATTGATAAAAAAAAATCGGAAAAGCCCCATACTCGTTTGAATACGGAGCTTTTGAAAAGAGAGGTTACAGAAATTACCGCTCGTATCTTTCACAACACAACAACACCAGGTGCCCGTTTTCGTCCTTCGTAGTAATCTCCGCTTTTAGCTTTTTTGCCAAAATGTGCACCAAGTCCGTACCGAAAGAAGTGGAATGGGCGGACTGCAAAGCCGCGCTTTTTCCGACCCCGTTATCCGCTACTTCGAGACAGAGTTTACTGTTTGCATTTTCGTACAGCGAGATTTTAATCACGCCGCTGCGGTCATCGGGGAAGGCGTATTTGTAGGCATTTGTCACCAGTTCATTAAGTATCAGACCCAAAGGAATGCCGAACTCCACGTCCAGTTTTTCCACGCGGATGTCGTATTCGTTTTTGACCCGCTCTTCACCGTCGAAAGTATCGGATAAATGCAGACATAAATCCGGAATGTAGCTGCGCATATCCACCTTGCCCAAACTGTCTTCGGTGTACAGTTTTTGGTGAATCAAACCCATACTTTGCACCCGGTTGCGTCCGTCCGTCACGGCATCGACGGCGACGGGGTCCACGATGTAGTCCTTTTGCAGATTAAGCAGACTGGAGAGGATTTGCAGATTGTTTTTGACCCGATGATGGATTTCTTTCATCAAATACTCCTTTTCGGTGTTTTTGACCGCCAATTCTTTGCGCAAGCGATTTTGACGTTGCAAAAAGAAAAACAGCACCGCCGCGAGCAGACCGACCAAGGCGAGAATACCCCGGGTGAGGCGTTGGGTTTTTTGTTGACTCGCTAATAAACTTTCCTGTTCAGCGATGCGGGCTTCTTTTTTTTCGGTTTCGTACCGGGTTTGCAGTTCTTCGGTTTTGGCGGAAAGTTGTGCGGTATAAGTACTGTCCATAAGAGCCGTTAGTGCTTTGTAGTAAAAAACGGTACTGTCTCGATTGCCGAGCATATCGTGAGCGCGAGCAAGGTTGCGGTAAAAATCTTCGTTAGCGGGCATCCGACCGCTGCGACGGACTGTATATTCAATGTCCGCGTACAACAGTTCCAAGGCACGAGCCGGTCTGTCGGTTTCCAAATAGATTTGTGCCATATTTCTTCCGTGTCTCGCCTCTATTGAATTTCCCGATTGCTTAGCAAAAGTCTGTGCTTCTTCATAATTGCGAAGTGCTTCGGCATATTCCTTTCGCTTATAAAGCACATCACCGCGTAGTCCTAAAGCATTAGAAATAATCGCAGGATTATTTAACTGTTCTGCGTAAGCGACAACTCGTTCCGAGAGGTGCAGTGCTTTTTCTACGTTGTCTTTTTGTAATGCAATACGCGACAAATAACGAACCGTTTGGTGCAATAAATCCAAAATAGTTCTTTGTTCCGGAGTATTATCGGGCAATTTGGATAAGTGTCTTAACAATATTCCCTCGGCACGTTGCAAATAACTCTCTGCCTTCTCGTATTTATTTTGTTCATAGAGAGTTTGGCTGTACATGAAGGTGGCACGTGCTATGTCCAACGAGTCGCCCGAGCGCTCGGTAAGTTCCAGATATTGAATAGCGGACTTGGTCGCGCCTTCGTAGTCTCCTTTGTCGGATTGAATAGCGCGAACGGCACCTAAAACCACGCCCAAGCCGAAATCGTCTTTCTCTTCCTCAAATATCTTTTTACCCTTTTGAAAATAGACAAGTGCCGAGTCCAAACTACCGGTGTTGGCGTAAGCCATACCGGCAATGGTATTGAATTTTCCGCGCAGTGCCGGGGGTGTACTTTCTTTGGCAAATTCTTCTTCAAATTCGGCTGCCGTTTTTTTTGCGGCTTCCGCATTGTAATAAATTTGCTGATTGATATACATTGCATAGCCGTCTAAAGTCGCGCTGTCGCGTGGTTGGGCATCGAGTGCCCGACGAATGCTGTCCAACTCCGGACTTTGAGCAAATGCCGACGAAAAAATCAATAAAAACGGTAAAATCCACAAGGTTTTCATTTAGTTTTAATTTTGAATCGTTAACAACAATTTGTCAAAATACAAAAAAAGAAAGATTGTATTTTCCTTCGTCTCCAAATTTTCAAATCACAAATATATAAAACAAAAACAGCCGAGCCGAATTACCTCCGACTCGACCGTTTTTTCTGCATCACTGAACCGTCTTATCGCGCCACCACTATCTTCAAAGTATGCACTTGATTCACCGCCCGCACCTGCATAAAGTAAATGCCGGGGCGCAAATCGAAAACCTCCAATTGTAACTCATAACGGTCGTCCTCCGTCACTACGCGGCGTTGTAAAATCTGACCGTGACTCGTCACCAAGCGAACTTGCACCGTCTCGTCTCGTGTCAGTTCCACATCCAAATTGATGATATCGGAAGTCGGATTCGGGTAAGCATTGATCTCCAAAAATTGCGCGTAAGGCACACTGTCCAATTCGGGCGCATTCAGACGCAAATTGTTGGTAATCAAAATCGTTTTCGTAATCGTATCCGTGCAAAACAAGTTGGAAGCAATCATCGACGCCTCGTAAAAAGTCTGCTGATTGTCCGTCATATTCGGGTAACTGAACAGCGGGTTCGGTTCGTTGCTCGTCGAGCCGGCCGGGTCGCCAAAGTTCCACGTCCAAGCAATCGGGTCGGGGAAAGACACATCCGTAAAGCGAACAGCATCGTCCGAATTGACCTCAATGGTATCGACATCCGGCAGTCCTGATGCCGCCAAAAACAAAGCCTCGAAGGGTGCGGGCGCTTGCTCGACAAAAGCGGAAATTTCCATACTGCAATCGTTATTATCCGTTACCGTTGCCGTGTAATTGCCCGTTGTCAAAGCCGTTGCCGTTGCGGCATTCGCGCCGTTGCTCCACGCATAAGTGTACGGTTCGGAACCGCCCGTGACTTCCAAACGAATAAATCCGTCGTTGTCCGTCGTACAGCCCGCCCGCTGCGTAAAGGTCTGCACCGCCAAGAGACTCGGCTGCGTCAAAGTATCGCTCACCGTATTCGTACAGCCGTTATCGTCCGTCACCGTCAGGCTGTAAATTCCCGACGTCAGGTTGTCGATAGTCGCCTCGGTCGCGCCCGTACTCCAGGCGTAGTTGTAAGGTGCCGCGCCGCCGCCGACCGTAGCGGTAATGAAGCCTTCCGCGCCCTCGAAGCACAAAATATCCGTGCCGTCGAGCGTCGTCACGAGGGCGTCGGGTTGGGTTAATTCTACGGTTTCAAAATACTCGCAACCGTTGCCGTCCGTGACTGTCACCGCGTAGCTGCCCGCCGGCTGGTTACTTTGGTCTTGCGTAAATCCGCCGTTGCTCCACACGTAGGTGTAGGGGAGGATGCCGCCCGTCACTTCAAGGTCGATACTGCCCGTCACCTCGCCGTTGCATTGCGGGTTAACGCTGCTGCTTGTCAAAACGACTTCTTCCGGTTGATTTATCGTCACCTCGTCCGTCAGCGCACAGCCGTTAGCATCTGTTGCAGTCACCGTATAAGTGCCGTTCGGTAAACCGGTGACAATCATTTCCGTGGCGCCGTTACTCCATTCGTAAGTGTATTCACCCGCGCCGCCGAAGAAATTTGCCACCGCAGAGCCGTCCGCCGCGCCGAAACAGTTAACATCGAAACCGAGGGACATCGCCGTCAGCGGTTCCGGTTCTTCTACGTCGGCAAAATTACCCGCGCCGCAACCGTTACCGTCCGTTACCGTCACGGTGTAGATGCCCGCCGGCAGATTTTCGACGATTTGTGTCGTTTCGTCGTTGCTCCACAGGTAAGTATAATCACCCGCGCCGCCCGCTGCATTCACGGTCAAAGTCCCCGTTTCTTCTCCGTTGCACAGTACATTTTGACCTTCGATATCTACCGCGATTTGCGTCGGTTCGGCTACGGTTGTCGTCAGTGTTGCCGTACAGTCGTTGCCGTCGATGACGGTCACGGTGTACTCTCCGCCGTCCAGATTTACGGCATCTTCTGTCACCTGTCCGTCGCTCCAGTTGTATTGATATACACCCGTACCGCCCGTCACCGTGATAAAAATCGCGCCGTCGCCGAAACCGAAACAAGAGACATCCGTCACCATGTCTTCGGTAATTTCCAAGCCCGGTTGCGCGTCAATCGTAAAATCGTTGGTCGCCGTACAGCCGTTTTCGTCGGTTACGGTTACGGTGTAAATGCCCGCCGCCAAGTCGCTCAAATCTTCCGTCGTCGCCCCGTTGTCCCAGGCAAAAGTCAGTGTACCCGTTCCTCCCGTCGGCATCAGGTCGATGCTGCCGTCTTCGTTGCCGCCGCAGGAAACATCCGTCGTCGAACCCAATCCTGAAATTGCCGTCGGTTGTTCTAATTGAACGCTTTGCGTCAAAATAAAACCCGTCGCGTCGGTCACGGTCAAAGTGTATTCGCCCGCCGCTAAGTCGGTAATTTCCGCAGTCGTCGCGCCTGTACTCCACGCGAGTTCATAAGGCATCGCGCCGCCCGTGACCGTTGCCGTAATCGACCCGTTTGCCTCTCCGAAACAATTGGGTTCGACCGTGGTAAAGGTTACGGTCAAATCTCCGTCAACCAAGAAGTCAACCGTATAAGTCTCCGTCAGCGTACAGCCGTTGGCATCCGTAATCGTTAGGGTGTAGTCGCCCGCCGTGATGTTGCTCAAATCCTGCGTATTCAGACCGTTACTCCAAGCATAAGTTAAAGCACCGGTGCCGCCGCTGACCGTCAGGTCGATTGCGCCGTCATTACTCGCCGCCGTCGTTGCTGCGGTAAGTAAAGTTTCGGTCACGGTCAATGCCGCCGGTTCACTGATTTCATAGCTTTCAATGAAATTACAACCCGCCGCGTCCGTCAGCGTAAGTATATAAGTGTCCGCACTCAAATCGGTCAAAGTTCCCGTGTCGTTTCCGTTGCTCCAGACAAAAGCATACGGCTCCGTGCCGCCCTCGGCAATGACGGAAATACTGCCGTCGTTCGCCCCGAAACAACTGATTTGCCCAACCGTCGCCGTTGCCGTTAAATCCGCATCCGCCGATACATTTACGCTTTCCGTCACCGTGCAGCCCGCCGCGTCCGTCACGGTCAGGATATAAGTGCCCGCCGTCAGGTTGTGGAGGTTTGCCGTCGTTTCACCCGTTTCCCACGCGAAAGTGTAAGGCTCGGTGCCGCCCGCCGGCAGAGCGGTAATGCTGCCGTTATCTTCGCCGCAGCTTGTACCGTTTATGTCGAAAGTGACTTCGATAGCCGGTCCGCCGTCGATGGTAAAGTCGAAAGTCGCGCTGCAATTATTCGCATCGCCGACCGTCACCGGGTAAGTGCCGGGTGCCAAATCCGTGCGCGTCGCGCCCGTCGCACCGTCCGCCCATGCGAAAGTGTAGGGTGTATTACCGCCGTTCGCCGTGACTATAATTGTCCCGTCGCTTGCGCCGCCGCAACTTTCGTCCGTCGTCTCTGCCGTTGCCGTAATGTCCGATAGCGTCATCACTTCCGCCGAGGCGGTAAAGCTGCAATTCTGCGCGTCGGTAATCGTCAGGGAGTAAGTACCCGCCGGCAGATTTGAAATATTCTGTGTCGTCGCGCCGTTGCTCCATGCGAAGACAAAAGGTGCGTTGCCGCCGATAATTTGCGTGTTAATCGCACCGTTGCTGTCGCCGATACACTGCACATCGGTCACGGTCAGCGTCGCCTCCAAAGTACTCGGCGAGTTAATCGTCACCGTTTCCGTGAAAGTGCAATCGTTAGCATCCGTTACCGTCACGGTGTAGTCGCCCGCGCTCAGTCCGGCGCGGTCGGTGTCCGTGCTGCCGTCACTCCATAATGCGGTGTAGGGCATCGAGCCGCCCGTAATCGTCAGGTCAATCGCTCCGTTATCTTCGCCGCTGCAATCGGTATCGGTAGAGGTAATTTCGACAAGCAAAGCCGTCGGTTCTGCAATCGTAAATTCTGTGGTTTCCGTACAGCCGTTTGCGTCCGTGATTACTACGCTGTAATTTCCGCCGATTAAATTCGACAGGTCTTCCGTCGTCGCGCCTGTACTCCACGCAAAGGTCAAAATGCCGGTGCCGCCGCCGACCGTCAGGTCGATGCTGCCGTCACCGTCGCCCGCGCAGGAAACGTCCGTTGCCGTGCCGCTGACCGTAATCGCGGCGGGTTCGGTAATCGTTGTGCTGCCCGTGATTGTGCAGCCGTTGCTGTCTGTGATTGTGTAGGTATAGTCGCCCGCCGCCAAGTTGTTGCGCGAAAGGTCGGTATTGCCGTCTGTCCACAGCACCGTGACCGGTTCGGTTCCGCCCGCCGGCACGAGGGTAACGATGCCGTCGTTTGCCCCGTTGCAACTGATATTCGCATTTTCTTCCGTTACCGTCAAGGCAGCGGGTTCGATTACGGTAAAGGTTTGCGTCAGCGTACAGCCTGCCGCATCGGTGACGACGAGTGTATAATCACCACCCGCTAAATTATTCAGATTTTCCGTTCCGGTCGTGCCGTTCCAAGTATAAGTGTAGGGTGATTGCCCGCCCGTAATTGTCACGAAAATCGAACCGTCAGCAGCGCCGTTGCAACCGACGTTATCGGTTTGAGTGTCGGCAATAAGCAATTCCGTCATCTCGGAAATCGTGTAATTACCCGTTTTCGTACAGCCGTTAGCATCTGTGACCGTGACCGTGTAACTGCCCGCCGTGAGGTCGGACAATGTATTGCCGCTTGCGCCGTTGCTCCAAGTGAAATTATAACCGCCGCCGGTAAAAGGTGTACCGCCCGTGACGGTCAGACCGATGCTGCCCGTATTGTTGTTGTTGCATAAAACATTTTGCACCGTTTCGACGAGAATAATCTGCGCCGGTTCGGTAACGGTGTAGCTTTCCGAGAAAGTACAGTTATTCGCATCCGTCAACGTGACGGTGTAGCTGCCCGCCGCCAAATTCGTGAGGTCTTGGGTTGTCGCGCCGTTACTCCACAGGTAGCTGTATGCGCTGCCGGCTACGGGTGTGCCGCCGTTCGGCGTGAAGTCGATGCTGCCCGTCGAGCCGCCGAAACAGCTTGCATTTGTTATCACAGCCACACCGCTTAAAGGTGTCGGCTCGGTCAATGTGACGCTGATACCCGCCTGACAAGCATTGGCATCTGTCACCGTAACGGTATAATTGCCCGCCGGAATGTCGGTTAAATCTTCTGTCTCTTCACCGTTTGACCAAGTGATAAAGTAAGGTTCCGTGCCTTCGCTGATGTCGATGTCGATGGCTCCGGTGCTTTCTCCGTTACACAAAATATCGGTTTGTCCGGCTAAAGTTACGCTCGGCCCGTTGTTGTCGCTGACTGAAATTTCCGCCGTTGCGGTACAGCCGCCGGCATCCGTGACGGTTACACCGTAGCTGCCCGCCGCTAAGTCAAGTAAGGAGTTGCCCGTCGCGCCGTTCGACCACAAATAAGTGTAGCCTTCCGCGCCGCCGGTCACGACGAGACTGATGCTGCCCGTCGCTTGTCCGCAGTCCGCATCCGTGACGGTCGGAGTGATAACCAAAGCGGAGGGTTCACCGACCGTCGCCGTTTCAATCAAAGTACAGCCGTTCGCATCGGTGACAGTCAAAGAATAATCGCCCGCCGGCAGGTTGTCGTTGACGGCCGTCGTTGCGCCGTTATTCCACAAGTAATTGTAGTCGCCGCCGACTAAAGGCGTGCCACCCGTGACCGAAGCGGTTAAAGAGCCGCTCGCCTCGCCGGCACAGTTTGCGTCGGTAATTGTCAAAGTGTTTTCTAAAACGTCGGGTTCGCTGACGGTCGTGCTTTGCTCCAAAGTACAGCCGTTGGCATCCGTAATCGTGATCGTGTAATCGCCCGCCGTTAAGCCGTTGACGATTTGGGTATTCGAACCGTTCGACCAGGCAAAAGTGTAGGTCGGCGTGCCGCCGCTGACGTTGGCTTGTATCGAGCCGTCGGCGTCGCCGTTACAGGTTGCCGCGCTGACGTCGAAAGTATTCGACAAAGCAATGGGTTCGATAATCGTTGCCTCTGCGGTCGCCGTTGCGCCGTTGGCATCCGTGACGGTCAGCGTGTAGGTGTCGGGTGCCAAATCGCTGATGTTTTGCGTGTCTGCCCCGAATCCTGTCGGGGTTGACCAAGCGTAGGTGTAAGTCGGTACGCCGCCGCTGATGTTCACGGTGATGCTGCCGTCCGCCGCGCCGTTGCAGCTTACGTTGGTGACGGCATTGATGACGACCACCAATTCCGAAGGCTGGTTAACGGTGTAGGTTTCCTCCGCCGTGCAGCCGTCCGCGTCCGTGACGGTCACGGAGTAGCTGCCGACCGGGAGGTCGGTGAGGTCTTCGGTGTCCGCGCCGTTCGACCAGGCGTAGGTCAAGTCCGGATTGCCGCCGGTTGCGGTCAGGTCGATTACTCCGTCGTTTCCGTTGAAGACGGTGACATTGCTTACTGTTGCCGATAAAACTATCGGGTCGGGTTGCGTAATTTCCCGCGTCAATTCTGCGGTACAGCCGTTGGCGTCCGTGACGGTGACGAGGTAAATGCCCGCCGCCAAATTGTCGAGGTCTTCGGTGATTGCCCCGTTTGACCACGCATAGCTGTAGTTGTCCGAAGCGTCCGGTGTGCCGCCGCTGACCGTCAGGTCGATGCTGCCGGTATCGCCGCAAGCAGAGGCATCGGTTGCCGTTGCCGCTAAGTCGAGGGCAGTCGGTTCGATGACGGTGCTTTGTCCGCTGATTTCACAACCGTTGGCATCGGTGACGGTGACGAAGTAGTCGCCCGCCGCGAGGTCGGAAATTGTGTTTTCCGTGCCGA
>JAHDCG010000019.1:44053-47097 GCA_020629965.1 Saprospiraceae bacterium | reverse complement strand
ACGGTGACGAAGTAGTCGCCCGCCGCGAGGTCGGAAATTGTGTTTTCCGTGCCGATTTGAATGCCCGCCGCGTCTTCCCAATTATAAGCGTAATCTAAAGTGCCGCCGCTAACCTGCGCCTCGATACTGCCGTCCGCCGCCGCGTTGCAGGTAATTTGAGCGGTGATTAAATTCAATTGCAAAGCCGTCGGCTCGCCGATAAGGTAGCTGTCCGTAAAAGTACAGCCGTTGGCATCGGTAACGACAACGGTATAAGTGCCCGCGCCCAAGCCGATTAAATCTTCGGTATCATCCGTGTCGCCGTTTCCGTCATTGTCCCAATCGAAAGTATAAGTTTCCGTGCCGCCGCTGACCGTCAGGTCGATGGCGCCGCTCGTCTCCGCATTACAGTTTGCGTCGCTGACCGTTGCCGTAGCCGATAATGCCGCTGCCGGTTCAGCGACGGTCGCGCTGCCGTTGACGGTGCAGCCGTTGGCGTCGGTGACGGTGAGAGCATAGGTGCCCGCCGCCAAGTCGGTCAGGTCTGCGGTCGTACTGCCGTTTTCCCAAGCGTAGGTATAAGTGTCGCCCGGAGTGAAAGGCGTGCCGCCGGTTACGTTTGCGGTGACTGCGCCGGTCGTTTCTCCGAAACAAGCGACATCCGTCGTCATAAAGGTCAAAACGAGTGCGTCGGGTTCGGTCAGGGTAACGGAGAAAGTCGCCGTTGCGCCGTTGGTGTCGGTGACGGTCAGGTTGTAAATGCCCGCCGGCACATCGGTCAAATCTTCGGTTGCCGCTGTGAATCCGGTCGGGTTCGACCAAGCAAAAGTATAAGGCGAAGTACCGCCCGCTACGCTGATGTCGATGGCACCCGTACTCTCTCCGTTACACAAAATATCGGTTTGATTTTCGAGGCTAATGCTCAAAGCATTCGGCTCGCTGATGGTGTAAGTTTGTGAGAATGTACAGTTATTGCCGAAGGTGAAAGTCAGCAAATAAGTCCCCGCCGGTACCTCGTTCAGGTCTTCGGTAGTGTAGGTTTCGGCGGTTGCCGTATTTTCCCACAAAATATTATCCGCTTCGATGACAGCGGCGTTGTTTATTGTCAAATCTGCGGCACCCGTCGCCGTTCCGTTGACGGTGACATCGGTAATATCGACCGTGACATCCGCATCCTCGGGGGCGGTCAATTCTACCGTATTTTCAGTCGTACAGCCGTTGTCATCCGTGACCGTGACGCTGTAAACTCCCGCCCCGAGTCCGGTGATAAATTCGGTGGTTGCCCCCGTATTCCAAACGTAAGAATAGGGAACAGTGCCGCCCGTCGCACCCGCCCCGACCGCACCGTCGGTTGCGCCGGGACAAGAAACGTCCGTTTGTACCGTCGGATTACTTGCCAAAATCGCGGGTTGATTAACCGCGACGCTGCCGACTCTTTGGCACAGTGTGGCATCGGTAACGGTGACGGTGTAAGTACCCGCCGATAAGCCCGCGATGGTTGCCGTACCGTTTTCGCCGTTGCTCCACCCGTAGTCGAGAGGGGCAATACCGTTAGTGACATTAACCGTGACGCTGCCGTCGTTTTCGCCGTTACAACTGACACCGGTGAGGTCGTAAGTTAAGGTGATTTGCGGTGCTTGAGTGATTTCGTAAGAGCCGGTGAAAGTACAATCATCGGCATCTGTAACGGTAACATTGTAAGTGCCGGCGGTCAGGCCGTCGATATTTTGGTCGGTACTGCTGCCCGTCGTCCATTGCCAATCGTAAGTATAAGTGCCGTCGGGGAAAGGATTGCCGCCCGAAACTACGAGGTTAATCGAGCCGTCCGCGCCGCCGAAGCAGGTGACGGGAGAAATCGTTTCGCTGACGTCGAGTCCGTCTTCGCTCATCACGTCGAAAGTCTCGGAGTAAGTACAGCCGTTGCCGTCCGTGACGGTGACGGTATATGCGCCCTCGCCGAGCATGTTGCGGTTCGCGCCTTCGTTGTTGCCGGTATCGGCGATGTCTTCCCAGTTGAAACTATAGGGAGCGGTGCCGCCGGAGGGTGTCAGGGTGATGCTGCCCGTGTCGTCACAGGCGGCGGTATTGGTGACGTCTGCCGACAGACCGAGCGCGGTCGGTTGGGTGAGGTCGTAACTTCCGGAGAAAGTACAACCGTTGGCATCGACGGCGGTGACATTGTAGGTGCCCGCCGCCAAATCGGTTTGAGTCGAAGACGTTTGGTCTAATGCGCTGCCCGAGTCGGTTGTCCATGTGTAAGTGTAACCGCTGCCGGGTATCGGAGTGCCGCCCGAGGGGAAAAGGCTGATTGCACCCGTGGCTGCGCCGTTGCAGTCTGCATTGGTGACGAGCGGATTAAAGGTAATCGGCGTCGGTTGGGTCAAATCTACGGAAGTTTCCAAAGTGCAACCGAGGTCGTCGGTGACGGTAACTAAGTACGTGCCCGCCGCGAGGTTGCTAAGGTCTGCGGTGGTCTCGCCGCCGTTCCATGCGTAAGTGTAGGTGCCGTCCGCCGCCGGGGTGCCGCCGCTGACGGTGAGGTTGATGGCGCCGTCGGTATCGCCGTTGCAGGTCGGAGAGGTCGTGATAAAATCAGCGGAAAGTGCCGCTGCGGGTTGGGTGATTGTATAATTGAAAACCTCGGTACACATTGCCGCGTCCGTGACGGTGACGGCGTAACTGCCGGGGGTTAAATCCTGAATACCCTGCGTCGTCTCGCCGTTGCTCCACAAGAAGCCGTAGCCGCCCGCGCCGCCCGTCGGGGCGATTTGGATGGCACCCGTTGCCGCGCCGAAGCAGTTGACATTTTGCACATCGGCATTGGCGACAATCGGAGTGCTCTCGGTGAGGGTGTAAGCTGCCGTGCGGGTGCAACCGAAATTTCCGGTGACGGTGACGGCGTACATACCCGCTGTCAAACCCGTCAGGTCTTCATTGTCGCTCGTGTCGCCGTCGGTTAATATCCATTCATAAGTATAAGTGCCGGCGGGGTCGGGCGTGAGGTCGATTGCGCCCGTGTTGCCACCGTTGCAGTCGATGTTCGTGACGGTTTCGCTCAAAGTGAA
>JAHDCG010000019.1:0-43953 GCA_020629965.1 Saprospiraceae bacterium | reverse complement strand
GTCGCTGCCCAAATCGACGACGGCGGCAGGTACGTGGTTGACAGTCAAAACGTCTTTAGCGGTACAGCCGTCCGCGCCGAAGGCTTCAAAAGTCAGCGTTTGGGTTCCCAAATCCGTATCGCCCGTAAGAGTGTAGGTATTTGCGGTGACGTTGGTATCAGCACCATCCAAAAACCAACGGAAACCAACGCCGTCGGTGGTCGGGGAGAGGGTAATTGCTTCGCCGTCGCAGAGATTGATGCTTTCGCCTTCGGCGAACTCGGCGAGGGGGGGATTGTCGCAAAATTGTAGGGTAAAAAGCCCTTCTTCGTCGGCGATGTCTTCCGTGCTGACCACCACGATGTCGCCGTAGTCCGTGAAACCCGACGAATACACGTCCCACTCTGCGGTCGGTGACGGTGGGTAGGCAGCGTCCGTGCGCACTACCGCAAGAGCAGCAAAATCGGTAAGCGGCAGCAGAACGTCTTCGAAGAAACCCAGACCGATGTCGAGGTTATCGGATACCGGATTTAGCACGTCGAAAGCAAAATTGTAGCCCACCGAATTGCCTCCGTTGACGGGCAGGGCATCCGCCCGGCGGGAGAGGGAAAAGGTATTGCCCGCGAACTGATTATCGGGGTCGAGTGCGAAAAACAACAGATTGCCGATACCGCTGCCCGAACCGGTGCCGCCCGCGTTGAAATAATCTGCAAAGAGGTCAAAATCATTGGCTACGGTTTGGTCTAAAATTTGAACCGCGCCCGTCGTCGATAGGATGCGTTTTTCGGTGCGCTCGTCCAGCAGGCGAGGAAATTCACCGGCATTGGCGGCGGTGAGGGTCAGCAGGTTATCATTATTCAGTCCGTCGGTAAAGGTCAGCCGCAGGTCGTGAATACCGAGGTCGAGGTTGCCTTCATTGAAGGTCAGTCGGTTGCGCAAGGATAGTTTGCGTTGGGCGGTAACGTCGGCTCCGCCCGTTTTTTCGATGCTGAAATTCCAAAAGTTAATCGGTGCCGAACCGCTGATGTCTGCCGGGTTGCTGCCCACGAAGCGGGTAAATGTGCGGTCGTTGTTGAGGTATAGTTTTGCGATATTTTGAAAATTGTCCGTTCCCGTAACTGCGTTGTTATTCTTTAAGTCGCCGGTCAGGTGCATCTGCCCTTCGGCCACCATAATTTGTGAGGTAATGTGACCGCCGGCGGTAATTTCCGCAGCCCCGTCCACAAAGATTTGCGTTTCGGCATTTATGAAAAAGGTTTCACCGTTGAGGTAAAGTTCCGTCACATCGGGGTTTCCGTTCTGCGCAATTGCTTTTTCCTGTGTTTGGTAAAGGAGCGCGGCGGCATCGGAAAAGACTTCCGCAGCGGTACACAAATCATTGCTGATACGGCAGCGAAACTGCCAACCGTCCATTTCGGGTTTGCTGCTGCTGACGGCGAGCCGACCGGTTTGAGTACCGGAAAATTGCTTTCCGTCCGTCATATCAATCCAACCCGTACCCGTATTCACCTGCCAGGCAAAGCGATTACCTACACCGGCTGCGCCCGCCGAGAAGAACGTCGGGGCATTGGAATAGCCTTTGGCATCGACGGGGGAAAGGTACAGTACCGCCGTCTGTATCGGTAACTCTGCCGAAACGGAATAAGTAACCTCACCGCCCGCCGTCACGCGATAACGGTACGCGCGCGCCGCCTGCACTTCCGTCACTGCGGGAAAAGTGAGTACGGGGGTCTGCACGCCGTCGATATTTTCTTCCGCCGGAACGGCTTCGTAAGTGTAGCCGACCGAACGCTCCCACTGCACGACGGCACCGGGCGGCAAATCGACGGCGGTCAGCGTAATGCTTTCGCCGGGGCAGACGGGGTCGCTTACCGTGAGGGTATGGGCGATTTGGGCAGAGAGGTTGCCGATTCCTGCGAGCAGGAGGAGGATGGTTATTGTATTTCTCATGGTGAGAGGAATTGCGAAAATTTTTCAGTTACTTCTCCGAAATCAGCACATTGGAGATTCGGAAAGCCGTATAAATAACAATTAAAACGGGATAGATAAAGCATCTGTCATCGTTCGCTTAACATCGCTTCGATGCGTTGCAAACGTGCTTCTAAGTTTAGGATTTGCGCGGATTGTTCGGTGATAATATCTGTTTTTTCATTATTAGCCGTGTCGAGTTCTTGTACTGCATTGATGAGCATGTAGGTGAAGGAAGACGGGTCAACGGAATAATAATCTCCTCCGTTTTCTACCATATAAGGAGCTATTTCCAGTAAATCTTGGGCAATAATTCCGGTGTAAGTCGGTTCGGACGGATAGCGTCCGCCCCTTTTGTAGTTATAACGGACAGGACGTACCTGACGTAGCTGCGCAAGACCGTCCGAGTAATCCGTTATATTTTCTTTCAATCGTTTATCTGAAGGAGCTATCCAAACTCCCCCTCCGGGTTTACTGGCGTTACCTTGCTCTATTGTTATTGCATAGAATAGATTACTTCCGTATCCGCCAAATCTGATTTCTGAGTCCGGCTCAAAGGCGTTTTCTGCATAGAGATTTAATAGACCAAATTTTGTGTTATATATGCTTACAGCATCATTTATCGCGAAATCAATATCTACTGTACCATTTATGTCTGTATTACCATTCAATTGCGTTGTTCCGCCGACAAACAAAGCCTCGGTCTGGTTAGCCAAATCACCGCCGCCTCCCGAATTATTGACCCTTAATTTTCCCGTCATTTTAGTAGTGCCGTTTACATAAAGACGCTCTTCCGAATTTATGCCGCCAAGGGCTAAATTGCTACTGATGTTGGTATAGGTTGGATTCATTGACATTAACAGTACATCACCCCCGGCATACCATTTGAAGCTGCCTCCTTCGCGGGTATTGCTCCAGAGTGTACTGCTTTCTATACCAAAACCGTAGCTATTCGTTAATGTAGGGTCAGTAAAAAGTTTAAGTTTCCAGCCTTCCGCGCCCGTTGGCGGCGTTATGCCCGTCTGACCGAAGTCAATAGTATTGCGAGTGGTACCTCCCGCGAGAAATAAGTCGCCCATGCCGGTCTGCGAAAGCAGGCTGTTGGCACCGTTTTGATAATAGCGAAACTGGTTGCGACTTGAATTATACACCATCAAACTCAGCGGTACTGCTCCCGAGAACAGAGCATCTTCCTCTGACTGACTCAACACCGGCATTAAAAAGCCCTGGTTGTTGGATTGCACATGCAGCTTCGCCTTTACGTCCGGCGTCGTCGTACCGATACCCACATTTTGTGCGCCGGCAAACACGAAAAAAGAAAGAAAAGCAAGTAAAGAAAAGAGTAACTTTTTCATAATTTTTATGATTTATGCGGTTGTGCAAACGGTTGACAACCAATGAGTTTTTAAATTTTAAAAAATAGAAAACGGGCAGATTAAATCTTCACCTTTTTCTCCTGCGACACCCCCACGCCGCCTTCGACGTAGTAGGTTTTTACGAGATAAGTGTAGGAGCGACCCGCTTTAATATCGGTGTCGGCGTATTCGTTTTTGCCCGTCAGCAGCGGACTGACGGCGGCAAAAGTGCCGCGAGCGGTTTTACGGAAAACCACATGCCCGCGTATAGTGTCCGGTGTTTCGATTTTCCATTTTAGCTGTACGCGTTTTTTGCGTTCGTTGGTGTTGATGTTCAGTTTTTCGGCACCGGCGTATTGTTTGGGCGGGGCTTTGGTACGCACGCGGTAGGCATTGGAGTAGCCGCTGACATTGCCCGTGATATCGACGGCGCGTACGGTATAGAGATATTCGGTGCCGGGTTTGGCTTTGGTGTCCGTGTAGCCGGCGGCATCGGCGGCGGTCAGTTTGGTATTGAGCAATACACGCGTGTCGGGTGTGGCTACGGGCGCACGGAAGATTTCAAACCCCGCCATGTCTTCGCTGTACACGGTGAGCCATTGCAGGTTGACACCCGCGTCGGTGACGTCTGCTGCGCTCATGACGGGGGTTTCGGGCGGAGTGACGTCGGGGAGTACGGTGCCGACTACTTCCCGGAAGGCACTGATATTGTACGCTGTGTCGATGGCGGCGATTTTATAGTAAAAGCGGTTGCGCGCGGCGGGGGGCAGCTCGTCGGTGAAATTCGTAGTCAACAAGGCTTTGGAGTTGAGACGCACGAAGGGACGGGTGTCGTCTGCGCGCACGGAGCGAAAGACGAGGTAGCCGACTAAATCGTCTTCGCCGTTAGCCGACCAAGCGAGATTAATTTTTCCGGCTTCGGAGGCGGCGGTTACACCCGTTACGGCGGCGGGCGGCACGATGTCGTACACACCGAGACCGGTCGGGTTAGACTCGCCCGTAACGCCGTAACGGTTGACGGTTTCTATTTTGAAAAAATAATCGCCGAACTCCGGCACCTTGTAGAGAAATTCCGTTTGGTCGGGCGGCAGCATCTCATCGTTGAGTTGCTTGTATTTACCGTCGGATTTGCGCGCCGTAAGGACGTTGTAGCCCGCGAGGTTTTCGCTGTCCGCATTCGACCAGACAATCCAGACTTCCGTAGCGTTTTTCTTCACCGCTTCCACATCGGCGGGGGCGGGCACGGGGCGGCGGTCGGGTATCTCGATGGTGACGGGCAGCGACATTTTGCTCGCCCGGTTGAAAAAATCGACGGCTTCCAACTCGTAGGTGTAATTTTCGCCGATGATATGTTCGTCGTTGTTGAAAAAGAAGTCGGGGTAGCCGGAGCTGCCGTCGGGTTTGATTTCGCGACCGGGAATGACGAGGTTTTCGTTTAGTTTAATCCGTATGCCGCTGCGCTCGGAGGTGCGATAGACATTTACGCCGAAGTAGCGCGTTTCTTCGGGCAACCAGCTGATTTTGACGAGGCTGTCCACCTCTTCATCCACAAAAATGTCGATGTCACGCGGGGGCAGCACTTCTACGTCGGCACCTACGCGGATGTTTTCGCTCGTTGCTAATACGCGCTCGTCGCCGCCGCGCAGGCTGCGAATTTGGTAGCGATAATTTTCGCCGGGCAGAGCCGTTTCATCTTCGAAATACAAACCTAAATAGGTGGCAAAGGGTGCGGACTCTACAAGCTCGAACGCCGTCATAATTTGTAAAATGCCTTCTTTATCCGCCGGGCTACCCTGATTGAGTTCGGGTTCCAGCGTTTTCATCATATCCGTTTTCTGTGCATCGGGCAGGGGCACTGCGTTGAGTTTGCGGATAGGTGCGGCGTTGAGTTTTTCCCAACTGCTGCCGTCATCGTCGCTGCGATACACGTCGGAAGCGTCCGTGCTGTACAAAGCGGGATACACCCATTTGATGCGCACGACATTACTGCCGTCGGTATTGGTGACAAAAATTCTGCCTTCGTCTTGCGCTGTGAGCGATGCAACGGCGCAGAGCAAAAAGAGCAGCAATGTGTTATTTATAAGTTTTTTCATGACCGAAAAAATTTTAAATTTGAATAAGGGCTTTTACAAATTGACTTGAGTATTCATGTTCATGTTGAAAGTCGCATTGATAATGCCGAAAAGCTTTGCCTGCCCCGTCAAGCCGCCGGTAAGGTATTTTGTCTGAAAGTCGTAAGTTAAATCCCCGCCGAGGTAAAGGTGCAGCAGTCTGATATCCCCGAAGGGACAAAGCGCACCCGACAAATCGACCCCGATGTCGATACCCGCGCCGAAAGCGATTCCCGCTTCGAGCAGACGCAAACTCGGTTGTACTTCCAAGCTGCCGAAGGCGACGATATTGGAGTAAATGTTACAGTAACCGTAAAACTCACAGACCCCGGTCAGGCCGATTTTCGGGGATTTGAGGTAGGCACCGAAGCCAAATCCGAAACCTGCACCGAGAGTCAGGTTTTCGCCGTATTTACGCGCCGTAAACCAGCCCATCGCCGTACCGCCGATACAGCCGGGTACAACCCAAATCGGACTCTGCCGCGTACCTACGCTGAAGTCAATCAAACCCGGCGATACTTCGAGGTGCATGGCACCCGATACACAGGCAATCGGACTGTTGCCTGTTACTCTGATGTCGCCGAGGAAAGTTTCGGTCGGTACCGTATAACTCAAACAGCCCATGCCGCGCAGCATACTTTTCTCGGTAGTAGTCGGGTTGGGTTGATTACCCACGCCCACTTCCCACTGCATCCCGATTTGACTCAAACCGCCGTCGGAAGAGAAAGCGAGTTCCATAGAGCCGTAAGCCGTCACCATGGCACCCTGTGAATGTGTGTCTTGTCCGCGTATCATAAACATACCGCCGTAGCTCGTATTGGGGTCGATGGTGTAGTCGATATCGACGTTGCTGTACGTGAGGTCGAGGTCGTCGGGGGTGATTTGTTCTATCAAAAGGTCTCCCCAATTGTCGAACTCGGCAGCGTAGAGCGACCAGTCGATATTAACCAAAGAGGACAGATACAGCGGAATGTCGGGCAATGCGTAAGCGGGCAGCGGGATGTTTGTCCAGATGTCGGTCCAGTTTACCATCGGCAGGTTGAGCAGAATGTCGATCCACGGCTTTTCGGGGTAACTGATGTAAACGTCTTTCCAGGTTACTTTCGGACCGAAAAAGGTAATGTTGCCCCACTCGACGGGCGAAATTTGCAGATTGCCGACGGCAAAAAGGCTGTCTAAAGGCAGTTGCAGTTCCAGCCCTTCCAGCATCATATTGAACTTATAGTTGTTTAGAGCCGCGAGGTCAGGGAAAATATTGTCCACGCTTAAATCGAAGAAGAAATTTGCCCAATCGACGTTCAAATTCGCAATAACGGCAAACCAATTCACATCGGGGAACATTTGCTCCAGTTGCAAATAGCTAATATTCGGAAAATTCGTCTGAATGCCGTTCCAATCCACGCCGGGTATGCTGACTTGCAGCACGCCGAAATCAGGAGCGGGCAGCGAAGCGAGTACCGCCTTAAAATTGGGACGGGTAAACTTGCCGAGCAGGGCCGCTAAATCGGGTACATTCATGCCCGCAATCAGTATCCCTAAGTCGTAATCGGTAAAAATATCGAAATCGGGAATTTCAATTTCCAAAACTTCTACATCGTTTTCGTTGCTCAAACTGCCGAACTGCGGCGTGTCCATAATCGGCATATTGCAATCCGTAATGATACCCGAAGAAATATCGTGGCTCATGTGATGGTAAATACGCCCGCGAATTTCGGTGATGGTAACGGGACCCAACGGAATACCCGCCGGACCGGGTGCCACGGAACCCGCGCCCGCCATTGCCGTGTCAGCGGATTTTGCGGTAGATTGTAATTTGGAAGCTACTTTGTTTGCTACCTTAATCACCTTTCCGTTTTTCCCGCTGACGGCTTTTTTATTCGCCATAAATCCGGCTTCCACAAACCAGTACTTCGTGCCGCTTTCTTCGCCCAGTATCATCTTCAAATCCAGTCCGAAGGTTTTCGGTTTTTTAATAACCGCTTCCGCTACGGCGTAGAAGGCATCGCCCCAGACCGGGTCGTTACGCATAGCAATCAGGTTGGCGGCAAAATCGACCGCAGGAGTACTGACGATGATGGGAATTTCGACGGCAATGCGCGTCTCGTCCGTTTCGTAACCTACGGCTTGCTCGTCTTCCAGCCAGTTATTTGCTGTCTGTTCGGTATTCTGCCCGTCGCTGCCGGCAGCGGGCAAACCCAGGCCGGGGCGTCCTAAAGTGGAAGTCAAATTGACCAGCGGCGGTTCGCCTTCCGTTTCGCCGCTGATGCCCGAAGACTCGTCGCCCAGCACGATGCTGCCGAGAAAACCGATACCGTAAGTTTCGTTATGGTAAGCAGCCGTTACGCCGCTTATGGTGAGGTCGTAGGTATCGGCATAAGTGCCGGTGCGACTCGTAATGCCTTTATCGCCGTTGGGTACGTAAAAGCCGAAATTGCCGTTGCCCCACAGACTCAATTCGCTCAGATTACCGACCTGCACCTGAATACCCGCCCAGTCCAAATCGACAACCATTTCCAAGCGTTCGTTGTCTTTAAAAACGGCTTGCTTCACGGTCATAATGACCCGTAACTCGTCGTAGGCATCGTTAAAAATGACTTCGCGTTCCGTCAAATCATCATCGAGAAAACTGACCTGTAGTCCGTTATTATCGATGGGAATATGGTAGGTAAATTCCTCGGTCGCACTCAACAGCGGAATAAAAACAAAGCCGTCGATGTGGCTTTCGCTGATGTTGCCGTCTTCCATATCGAGCCGTATTTCGGTGAAGTTGTCACTGAAGCGATTGAAGAGCGCGGTGGGCGCGATGCTGTTATCAGTATATGTTTGCAGCAGGAAAAAATCCATGCCGGCGGGGTCTATCCATGCGCTGCCGTTTTGGTTACCGGCGGTGTAGTTAAGACTCAGCGGTTCGTCCAGTATCAATTGGTTACTGCCGTCAAATTCACGCGGAAAGTCAATGTTATAATTAGTAAAGTAAATACCGCGCCACGCTTCGTCGCCGATGACTGCGGGTGATTGGTCGTCGGAAAGGTCGAAGATGATTCCCAAGGCGTCGAGGTTGATTTCGGCGTTGGGCAAAATCCGAATGTTCGCATCGTCCGCATTGTCGTCGCTGCTGAAATAGTAGGCATCCCGCACATCGGTGAAAGTGTAAACGAGATTATTGCCTTCCGTATCCGTTACTTTGTCGGCGGGGGTCATGCTGCCGTTCAGATGCAGCGTCAGGATGTTATCGGCGAGGGCAAAACGGGAGTCGCTGTTTTCTCCGTCGTCAAAATTAATGGTAAAGCCGTAAGGTTCCAGCAATTCGAAGCCTTTACCGTCCACTGCGACGTCATTTTCCAATAACAAATAATTGTTGTACAGGACGCGCTGAAATTTGGACTGCACCCGCGCCTGTCCGGTCTCCGTAGTGCTGTGCGGATAATCCCATTGTACCCGCCCTTCCATAAAAAGGTCATCGACGGTCAGTACCACATTTTCGGCGTAAAATTCCGCATTGCCGTTATAATCTTCGTCTTCGGAGTTTTCGCCGCTGTTATTCAGGTCAATCACAAAATCGGTGAGCGGAGAGACGATTTCGCCTTCCAATAACTGAAAATCACCGTTAAAAGGACCGACCAATACATCGTTAAATTGTACGGTATATTTGGTTTCGTCGTTTGCGCGCAGTTGCACCCGACCGGTACCCGATATGCGTACGTTGCCTTCCTCGCCCTCGGGGGTGTTGGCGGTCAGACCGACCACGTCGATCATGTAATGCGTCGGATTACCTGCTTTAAATTTTTGAATGGCGGGGGAGGAATAGAAGATACGGATTTCGCTTTCACCGATTTGCTGCGGTTCGCCCTCGGCGAGTGACCAGGCGCGTATTTGCCAAGCAAAGGCGGACTCGGGAGGTATTTCGTTGCCCGCGATTACCTCGTTACCGCCGCCGGTGAGTACGGTGGTTTCGACCTCGCGCCAGACCGGATTAAACTGCATGGCATTAATCGGGTCTTGCCCTTCGTCCATCTCTACCACCCGAAAAGTGTAGTACACCTCCTGCCCGCTGAGGGCGTGCGCGGGGCGCAGCCAAGAGAATGTCAGCTGGTCGTCGGTGCCCAGCAATTCGGTATTGGTCGGGCTGACCAGTTCGACCGGTCCGGTGGCGTCGAAGCCGTAGTAAAAAAAGCAGATTTCGGAAAAACCGTCGTTTTCAAAGGTCGTTTGTTGCAGCATATCCTGCACTTGAATGCGGTAGGCGTAGCGGGTGCCGACTTCCAGCGGCAGTTGATCTACGCCGTAGTTGAAGGAAGTCCCCATGACCGGTTCGGCGTCGAGAATGGGGGTGTTGGCACTCAAAATCGCCTGATTGTCGCTGATGCCGGGCGGCACTTCCACAATGGTCAAAAAGTATTCGGCTTGAATGCTCGCGTCGGCGTTGCGCTGCCACTGAAAATAGACATTTTGGCTGCCGTCCTGCACGGGCAGGGTCGCGCCGCAAGCCGGGAAAACCGGGATAGGCGGGTAGTTTTTGAGCAGCACGGGGTTGTTGCAGTTTTGCAAAGAAAGCTGCACCGTGGGGCGGCGATAATCGAAGGCGGTTACACAAATCGTGTACATACCTTCGGGCAATCCGCTGCCGTTTTCCAACAGTTCCACGGGGTTGATGCCGTTGACAATCATGTTGACCGGGTTGAGGTATTCCTCTAAGTCGCTGCCCGTCAGCAGATTGCCGCCGGGATTAACGGTAGTCGGTGCGGGCAGAAAACCAGGGTTAGAGACCAAAGAAATCCCGTTGCCCTCGATACTGACCTGCAAACGAACGTCGTATTCGGGTTCGTTGAAGTCGTTCATGAAGAGATTGACGACCAGTTTATTCGACCCCGGCACTATAAAATCCGTGAGGTAAGTCGTGGCAGGCGGGTTAATCTGCACGGTGGTCGTGATGGGGTAGATGCCGTTTTGTGCGGACAGACCGCAGGCTAACAAACACAAGGTAAGTATGGTGTATATCGTTTTCATTATTTGCTGCTTATTGGTAAAAACGCTGCTTTCATTTGGTGAAGACGGTCAACCGACAGCGGTCAACCGGCAACTAATTAAAATCTCCAGTTGTACCCCGCCGTGCCTCGCACTTCCGAGTAACCGTTCAAATCGTCGATTTTATTGAGTAAACCGAGACCGAATTTGAGCATGTGCTTTTTGCCGACGCGGTAATTGAGATTTAGTCGATTGTTCAAAATGCCGAAGCTGTTAGTGTCCGTTTTGGCGTTGAGGTAAGTGGTGACGTAGCGGGCTTGCAGCTTTTTATCGAGGAAATGCTTACCGACGCTGAAGCTCGGACCGAAGTTGCGCGTACCCGTATTTTCGGCGATGCTGCGGGCGAGGTTGATGCCCGTTTGGAAGGTCCAACCGGTCTCTTTCAGGATGATAGCGTAGTTTGCCGTCACGTTATAAAAATCGTTTTGCGACTCGTTGATAAAATACTCGTCGCGGCTGTTACCCGTTTGGCGCGAGAGATTGAGCGTAACGGACTGCGGGCGTTTTTCCGTGCCGATTTGCAGACCCGCACCCACCGAAAGACTGCGGGTGACTTGGTAGAGATTAAGGCTGTCCGTCAGCAAATCGCGCGCTACGAGGACGGAGCTACTGAAGTTGGAGTAGGTGATGTTGTAGTTGAAATTGTCGGTCAGGTTGTGGCTGTAATTGAGGGAGCCGATGACGCGATTGCCGGTCGTGCTTTTTTCTTCGTCCAAATTATTGCGCTGCAAACCGATATTACCCGCGATGCGAATTTTACCTTTTGCCAACTGCGTCGCGGCGTTAAAAGTGAAATCTTCCACGTCATTCAAAAAGAAGTAAGAACCGTGCGTGCGGTACTCGGGGTCGATGCGGCTGTATTGTACGCCGATTGAGTAAGCCCCCGGTGCGTAGGTGATTTTTGCCTTCACGGCATTGCGAAAAATGGTGGAAGCGCGGTTGGTGTACAGTCCGTTGAAGGCGTTGAATACTCCCTTAACCGACTCGGTGCTGCGTTCTGTGCGCGTATCGCGGGAGAGGGCGGTGGTACCGAAATCGGCGTTGAAAACCAATTTTTTGAATAAGCGGTATTGACCCGTCACGCCTAACGCCAAATTTTCTTCGGGCAGCAGCGCAACGTTGTTAATCGGCTCGTCGATGCTGCCGAGGCGGTCTTCCGCTTTAATCAGGCTGAAGTCGATGTAATTGGCGGTTTCTTTCTTACCGACAAAACCAAACTTCGCCGCGTAGCCCATGCGGCGGTAAGAAGCCTGTCCGCCGTTTTCCTGCGCAAATAAAGGCTCGACCGGCCGCCGAAACTGCCCGTACATGGCGGATACGCGCAGATTAACGGGACCGCGTTTGAGCGTCGGCGTCAGTTCCGTACCGACTCCCAGAAAAAGATGCCCGTTCAAAGTAAAAGGCGAATAGGAAAGGGCGCGGTAGCCGAGATGCAGTTTTGCCCATTTGTAAGACGGACTGATACCGAACTGATTAAACGGCTGCAAAAAAACCGTTTCCTGCTGACTGTACACCGCGCTCATCGGCGTGTCGATGCCGAAAAGCCGTGGGTTGACCATGCCCGATACGAGATACGAAAAGCGGTCGCGGCGCGGGTCGATGCCGTAGGCGTCGTATAGTCCGAGGTTGAGGTTGATGCTGCCCGAAATCTTAAACGACTTGTCCTTGGCAACGGACTCGATGTCCTGCGCCGAGAGCGTGCGGAACGAAAGCAGACAAAGGGTAAAGAGCAGGAAAATCCCGCCGATGTGTAAAGTGTTTGTTTTCATTTGATTTTCGTTTAGATTAACGGAGTGACTGTTCGGGGAATAAAAAGTAGGTCAAAAAGTGTGTAGTATTTGTTTATTTGGTGCTGTAAAGGTAGGATGAGATTGCAGAAAAAAATCGTTGATTTCGTGAATGTAATGTTAGATTAAACGAACGGCGGGTGTTTGTTTGTGAAAGGCAGGATTTTGTTGATGAACGGAAGCGGGAGAATTATCGGTTTTGCCGGTCGTGTATGCGGCGGGAACGAACCGGGCAACCGGCGGGGCTGTCATTCAACAAGTTTCTTACTGAAAAGACAAGGGTTTGGCTGTCTATTTTTATCCCAAAAAAAACGTTCAGGTCAGAAGCCGAAGCGGTAAACAGGAAATATCAGTATTTATCCCGGTAGTGTCGGAATATTACCATCATGTGAAAGCAAGTCCGGACTCCGTTTGAGTTAACGGCTGCTGTTCGTCGTTTAAGGAAAGATATTTTTGAATGGTATCGCCGCTAAATAATATTCTGTCATACGCCGGTATATTTGGCAATGACCGGCTTTATCGTTTTTTGTCTGATGAATAAAGATTCAGCAACCCGGTAAAAGGCTATTTAACTAACATTTTTACCGCCGCCGCAGGCTGTATAAACTTACCCGTCAACTCCGTATTTGCCGTGTCTGTACCGCTTTCTTTTAATATTTTATAAATTTCTTTCGTCGTCAAGTCGGGTTGTAGGCTCTTCAAAATGCCCGCCAAACCCGCCACGTAGGGAGTTGCCATCGAGGTGCCGTTAAATGCGACGTATTTGTTATCGGGAAAGGTACTGTGAATGAGCGTACCCGGCGCGGCGATACCCATTTTTACGTCTTGGGTCGAGTTGGAAAAATTCGCCTTGCGCAGCAGCGTATCGACCGCACTGACGCAGATGACGCCCGGTGCGCCCGCCGGCGCGAAATTTTTGGCATTCGCCGCACCGTTGCCCGCCGCGACGATGACGACCGCGCCCGCTTTTTGCGCGTAAGCCACCGCTTGTTTATAAGCCCGCTGTTTGCTGTCGTTGCTGCGCCCGCCGAGCGACATAGAAATGACATCCGCCCCGTTGTCCGCCGCCTCTAAGATGCCGTTGATGATGCCGCGCTGCGTGCCGCTGCCGAAGTCGCTGAGAACTTTAATACTCGTGATTTGAGTAAAATCATTGTCGGGGGAAAGCGAAGCAATGCCTTTATTGTTATGTGTAACCGCCGAGGCGATGCCCGCGCAGTGCGTGCCGTGTCCTTGTTTGTCGGTGTCGTATTTCTTTTTGTGCGAAAGGTAGCGGTCGGCGAGGTCTTCGTGTGTGGCATCTACGCCGGTGTCGAGGATGAAAATGCGGGCTTTGCGCTGCGGTCTGATTTTATTGTCGGCTAAGAGTTTATAGAGTTTATCCGCACCGAGTTTTTCCATCGCCCACTGTTTGCCGAGGTCGGGGTCATTGACGCCGAATTTTTTATTTACTGCAGGCAGTTTTTTCAAATTCGAGACCGGGTCGTCAAGGTTGACGGTTTCGTTTTCTTCCGTCCAGTCGGTCAGTCCGCTGCGATTAAGTGCGTCGATGATTTCCTGTTTGCGGGATAAATTATGCGCGGGAATATCGACCGCAACGTAGTCGTCCAAGTCGGTATTCGCACCGTTTGCTAAAGTAAATGCCGTTTCGACGATTAAATCATATTTATCGGCAATCGCCTGTAAATCAGCGGCTTGTTTGCCGTTTTTGATTTCCGTCAGCAGTTCAAAAGTATTGTCGTTGTTTGCTGCTCTTGTTTCTTCCCGTACCGCCGCAGTCCGCAAACTTTCTTCCCAAATATCCCAACCGAAGCCGTAATATATACCGAGCAAAGCCGCCAAAATAAATGCAAAAGCAATTTTATTTTTCGCAAACATTTGCATCGCATAAGGCACTCCCGCCATCATTACCATGTCGCGGATGAACAGCGGTAATTTAACCTGAAAAGCACCGGCGGAAAGGTACAGCGAAGCTGCCCATCCGATCAAAGCCGCCAATAAAAGCAATTGAACAAAAAGGACATTTTTACCGCGACTTTGCTGAAAATACCACAGGGTTAATGCCAAAACGGCAATGAGGAAAAATACAGGATATAAGGTAACGAGCATTGTTTCGGAATTTTATAATACAACGTATGAATGCTCTAAGATAGTTTGTTTCGGGATAATGTACGAGGCTTTTTCGACGAACGCCGACAAAAACGACTATGCTACAGATTTTATCTGATTTTCTTGACTTTTATTTTACTTTTCCAAAATTTTCTGACATATTAAATATTTCGGATTTTAATAATTGCAACGAAGAAAAGGAATTTTTTACGTTAATTCGGATAAAATCTGATAGACGGCTTCAAAGCAAGTCGGCTTATCGTACTCGATAAAATCGACCTTTCTCACCCAAAGGACTCCCTGCACGGCATTAGTCAACAAAATGCCTTTTGCATTAAAAATATCTTTCGGTTGCGGGCTGTCGATTTCATTTATTTTCATTCCCTGATTTGGTATATTTTGCAGCAAAAATTCCCGCATGACGCCCGCCACACAACCGGTTTTGAGACTCGGAGTCAGCAGCTTTTCGCCGTCCCACAAGTAGTAGTTGCTTGCTTGGGTTTCGGCAACCTCTTCGCGGGTATTAAAGAGGAAAGACTCCGTAAATCCGTAGGTGCGAGCGTGCTGTGCGGCGAGAACATAGGGTAGGGCATTGGCGGATTTTACACCTGCCAGGCGATTATAAGTATGGTTGTCGGAAATACGGACTTCATCGTAAAAGGTCAGAGAAATTCCCTTTTCGTTGTGCGGAAAACTGCCTGAGGAAGCAGTGCATTCTATCAGAAATCCGGGGCGATTATCGGTCGGCGTGTACAGTCCGCCTTCCGTCCGAAACACCGAAAGGCGGATGCGTAAATCAAGAAACTGACCGAGGGTAATTTTTTCGATTTCTTCTCTGAAAAAGTCGGAATTAAAGTGTGCAGGCATCTCTGTGCGCAAGGCTTTCATACCGCGCAGCAGCCGGTCGATGTGCAGGTCGAGCAAAGGAATTTTGCCGTTAACCATGCGCATACTTTCAAAAATACCGTCGCCGTAGCGAAAAGCCCGATTGGCGAAAGACAGACCGTTTTGGTTTCTGTCAAGCAGGTTTCCGTTGTAATTTATCAAGTCGATAAGGCAGTTTATTTATCAGAAATGAAAAGATGGGTAGTAATAGCGAAAACCGGTTTTACAAATTTAAAATACCGACATCGTTATTTTAAACACGTTTCTCATTTTTTCCAATGCAAATATCATACAAAGTTTATTTTGTCAAATACCGACACAATGAAAAAAAAACGGGTTTAAGTTTTGTCGAAAAATGTTTTTTCTTACTTTTACGACCGCTAACAAATAAACAGTTTTACACTCATGACAGGGTCAGGTATTGCGGATTTTAACAAGAAGATTAAACTCGGAAGTACTGCAATTTTATTAATCATCTGCTGTGCGGCAGCGGGACTGATTGCAGGTGTCAATTTTCTAAAACTCATTTTACCGAACGGGACGGCTGCCTCTCCGCTCGCGCTTCTCCTCTACACAGCGACGGCGATTTGGTTTTTGCGTACCCGCTTATCCGCTGAATTTGCGTCCGGCTTTACTAAATTTTTGTCCGCATTATTGCTTTCCGCAGCGGTCGTTTCATTGCTTGTCCGGTTCACCTCCGCCGTTCCTCCCGCTGTCGGCGATTTTTTTTCTCTGACCCTGCCCGAGATATTCGCTTTTTTCACCTTCGGTCTCAGTCTGTCTTATCTGAGTAAGATTGCGACTTTTCCCGTCAAAGTAATTCGGTTTTTTTTGCTGCTGCTGTCTTTTGCGGCGGCGGCGGGCGTTATTACCTGCGTTTTGCAGACGGTCGGAGAGCAGACCTACTATTTAGGTCGAACTTCTTTCGTTTCTTGGATTTGCATGAGGTTGGTTACCCATTTTTTCGGCTTTTACCTCGACCCCGACGACTCCGTTTTACTATACAACAAAAAATCGGCGGGCGGAAATCTCGTCGGCAAGTTAGCTCCTTTTATTGTTTTGGTGACTACCGCCGCGTCTTTTATTTTATTGTGTGTAATAGAATACGGCTCGGTTTCCGTCAATTTTGCGATACTCTGCTTTACGGTAGTCGGTATTCTGGGTAGTTTATTGTACGTTTTATTTCTCGGTCAGAATGAAGATGTAAAGGCTTTGAAAAGAGAAACTTTGCAGCGGGAGTTGGAAATTTCCGAGCGCAAATTTAAGTACTTCGAACGCGCCTTAAATACCGGAGCCATGGTCACGATAACCGACCAAGATTTTATTTATACCTACGTGAACGACGCATTTTGCGAAGCGACGGGCTACCGGCGAGAAGAATTGCTGGGCAAGGAAATTTTGACCTTACAACGTACCAAAAATCCGGAAGCGGTAAAAAGTTACATCTTAGATAAGGTACTAAATCGGTCTATGTACAAAACCGAAGCTAAAATTTGGTTGAAAAGCGGCGGATTTCGCTACGTCAATCTCACGGTGGTCACCTTTCAGCCCGACGATACAGGTAAACAGAAAACCCTGAATGTTTATTTCGATATCCACGAAAACAAACTGAAAGAGCGGGAATTGACCGCACAATATTCTGCCTTGAAAGCAAAAAATCGAGAAACCGAAGAGTTTGCTTACCTCGTGTCACACGACCTGCAAGAGCCGCTGCGTACCATTGTCAACTTCTCCGAGATACTGCGTGAAGAAAATGCCGATAAACTCGATGACGAAGGAAGAGTATTACTCGATTTTATTTCCAAAGCCGCCGGTCGCATGAATCATTCGGTGAAAGGTCTGCTCGATTTTTCGCGCTTGGGACGAGAAAAAACCGTTTCACGCATCGACACCAATCAAACGCTGGCGGCGGTACGCTCGGATTTGCAGGAATTTATCAAGAAGAAAAACGCGACCGTGACGAGTGAGAATCTGCCTTTCATCAAGGGCTATGCAACCGAATTTCGGCTGTTACTGCAAAATCTGATACACAATGCCGTCAAATTTTCCGCCAAAAATGCCGAACCCTTAGTCCGTGTCACCGCCCGCGAGACCAAGGAAAACTACGTCTTTTGCGTAAGCGACAACGGCGTCGGCATCAAGCCCGAGTACATCGAAAAAGTCTTCGTCATTTTTCAACGCGCTCACCAAAATAAAGAGTACGACGGCACGGGCATCGGCTTGTCGCATTGCAGCAAAATCGTCGATTTGCACGGCGGTCGCATTTGGGTAGAGTCGGAAGAAGGTGAGGGGAGTCGGTTTTTCTTCACAATACCGGTTTGATGTACGAATTACGATGTACGATTTACGAGGGGACGGTTCTTGGGGGTTGGGGATTGCCGCAGGTTTGAATTATCTCTCCCCGGATTATAGTTTCTGTGTTATTTACTCTTTAGAAGGAACGCCGGGATTCAAAAAATAACTGTAATAATAAATTTGAGAACAAAAAAATACCGGCATTATCAACAGACTCAAAAAACGAAGCTCGGACTCCTCGTACATCGTACATCGTAATTCGTAAATAGTTTTATCTATCTTCGCGGCATGAAAAGAGTCATACTAAAGAGAAAGAGATTGGAAGCCGTTAAGCGGCGTCACCCGTGGGTATTTTCGGGAGCAATTCACGCTTTTCCCGACGGAAAGCCCGAAAGCGGTGAGATTGTCCGCCTGGAAGACGGAGCGGATAA
The DNA here is from genome assembly GCA_020629965.1 of Saprospiraceae bacterium. Classification (GTDB taxonomy): domain Bacteria; phylum Bacteroidota; class Bacteroidia; order Chitinophagales; family Saprospiraceae; genus JAHDCG01. Next base: position 26,008 of record JAHDCG010000019.1, on the reverse strand, counting down.
TATTTTGGCAACCGGGCATTATGCCGACGGCAGTATCGCGCTGCGTTTGTTCAGTTTTTCGGATGCGGAAATCGGGGCGGATATTTGGGAACAAAAAATTGCGGCGGCGTATCGGCATCGTCGGGCAGTGGGCGTGGCGGACAGTGCGGATACGGACTGCTATCGCTTAGTACACGCGGAGGGCGACGGGCTGCCGGGTCTGATAGTGGATGTGTATAGTGACACTGCCGTGTTGCAATGCCACTCGGTCGGCATGCACAAGGTGCGCAAGGAACTGACGCTCGCGCTGCGCAAAGTTTTAGGGCAAAAACTGACGGCGGTTTACGATAAAAGTCAGGCGAGTCTGAGTCAGCCGTACAGTCTCGGCGTGACGGACAGCTACCTCTACGGCGAGGCGGGGCAGCAGGTGGTAAAGGAAAACGGACACAATTTCTTTGTAAATTGGGAAGAAGGACAAAAGACCGGTTTTTTCTTAGACCAACGCGATAACCGTGATTTGTTGAGTCGCTACGCGGAAAATAAAACCGTGCTGAATGCCTTTTCTTACTCCGGCGGATTTTCGGTTTACGCACTGGCGGCGGGCGCGAATGTGGTACACTCGGTCGATGTTTCCAAGAAAGCCATCGAGTGGACGGAGAAGAATATCGCGCTCAATCCGAGCGATCGGGGCGCACACGAGGGCTTTGCGGAAGATGTTATGGCATTTTTGAAAAATAATACGCGTACTTACGAAGTCATGGTGGTGGACCCGCCGGCATTTGCCAAGAATGTCCGCAAAAAACACAATGCCGTGCAAGGCTACAAACGCCTGAATGCTCTGGCGATTAAGCAAGTCGCGCCGGGCGGCATCATTTTTACTTTTTCCTGCTCGCAGGTGGTGGACAGACAGCTTTTTTACGATACCGTTACGGCGGCAGGCATCGAGGCGGGGCGCAATGTGCGGGTGCTGCACCACCTTTCGCAGCCGGCCGATCACCCGGTTAATCTGTTTCACCCGGAGGGGAGTTATCTGAAGGGCTTGGTGTTGCGGGTGGATTAGAGATGGTTGGTGGGTGGTAGTTGACGGATGGTGGATTATTGCAATGATTTATTAGTTGCCGATACTTTTTTTTTGAACCTGATTTTTATGATTCTAATGATTGGTTATGATTTGGATTTTACTTCGTAAAATCTACGTGACCAATGATAAAAAAGCTGTCAAGAACTTAGAAATTACTGCATTAGCGGATTTTTTTTACCGGTATCAAAAACGTAATTCTGTGTTTTTTCTCTTTGAGAATAATTTGCAGGTGTAATTTCAGGATCGTAAATTTTCAGCCGATAAGTCTCATCGTGAGGCGTATCGGCTGATTTTTTTCGGACGACTTGAAAGTCGCCGTTACTTGTCGCAAAATAAAATTCGGCAGTTAAATGAACATCACCCCCCGGGGTCTGCGTTGTATCTCCAAAGCGACGCGCCTCGTGCCTACGTCCGAACGCCTGAAAAGCGTACGGATTTTTTTATGCCCGCCGGCAAAATCGCACTTATTTTTCTAACCAAAAAAATTTACAACACATGAAAAATTTCTCATTATTAATACTGGCATTTTTCTGCTTTGTCGGCAGCATGAATGCACAGATGAAAGTGAAAGAACAGTCACAAGCAGATATGTTTGCGGACTTTCGCCAATATCTGAGTGCTAAAGCGCAGATGGATTTTCGCAACGCAACCATCGAAGCTTTGGATTTAAACGAAGATGAAATCAACAGTTTTGATTTTTTCTACACTTCTTACACCGCCGAAGGCGATAAATATTACCAACGCAAAAAAGATTTGATTAAACGCTTCCGTGAAGAAATGAAGGAAGACGACAGTGTGGCCAACCAAAACGAAGACCGCGCCGATTACATCGAAGACTTTTTGGAAATCGAAATCGACGAATCGGAAGACCGTAAGGATGCTTACGATAAACTGGAAGACAAAATCGGTTTGGAAAAAACCATGCAGTTTTTCATTTGGGACGATGCCTTTAATCGTTACGCATCACAAGATTTTTTGAGCATGCTGCTCCCCGAAAGTGTCGTGAACGGTCAGTTGCAAATTGAGATGCAACCTGCCGACAGTAAGGTGAAAGTAGCCGATAAAAACGTTTCGGATGAAGATTACAAACGCTACATCGACTCGAAAATGAAAGTGGACATGCGTAATACCATGGTGAAAGCCTTGGACTTGAACGATAAAGAAAGTGCCCGTTTTACGAGTGCATATATGTCTTACATGAAAGATAAAGAAGCGCTTTTGGAACGTCGTATGGATTTGTTGGAAGATTTGCGCGAAGAGTTGGCGGAAGACGACGACTTTGAAAACGAACAGGAAGACCGCGCTGATTTTATCGAAGATTACTGGGAAATCATCAATGACGGTGCCGAGTTGAAAAAAGACCAATTCGACCGTTTGGAAGATATTATCGGTGTGGATAAAGCCGCAAAATTTTACCTGTATGAAGATGCGGTAGAAAACCGTCTGATGATGAACTCTTTGATGAGTATTGTACCGCAGTTGTCGGTTTTGAAAATTTATGAAATCGAAATGCAGAACAATAACAGGAATAATGAAATGTCTGCAACTTCGACTTTTTCAAAAGGTACGCAACAAAAAATCAACGGTTTTGTGAATTGGGTGAACAACACCAAGCGAAACGGTGAGGTAAATGTGTACCATGATTACACTCGCAGCGGTTTGATGTCATTGACGAATGCTTTGGAAGCCATGCAGCAAGACAAAAATATTGAAATTGCCGGTTTTTCACAAAAGATTTCCGTCATTAGAAATAATGCAAACGAAATTACGAAGAACTGGAAAGAAACCGACCACGCTGATCTGACAAGCGAAGCTTTTATTGCCGCTGCCGAAATCATCAATGCAATGGGTAAAATGAAAAACGACTCGCGTGTGATGCAGGTGGCTAAAAACTTAAAATCTTCGGAAATGCTGACCGATCAAGCACCGATTATTTACAATTTTTTCGATGCCGCGAAAGACAGTTTGCAAAAACTGAACGGACAGAAAACTTCCGATAAAATGATGAAAACCGACCGTTCGGATAAGTAATCCGTTTTCGGTGATTTTCCTTCACTTTTGAAAAAAAATACCGCAATGATTGAGTTCGTTGCGGTATTTTTTTATGCAACACCGGTAAAAAAAAAAGCGACGGAGAGTATCCGTCGCTTTTGTAAAAAACTGTGTGTGTAATTTTCTCAAGCAGTTCTGTGCTGCTGAATTTTAAGTATTTCAGTGTAATTTATGTGCGGAGAAGTGACCGTATTCTAAGCCAAACTGACCGTTCGCTTTTATTTTAGGACTTTTTTATATAAAAATTTTTAAATATGAAAAATAGATTATATCTTGCGTTCAGTTTTCTCATAGTATGTTTGTTTAATCGTCCTGCACTTCGTTTCCCTCCTGAGGTGCAGGGTTTTTTTTCTCCAAAAACAAAAAACGCTAAAACCGAATACGAAAAAAACGGTGACGCTTTCCAATCTACCGTTTCCTCATAAAACGCTACCGTTCCGTAAAAGTAAGACAATCAGCGGAAGTATAAAACAGTTTCCGTGAAAAAAATTCTCATAGTATGTTTTTCAATCCTGCCTCGGATAATCTAATCAAGGGCAGGATTTTTTTTTGCGCTCGTTTTTCCGGCGACGTAATGACTAAGGCTAATTTTGTGCCGGACAGAAAATAAATCGTCAAAAAGAAATATGTATCTGTCATTCAAATATTTACGCATTAAAAAATATTAACTTTATTAAGTTTTTCGCTTCTTCTTTACCTGCCTTTCCATATTAGTTTTTCCCGTATTCTAAGCGAAATCTACCGTTTACCGCTCCTCCTTGTCACTCCCTAATTTTCGTTAATTTTTTTCCGCGCTAAACCTTTACTTTGCATCGTGTAGTTTTCTCATAGTATGTTTAGTGCTCCTGCGTCTTTGATGTAGGAGTTTTTTTTTGCTCGCTTTTTTACCTATCTCAACATTTCCAATGCCTTCGCAAAGTCGGGTGTGCCGTAGCCCGTTTCGTTATCCGGTCGGTCTGCGCGATCGCCGCTGCGCAGGACGGCATCCAGTATTTCGGCGTTGCTGCGGTAGGGGACTGCCTGCCACAGACAGGCTATCGCCCCGGCTATCAGAGGCGCGGAAAAGGAAGTGCCCTTCGTTGCGTTGACTTTGATGCTGTACACCGAGGCGACGGCAATTTCTTTTCCTAATGCGCAAACATCGGGTTTAATGCGCCCGTCGGCGGTCGGTCCGAAAGACGAAAATTTCGTCTTGTAACCCGCCGGGTCGGTTGCACCTACCGCCAAGACATTTTCCCCGTCGGCGGGCACATCCAAATATTTCCACGGGGTGTCGCCTTCGTTTCCTACGCTGTTGACGACTATCATGCCTTTTTGAAAGGCGAAAGCGGTCGCACGGGTAGCCAAGGAAGTTTTGCCGTCCAAATGCCGGTAGTTGTAACTCAAACTTTCATCCGAAAACTCGGTGTAGCCCAAAGAAGAATTGACAATATCGGCACCGATGCTGTCCGCGTATTCGAGGGCAGCGACCCAGTTCATTTCTTCCGCCGGGTATTCGCCGCTGTTGTCCTCCGTCTTGAGGCAAACGTAGGCCGCATCGGGCGCAGAGCCTACCATTACGTGCGGAATGTCTGCGGCCATGACGGACAAAACCTGCGAGCCGTGCGCCGTCGTTTCGTAAACGTAATCGTCATTTTCGACAAAATCGTAGCCGGGCAATATTCGATTTTCGTGCCTTGCTTTGTCAAAAAAAGGCATGATATCGCCGTTGGTAAATCCGCCGTCGAGTACGGCAATCAACATGCCTTCCCCTCGATAATTTTGCGCGTGCAGCGGCGGCAGATTGAGGGACCTGTTCTGAAATTCCGAGAAACCGTAAGGATTTTCCGTTTTTTCGTCGGGCGGTTTTTCGTCCGCATTTTTACCGCCGCGCCGCAGCAGCAGGCGCGGTCTCCCCGATTTGCCGACGTATTTTACGGATTTGACGAAGGGTAATTTTTCCATTGCTTCTCGGTTATCGGCAGCGGCAATCACCAAGACAGTGTTGAGCCATTTGGAAGTGACGCAAATTTCTTCGATGAAGGGGCGCAGACCTGTAAGATACTGTGAATTGACCGGAAAATCAGAAGCGGTGAGGGGAATAGCGAAGTTTTTTCGACGCTGTACGGCACGCGGCGAAAGGTAGGCGAGGGGCTTATCGAAAGAAAAGGAAGGGTTGTTTTTATCGGTAAATTCTATCGCAAATTTTAGATAAATTTCGGAAGATTGAGCCGCCGCGAAAGTCGATGCCGACAGAAAAAAGCACACCGCCGGCAGCAGGTAAAACAGTATGTTTTTGTGTCTTCTCAAAGTAGTTATTTATTTGTAGAGGGAACAATAAAGGCAAATCAGCAAACATCGTACTTGAACAATGTGTACACGATGTTCGGAGTAAAATTTATCGACTCCAAGTCACTTTGTCGAGACGTTTTTGAAAAAACAGCCGCCCGCTTTTCAATTCATAAGCGCAGAGTCGGCCCATGCCTTCTTTATCCGCATAGCAGCCGCAGTCGAGGTCGAGATATTGATTTTCAGCCAAATTTTTGTGCTGTGCCCGAATTTCCGCCTCCGGGCGCGGTGTGTGTCCGTGCAAAATAATTCTTTCGCCCAAAAAATCGTAGTCAATGTCTCGGTACCAATCCCGAATCCACAGCATATTTTCTTTATCGGAAAAAGGCTTTTTTGCGGCAAAATTAAAACCCGCGTGCACCATCAAATAATTTTCGTGTTCGATGTACCACGGCAATTTTCCCATCCAATTCCAATATTTATCTTCAATGAGCGGTAAATCGACAAGGGTATGAAAGCCGAAAGATGCCGTAGTTTCTTTGCCGCCCCAACGCCACCAGTGCCCGGCGGAGGAATAAGAGTCGTAAGCCGCGAGCATTTCCTCCTCGTGATTGCCGCGCAGACAATGCACCTCGTGGCCGTTAGCTTCCAACTGCATCAGGTCGTCGATAACGCCTTTACTGTCGGGACCGCGGTCGATGTTATCGCCGAGAATAAACAGTTTGTCGTTTTTTCCGAACTCTATTTTTTCCAACAAAGTTTGAAACGAGGCACGGCAGCCGTGAATGTCGGTAATTACAAATTCTCGCATAGATTTTTTTATTCGTGTGAAATTGTCACTAATCGCAACCTTTTTTTCCTGAATTATCGGTGTTTTGCGTTTGAAAACGACAAAGACCGTCATTACTGCCTTGTCACAAACTCTTATAACGGGTAAATTAACTTAGCGGCGGTTCGATTACTTTTGTCAATGAAACGGTCATACATCCTTTCTGTCGTTCCGTTTTGTGAATAAATGCATCGGCTAAATGTTTTTGTTCAATCTTCCGACTGTCATGCCGACCTGTCATGGTAAAATGACCGGGCTGTGGTTTGATAAACCGAGGATACAGATGTAAATATTAAGAAATGAACATCATCAGCGCACATTTACCAACTAAAAGTCCGGAATTAAATAATACGCGAAGAAACCTCGAAAAAACGGATGCGGTTGCATTTTTCGACGAAAATCTAACTATTTATCGAGTTAATTCCTCTTTTTATCAATTGACCGGTTTCAGCAATTATGACCCCGTCAACACCTCGTTATTGACTTTGCCGATATGGGACGAACAGTCGTTGCGACAAATACCCGATGCTTTAAATCATACGGATTGTCATGAGTTCGGGGCGGAAATCGACTACCTTTACCAAGGAGAAATACCTTTCCGATTTTCGGTGTCGATTGTTAAAAATAATCCGACGGTCGATAATGCCGGGGTCTTAATATTAAAGGATATAACGCAGGAAAAGTTAAACAGCGAGTTGCAAAAACAGCAGCCCGCAGAGCAAATGCGAAGAGAAAGAGAACGGAAAAAATTGATAATTATGGGAAAGCAGTTGCAAGATTTTTTGTACGTTGCATCCCACGATTTAAAAGAACCGCTGCGCATTATCGGCAACTTCTCACAGTTACTCAATCGCCAATGTCACGGTTTTATCGACGACACGGGGCGAGAATATTTGTCCTTCATCATGAACGGCGTGAGGGGTATGAATAACCTCATCGACGACCTGCTGCGCTACTCCGAACTCGATTCCCGACCGCATCAGCGACAGGAAATTCACTTTCCGACTATGTTGTTTATGTTGAAAAAAATGCAACACAAAACCATAAAAGCCGTCGGCGGAAAACTGACCGTGCAAAATATGGACGGGGTTATTACGGGCGACAAAGAAAAAATACGTCTGTTATTCGAGTCTTTGCTTTCCAATTCTATCAAATTTCGACACCCCGATCGCCCGTTGGAAGTGCTGATAAGCGGAGAAGAAACCGAGACACATCGCATAATTTCTTTCAAAGATAACGGCATCGGCATCCAAAAAGAGTTTTTCGGTAAGATTTTTGAAATGTTTAAGAAGTTGCACGGAAAACAGGTTTATCAAGGTACGGGCATCGGTTTGGCGATTTGTAAAAAAGTAGTCAATCAGCACCACGGTACCATCAGTGTAGCCTCCGTTTTTAATGAAGGCACCGTTTTTACTTTTTCTCTGCAAAAATAATTTACATTGTCACGGCTTTCGACCCCGTTAACAAACGCACATTCGTCTTTACGACGCAACAAATTATAATCCAACATTTAGTGAACAGCCCTTTTCGATTTATTTCGGAAAGGGCATTTTTTTGGTTGGTGGATGTTGGTTGATGGTTGATAGGTGGGTTGGGATATTTTTCTGACCTGTTCGGTGATGATAACCCTAATCGGTTTTTTTGTAGAGACGCATGACAACGCGTCTAAGGTTAGAGCATTTAAACTATCGCGCAGAAAAATTCACTATAAATACGCCCTGTTAATCGTAGAGACGTACCATCGGGACGTCTTGCCATGAAAAAACATCATAGACAATAGATTTTGATAAAAAATACAACGGAGGTAAAATTACACCGCCGGAGAAAGACGTCGCAGTGCAACGTCTCTACAAGAGTCATATAATTAACGAAATGAAAAATCGTAGAGACGTAACGGTGGGACTGAAAAAACGCAATTGGCAATAGGTTCTCATGAAAATACAACGGAGGTAAAATTACTCTCTCCCGGGAAAGACGTCGCCATGCAACGTCTCTACAAAAGTCAGGTAATCAACGAAATGAAAAATCGTAAAGACGTATCATCGGAACGTCTTGCCATGAAAAAACACAACCGGCAGTAGGATGAGAAAGAAACACAACAGAGGCAAAAACACTCGTTTCGTGGTAAGACGTCGCAGTGCAGCATCTCTACGGAGGTCGAGTTGTTGACAAAAAAAGCCGAGCACATCCGCGCTCGGCTTTTCCGAAAAAATAATCTCGTTCTAAATCCCGCGTTTTCGCTGAAAGACACCCACCGTCAATCCGACCATCATCATAATGCTGCCCAACCAAACCAAATTGATACCGGGGAAAACAATCGTCTCCAAGACAATATAATCCGTGCGGTAACTCTTCGTGCTGATTTCCAAAGGCACGATATTTTGGGTCGCGGGTGCTTCCGCTACGCGCAAAGCAAAGGACTCCGTCGCCGGATTGATGGACTCGAAGAGAACGTGTGCGCCCGTTCGGTTGTCCGAATCTTTAACGACAAAGGGTCTGCCTTCGCGGATGATATACAGCGGTTGCAAAATTTCCGTGACGCCGTTGCTGAGGTTTTCGACTTTGATATTGCCGCCGACGGCGAGGTCGCCTTCCTGTGCGACGTAGCTCGGATGTTCCGGATTGGAGAATACATTTTGGAAAGTCACGCGCAGATTACCGATGGTTTGCGTCTCGCCGATGCCGAAGGTTTTGGCTTCGTAGTTCAATGCCGACTCCGGCGGAAAGGTCAAATCGATCAAATCCGGGTGCAGACGCAGACGCATATTTATCGGGTCGATTTGATCCGGATAGGTATAGACGCGTGCGCCGCGCAAGACCAGCATCGGGTTGGCGTAGAAAACCGTGTCCGCGATTTGTGGGGTGATTTTCAGTTTGGCACCGATGATGCGGTCGCCTTCTTCCGGCTCGTAGTCGGGGCGGTTCGGGCTTTCCGTGATTTCGATTAACTCGATTTCGTGTTTGAGGTAATAGGTTTCCGGCGTACCGTCCGGACCCTTTTTGCGCGTCGTGTCGATGACCGACAGCGGTGTATCATAGGGCAAATCGTAGCGGTAATGCGTCAGGGTATCTTCAAATTCCTTGCGCACTTCCATGTCCGCCTCGCGCTCGGCGATGGTGGCGATGTGCGTGAAAATATCTTTGTGCAGGTAATGTTTGGTACTCGGATTATAAGCCGCGACCTTCGTCAGCGCATTATCGTAAAGGATAGTCGGCCGCACCGCAAATTCTTCCGTGACGCGCCCGACGCTGTCCAGTTTTTCGTAAGTGATATCGTAGCGGCGGTCATTGCCGACCAAAGTATCGCCCGTATAAGTCACCCGGTAGCCGCTCATGTACATCGGGAAGTTTTTGTACAGCAGCACATTTTTGTCCAGCATTTCCGAACTCAAACCCATATCCCGCTGCGCAAACGGATTGGTGGAAATGTGTCGTTTATTCAATCCGGACGCCATTATTCCAATCAGCAACACGCCGAAACCGACGTGTGACAAAGCAGAAGCCGTCGCTTTCAAATTTGTGCGGGCGTAAAAAATTGCGTAGTCCGCATTCGTCACAATCGCAAACACCCCGCTAAACAGCAAGACGATATACTGCCACGCCGTCGCGTTAATCCACAAACACAACAGACCCGTCAGCGCCGCCGAAACGATGAACGCAGCGCCCATGCGTACCATGAATTTCTTACGTCGCTTATCGTCCCAATTCTTTCCGCCCCAGCGCAAGAACTGCGTCGTACCCGACAGCAAAGCCACAAAAACACCGATCCACAGTTGATATTTGTTAAAATGGTCAACCGCATCGGCAATCGTTCGCCCCTCGAACAACGGGTCGAAAACCTCCCGAATTTTATTATAAACCGGCAGCGAAGTCGAAGCCGTAATCATCACCGCCGAAAACAGCAACACCAGCGAACCGATAAACATCCAAAATTCTTTGGACGCTGCTTTCTCCTCTTTTTCCTTAACGGGAATGCCTTTCATCCGAGAAAAGTACAGCCACATCGTTTGCAAAAAGAAGATGCCGATGAAGGCGACCAACTGATTTTCCAAGCCCATTTCCGTAAAAGCATGCACCGAAGTATCGCCCAAAACGCCCGAGCGCGTGAGGAAAGTCGAATAGACAATCATGATAAAAGTGAAGGCATAAAAAAGGTAAGTCGCCTTAATCGAATAGCCCGCAGACCGCGCAATGAGGTTGGTGTGAATACCCGCCACCAAAATAATCCACGGGACGAGCGACATGTTTTCGACGGGATCCCAAGCCCAATAGCCGCCGAAGGTCAACGCCTCATAAGCCCAGGCCGCACCCATCAAAATTCCCGTGCCGAGTATCGCACCGCTGAACAATGCCCAGGGCAAAACGGGCTTCAGCCACGCTTGGTGTTCGCGCGTCCACAACCCCGCCATGGCGTAACAAAACGGAATCGAGGTCGAGGCAAAACCCAAAAACAGGGTAGGAGGGTGGATGGTCATCCAGTAGTTTTGCAGCAAGGGATTCAGTCCGCGACCTTTTATCAACGTTACATAATCCGCCTGCGCAAAAATCGGGGCTTCCATGGTGTCGCGCAGCAAATCGAAAGGATTAGAACCGAACTTCAACGCATCTGCGCCGAAACCGACGTACACACCGAGTATCATGGAGACAATCACGATTTGTATCAAAGAAAGCGACGCCATGACCGGGGCTTCCCATTTTTTGGCGGTAAAAATCAGGACGAAACCCAAGACTACATGCCAAAATAACCACAGCAAAAAACTACCCTCCTGGTCGCCCCAAAAGGCGGAAAAAATATACTGAAAAGGTAAATCCGCCGAGACCTGCGACTGCACGTAGCGGTACTCGAAGTAGTGATTTATCATGATGTAAAACAACACCGACACTACGCCGAACATGCCGATACCGTGCGCCGTCCACGCCGTGCGCCCGATTTTCAGCCAGCCGTCGGCTTCGGGTGTTTCGCGTTTTTCGGTGGCAAAATAATAGGCAACAGCCGCCAAAACCGCCGCCGCAAAGCTAAGCATGACGCAGGCTTTACCGATTTGACCGGGCAGCAGATGTTCGCCGATATATTGTATTTCTTCCATTTATTCTTTGAGTTTTTTAGCTGTGTTTTCTCAGTCCGGGGCGGTTAATTTAAAGACCCGCACACTGCCTTTTTCACTTATCAATGCTTGTAAATAAGGCTGCACTTCGGGCTTTTGGTCGAAGGTGCGTGAGTCGGAGTACATATATTTTACGCCGTTTTTTGTAATCATCGCGTTTAGCCATGCTACCGGCAATTTGTCGTTTTGAAAAATGTAACCCTGTTTGTCAATGCGATAAGCGAAAATATATCCCGTTCGGTCGTTCAAAATAATGCATCGCTCACCGGCGGGAACGGCATTTTGCAAAGCCTCGCTGTGTACAAAAACGTCTTCGTTGAAAGCGGTCATTGCTAAAGACGACCAATCGCGCGTCAGCCGACAAGTGTACACCACGCTCGCCGCACAAATTGTCAAAAGTACGGCTTTGCCGTGCGTAAATTGCTCCCTGATTTTTTCTACCCCGAAACCCGTCACCACAAACAGCCACGGCAAAAACGGCAAAAGGTAATAATCATGCGCTCTGCCGATGGTATTCAGTTGCAGCAGCAAATACAAAAAGGTGATGCCGATGAGTCCGAAAAGCCACGTATTGCGGGTTCGGTTTTTGAGTAAAACAAAAATACCGAGCAAGAAAGGCAGCCAAATCGGAAAGGACAGCAGTTTATTCGGAAACATTTTGACGGCATGAAAACCGATGAGTTTGAAAAATTCCAAAATCGAAAAGCCGCCGCCGAAAATGCCCTGCAAAACGGGATTTCCCGTCCAGGTCGGCATGACCCACGCGTACCAAGCAAAAGCGGGTAATAAGAACACCGCTTGTGCAGCGGCGAGCAGCGAAATTTTTCCGACTGCCTTTTTGTCTTTAAAAAATGCCTGCCCGAAAATTATCAAAGTCACACTGCCGAACATCAAAAACGGAAGTTTTGCCAAAGTCGCCAAAGTCAAAAAAACGGCGGAAAGTAAAAAGTGACCGATTTTTTTCTCTTGCTTATATTTGACAATAAAATACAAATACCAAATCGCGGCAGTCAAAGCCAAAATATCGGGCAGCGGGGTGAAAGAATAGTAATTGAAAATCGGCGAAAATTGAAATAAAAAAGCGGTAATCAAAGCCGATAATTTACTGCTCAGTAACAGCGTCATCAGGGCGAAAATACCGACCGTTCCGCAACTGCCGAGTAAAAACATCCACAGCCGCACCACAGTAATATCTTCTCCGAAAACCCGCTGCAACATCGCCGCACCCCACTGCATCACGGGAAATTCGTAGCGATAAAGATTATCGTTATCACCGTTAAACGAGCAGACACGCGGGTTGAGAATATTCGCATCGTGCCGCGCAAAATTCCTGATGTTCCACATTGTTTGCGACTGCCGCCAACTGTGCAGACCTTGTACATCCCGTTGCACCGTATTGAGATGCAGCAAAAAATTAAAGGCAAACAAGACCACCAAAGCCAAGAAATATTTGGTCGAACCGGAATTTTTCTCCATCCGCGCAGATAATTTTTACGAAAAATCACGGAGTTCAATTCATAATCGAAGCAGTCTCTTTCGACTTTACATAAATCTCTTCATCCTTGTATTTCGACGGACATTTCATCAACATATCGGTTGCCACAAATTCGTCGTTTTGCATTTTTCCCGTCACTACGATATTCTCCGATTTTTCAAAATCCTGCGGCTTGGCATTGTTTAAAATGACCTTTCGCTCCTGACCTTCGCTGTCTTTGAGGTAAAAAGTAAACAGGTTCGGATTTTCCTGTTCGTCGTAATACATCTCTTTATTTTTAACCAAATCACCCGAAACTTTCACCACTTTTTGCGTAGCGGTAGCTTCTTTAAAAGTCGAAAAAGTTGTCATATCCGAACCGCTGCTGATAAAGATACCGATGGCAGCGACAATCATAACGATGGCAATAATGTGTGATTTTTTCATAAGAACGGAAGATTTTTGTTTTAAGAACGCAAAGTTACATTCACAAACGCCGGGAAGGGTATTTTAGGTGTCAGAATTGTGTATTTTTTGGGGAAGGTGAGAGGGGCGAGGAGAGAGGGGAGAGGGAGGCAGCTTGTGCTGCATAGAAAAAGGGCTGCAAAAAAATTAATTTTGCAACCCTTTCTGATTTTTTGTGTAGTGAACTAAGCCGCCGGTCAACCGACAACCGACAACCGTCAACTAATTTCCATCGGAACGTCCATCAAAAGTACCTCCGCATCCTCCGTCGCTTTGACGCAGATTTGCTCCGTATCCCACACGCCGTAGCCGTCGCGCTTGCCGAGGTCTTGACCATCGATTTCTACCGCGCCGTCGAGGATGAAGGCGTACACACCGTTGCCGGGGCGGGCGACGGAATAATCCAAAGATTTGCCTTTTTCGAGTTTGGTCATACTGAAATACGCGTCTTGGTTGATCGTCACCGTACCGTCGTTTTCGGGGCTGACCACGCGCTGCCATTTATTGATGCGGTCTTTTTCATCGTAAGCAATTTGGTCGTAACGCGGTGTGATATTGCGCTTTTTCGGAAACAACCAAATTTGCAAAAACCGGACTTCTTCATCCGCATTCCGATTTTTTTCCGAATGCTGAATACCCGTACCCGCACTCATAATCTGCACGTCGCCTTTTTTGATAACGTGTTGGTTGCCCATGCTGTCGCGGTGTTCGAGCGCGCCTTCGAGCGGAATGGAAATGATTTCCATGTTGTCGTGCGGGTGCGTACCGAAGCCGCGCTGCGGAGCAACCCGGTCGTCGTTAAGGACGCGCAGGACGCCAAAGTGCATGCGTTCGGGATTGCGATAATTGGCAAAACTAAAGGTGTGCGAAGTGTCCAACCACCCGTGATTGGCGTGACCTCGGGTGTCGGCGCGGTGCAATACAGATTTCATATCTTTTTCCTCTTTATTGGGTAAATGATTAAAACCGACCTGCGGCATTTCGGTTCGTTCGGCGGTTTTCGCGCTGCCGATTTTCGGTACGACCGTCGCTGCCGTCAAGCCTAACAGCGAATTTTTGATAAATTTCTTTCTGTCCATTGGTTCAATATTTTAAATTCAATGTATATACAACTATTGCGACTGTATGGTTCAAAAATTTTGCCGGAAAAATGTTTTTATTATACTATTTACAGATTTAATCGCTTAAAAGTTTAGGTCTCAAAAACTGATTTGCTAAACAAAAAATGACTAATTTAAACGCCTAAACAACATTAATAGACTCCTTATACCATTCTTCAACTTTTGCCCGCGCCCACGGGGTTCTGCGCAGAAACCGCAGACTCGATTTTATGGAAGGATTATTTTTAAAACAAAGAATATTAACGCGCTTCGCCATGCCGCTCCAACCGTGCACGGCATGCAGGTATTCGAGCATATCGACGAGTTTTACGCCGTGCAGGGGGTTGTTGGGTTGGGGGCTGTTGGTATTTTTCAAATTGTGAAATTTTGGTTAAAAAATTTGCCGATAAGGACATTCGGAACCGGGCAGTAAAATTACGAAAAACGCAGGACTGTAAGAAAAAACCACGCTCGACACTTTTTTATGCTTGACGGAAGTTTGAATAATTCTTACCTTCGCCGCTATGCAGCAAACCTTCGTTTCTTTAGTCCACGTCGTCAACCGACCCGCCGAAATTCGCGGTCTCGGCGACTTCCTGCGCGGGGTCGGGGAGGTGCTGCACGGCGCATTTACGCAGTACGAAATAATTTTGCTGAACAATGCCGTCGGCGCGGGCATAGATGCGGAAATCGAGGGCTTATCCGCAGAATTAAAATCCAATATTTTTCTGCTTAATCTTTCCGTTCCCGTCAATAAAAACCATGCGCTGTTGGCAGGACTCGACCGCGCCAACGGAGACTATACCGTCATTTTCGAGCGCATTTTCGGGCAGCAACCCGAGCTGATTAGCCGCCTTTTCGAGCAAACCCGCCGGGGCTTCGACATCGTTTATCTGCAAGCCGAAAACCGAGCAACGCGGGTCGGTATTTTCTACAAAATGTTCTATTCCGTCCTCAAAAATTACTCGGATTTGAAAGTCGATGAAAAGGCGCACGATACGCGAATTATCTCGCGGCGGGCTTTAAATTCATTGCTGCGCCTGCGCGAAAATTTGCGCTACATGAAGGCAATTTATTCCCTCGTCGGCTATCCGACCGCCGCACTGAAAACGGAAATCTTGCTGCCCGATTACAGCAAAGGTTTCAATGACCGGGTAAAAACTTCACTCGTTGCCGTCACTTCTTTTACTACTTTCTTTCGCACCCTGTCTCTGTGGATTTTTGCCCTTTCTTTCCTCTTTGCCCTCGTCGTCATTATCAATGCGCTGTTGGTAAAAATTACCAATTACGACCTTTTCGGCGACTACCACGAAGCGGTGTCGGGTTGGACTTTCCTCGTCGTCATCATCTCGGTTTTCTTCGCCGTGATGTTTCTTAATCTTTTCATCATGTCGGTCTATTTGGCGAATATTTATCAGGAAATGAAAGCACGACCGATGTATATTATTGAGAGTGTGAAAAGGTTTTAGAATAGGATGTTTGAGTGGTTTGAGTTGTTGGAATAGTTGGAATTGTCGGGGCACGGTTTGATTTTTCTGCGTTGTGTATACTCGGCTGCCGAACAAAAACTCCGTACAAATTCGCTTTATCCGCTAAATCTGCGAATCTACTTAAACCCCACAAAGACAAAATTTTGTTAAGGAAAGAATAAGACAACTCGGAGTGAGTTTTAGAAATAAATCTTTCAGAAAATAAAACTCAATCATGAAAAATTCCTTCTCAATCCTCTTCTTTTTTCTTTTAACCGTCTCTCTTTCCGCACAAATAAACGTCGGGGTAAAAGCGGGTGTCAACGTTTCCGACCGCACGCGGGGCGATATTCCGGATGATTACGGCATCGACTTTCAAGACTTGTATGCTTACCATGCAGGTTTGACATCCGAGTTCGGTTTGAATGATAAATTTTCGTTGCTTGTCGAAGCTTTATACAGCGTAAAAGGCGAAAAGTGGGTAGCCGAAAACCCCGACAGCGCCACCAAACCTTTTGTAACGGACAGCGAATATCAATACCTGTCTGTGCCGCTCGGAGTCAAGTACAAAGCGGGAAATTTCAGCATTACAATCGGTGCGGAGACGTCCTGTTTACTCGGTTTTTTCATCACAAATCCGGAGGGAGAGCGATTTGATTTGACCGAAACCAACGATAATGAAAAGATTGACGTGGGCGGCTTTCTCGGAGCGGATTACCGGATTGATAAATTTACGGTCGGCATTCGTTACATACGCAGTTTTGTCAACGGCGGGGAGAGATTTACCGACATCAGCGGCGAGGAACTCGATACGACCGCTTATAATCGTACTCTTCAATTGTCGGTCGGCTACTTCTTTTTGTAAAAAATGCCTTTTAATTTAAATTTCTTCCATAAAGCTCAACCATGAAAAACTCAATAATTCTTCTTTTCTTTTTTGGAATGATCACTGTGACTTCCGCACAATTTGATTTCGGAGTAAAAGTCGGCTTTAATCTTTCTAAGGCAACTCAAGGAAAACCCTCCGATGAGTCGCCGATTGCGATTGCTCCGATGCTCGCTTATCATTTCGGTATTTCTTCCGAATACACTTTTACCGATAATTTAGCGGTTGCCGGCGATTTTTTGTACAGTGTAAAGGGGGAAAGGTTAGTTCCGAATAAAAATACCGACCGTTTCGATATTGTCGAACCGTTCAGCACTCGTTTTGAATATCATTATATAGCGGTTCCGCTTTCTCTGAAATACAAAATCGGTAATTTCGGAATTTCCGGCGGAGCCGAATTTTCGTATTTGCTCAATACTTTTGTCGCAGAAAATGACCTTGGCTATACAGCCGTCGATGATTTCTTTTTTGACGGTTTCGACCTCGGCATCTTAGGCGGTATTGATTATCGCTTCGATAAATTAGCGATAGGTCTGCGCTTCATTCGAGGTTTAAAAGATGAGTCGGGTCTTCTTTTTACCGATGAAAACGGAGTTCCGTTGACCGGAATTTCTACCTTTCATGAAACCTTACAACTCTCCGCCGCCTACTTCTTCCTCTAAAATACAAACCCGCTCTGCTTCCCGAATCCGCTGCCGCCTCCGCGCTGCATCGGATTTTTTTATGCTTAAAATTTGTTTTCCGCAAATTTGCACTAACTTCACGCCTGATTTTAAAACGTGTACGATAAACAATAAGTCACCGCCCGTCCTGCAAACTCCGCACTACACGACTTTTCAACTCTCAAAACAAAACGTTGTATGGATACTTTTGACTTTTCTCTTTCCTCGATCGACCTGATAATCATGGCTTTGTACGCCGTCTGTATCATCGGTTACGGACTCTACACCGCCAAGGCAAAAAGCTCGGAAGAGTATTTTCTCGCGGGGCGCAACATGACTTGGCCCATCGTCGGTATTTCGCTTTTTGCGGCGAATATCAGCTCTTCTACGCTCGTCGGTCTCGCCGGAGATGCCTACAAAACCAACACGCAGGTCTTCAATTACGAATGGCTCGCTTCGGTGGTTTTGGTCTTTTTTGCCATCTTTTTTCTGCCTTTTTATCTGAAAAGTCGGGTCTATACCATGCCGGAGTTTATGGAGCGACGCTACGATGTGCGCTCTCGGTATTACTTCAGTTTCGTGACCATTATCGGTAATGTTTTGCTGGACACGGCGGCGGGTCTGTACGTCGGTACGGTGGTGTTAAAACTGCTGTTTCCCGATTTAAGCACCTTTGCGATTGTGTCGATTTTGGCGGTAGCGGCGGCGGCTTATACGGTGCCGGGCGGTCTTAATTCCGTAATACAAACCGAGGTCATACAGGCGATTTTGCTCATCATCGGTTCTTGTTTGATTACCTATTTTGCCTTCGACCAAGTCGGCGGTTGGTCGGGTCTTATCACCGGGTTGAACGATATGGGCGCGGCGGGTACGCTGCCCGATAACGGCGCCCCGTATCAGCCCGGTAACGCCGAAGAGATACTTTCTCTCGTGCGGCCGACGGGGCAGACGTGGGGCGAATTTTTCCTCGGAACGGGCGGTGACGGCTTTATGCCGTGGACGGGCTTGCTGCTCGGCGCACCGATTTTGGGCTTCTATTTTTGGGCGAATAATCAATTTATGGTGCAGCGTGTACTCGGTGCCAAAGACCTCAACCACGGTCGTTGGGGTGCCTTGTTTGCGGGCTTGTTGAAACTGCCGGTGTTGTTCATCATGGTACTGCCCGGCACGGTGGCGATTATTATGTTCAAAGATTTTCCCGTGGAGAGCATTAACTATCAGATGGCGGGCGGCGCAATTTGCCGGGATTTATCGGAATGCCCGAATGCAATTTACCCGATGTTACTTTTCCAATTGCTGCCGACCGGTATTTTAGGTTTGGTATTGGCGGGACTTTTGGCGGCGATGATGTCATCGGTTTCGGCGACGTTCAACTCGGCTTCTACGCTGATTACAATGGATTTTGTGACGAAATTTTATCCGAAATTAACGAGCAAACAACTGGTGCGCGTCGGTCAGCTTTCGACCTTAGCTTTGGTGGTAGCAGCCTGCGCCTGGGCACCGCAAATCGAGCGTTTCCCGAGTTTGTGGGAGTATTTGCAGGTGGTATTAAGTTTCATTGCCCCTCCGATTGCGGCGGCATTTATCGTTGGTTTGTTCAGTAAGCGGGCGAACGGTACAGGCGCATTTACCAGTCTTATCGTCGGCGCGATTATCTCCGTGACTTACCTCGTCATGGATGCACAGGGTGCAGAAAATTGGTTTACACAAATGCACTTTTTGCACCGTACTTTCTACCTCTTCCTGTTGTGCGGTTTAGTGAATGTCGTGGTCAGCAATCTGACCGAAATGCCCGACCCGGAGAAGGTAGCGGCCTACACTTGGTCACCGCGTTTGATAAAAGAAGAAAGTTTGGAATTGGCGGGCTATCCGTGGTATTTGAATTACCGCTACATGGCGATTGGTCTGTTGATTTTGACCGCGATTATCGTGGGTGCCTTTTGGTAAGAAATTGTTGAGTTGTTGAGAAGTGCGATATAATGCTGCTTTCGCTAATTCAAAAGCATTCACAAACAAAAACGTCGAACGAAGTATATGCTCTGTTCGGCGTTTTTTTTCTGTCCCGTTGCGGACGAAGAGATTGACAAAATCGCCGCCGAAAGCAACTTCACCGCCGTGCGGATGTTTTTCCTTCTAAAATCAGACAAACTCGACACGTTATGAATTTTATCATTTTTCTTTTACTTTTCCAAAGTTTTCTTTTTGGAAATACATCGTCAATAGACGGGCATTTGCTTTTGAACATTGAGAATGTCGAGCAAGGCGGCGGTATGGTTTGGATCGGCATATACGACTCACAGAGCAGTTTTTTAAATCAGGAAGAGGCCGTATTGGTACAAGGAGAAAAGATAGAAAGAGCGGGGGAGACGCTGATTAAATTAGATAAAATCCCCTACGGCACTTACGCCGCCGCCTTATTTTACGATGAAAATAACAACGGCGTCATGGAGCAAAATTGGATTGGTATTCCGTTGGAGCCTTACGGTTTTTCCGTTCCTTTCGCGCCCAAATGGCGGGTGCCGCGCTTTACTGAAGTGCAATTTGCTTTTGAGCGAGACGGGCAGGTGCTGCGGACCGAATTGGTGAGGTGGTAACACAGGAAGGTGTCGGACACAGACACTTTTCGTTGCTCAATTCAACAATAATTCGCAAAAGCACCGCTCGTTTTTAAGTCAAGTGTCAGACACCTCTCGAATGCGCTCAAAGGTGCTGACCTCTGCTGTTTGAAAATAACGGTTCAAAACCACCAACGACAAAAAGGGATAAAAGCCGCCAAACGGTCTTTATCCCTTCCTGTTGAAAACAAACATTCAAACCGAAAAAAATCGGTCGAAAAATCAGTTTATTTAGCAGCCAAACGATTCACATGAATCATCAAAGCAGACTTGAGATTAGCCGCTTTGTTTTTGTGCCAAGTATTGCGTTTTGCCAAGCGGTCGATCATGCTGACGACCTTCGGTAAAAATGATTTTGCTTCGCTTACGTCTTCCGTCTCACGCAATTTTTGGATAGCGGTACGCGTAGTTTTCTTGTAGTAACGGTTATGAATACGTTTTTTAGCGTCCTGACGAATACGCTTTTTTGATGACTGATGCTGTGCCATTGTAAATTTTTATGTTTTAATTAGACCTTTATATATGATAATTTGGCTAAAGTGAGAATTGTATTTTTTCGTTTAAGGAATTAATTTTTCTCTTGCATAGCCATAGCTACGGAAGTTAAAAATTGGTTTCTTAAACGGAAAAAGACTTTCTCAATTTAGTTAAATTATTATGTAAAAAGGTCTATTCAACACCGAGAGGAAAAACTGTCTTTTCGTCGGCTTATTTTTGCTGAATATGAAGTCTTTTTTAGTCGCTTTTTCTAACGAACCGCAAAGATAGGTTCTTTTTTCGAAACGAAAGGAAATTACTTGCAATTTTTTCATATCAAATAAAGACCCAATACTCTGATCAGCAGGACAGGGTAAAAGCGAAAACAGCCTGACAACCGGCAACCGGCAACGGACAACTAAATTAACCGGCAACGGACTCCAAAAACTTCTCCCGCGTCACTTCCTCTACCGGTCGCCCTTCGATTTTACTCTCCAGCCAACTGATAATATCGAGGTACAAAAAGGCCCGACCTTCGTACTGCTTGTCCTGTATTTTGACCAGCTTCTTTTTTAAGCTCACAAATTCTTCGTGCAGTTCTTCGCGGCGCACCCGTGACAATTTGCGCACAAAACGGAAAATTTCTTTTTGCACCTCATGCAAATCTTCCATTTTCGCCAAGAAGCGATACACGGATTTGACCTGATATTCAACGAGTTGGTCATTGCCGAGTTCAAAGTGAGCGATGAGGTTCAGAATACGCGCAAAAGACTGAATATCACCGCGATAGTCGGGTGCTTTTTGATTGATAATGAGGTTCAAATAATCAATCGCTTCGTCGAATTGACTCGCGCCGAAGTGCATACACGCCAGGCGATAATTGAAAATCATGATGCGGCGATCGTCCCAATTATAAGGATTATCTTTCAGCAGTTTTTTCAGTGGTTTTACATCTTCCAAACCGGCGGTAAAAGTGCCCGCCATGAAATTTTTCTTGATCAAATGGATGTAATAGTACAGCGTAAACAGCCCCTCGATATTTTTGACCTGCTTGATGTTAAACTGCTTGGGGAAAGCCTCCAATTTATCCAGCGTTTCCACAAATTTATCGTGGTGCAGCAGGTTGTGCAGGGCATTCAGCAGGTTGTGCAAGCCCTTTAAATACAAGACCGGTTGCCGCGCGACCATGTCCTTGTGTTCGTCAAATAAATCGACCCAACGCTGTGCGTAACGGTAACAATTCAAAAAATCCTGCGAGATGTAATGATACCACACGTAGCACTGACACCAATGCAGTTTTCCAAAAAAAGAAAGGTCTTCGTAGTCGTGTTTGGGCAGGTTGGAAGTGAAGAAATTTTTGATAAAAATATAGTCCTTTTCGTCGCGCACGTAGCCCACCTTGAGGTAAAGACCGTAGAGTTGCAGCGAGAGATTGGAGTATTCATTTTCGATTTGCATTTCGCGCAGCAAATCCGCCGACTCTTCACTGATGCTTTCCGCACGATTTTCGAGACTTTGGGTAATGTATTGCCCTTCGATTAACTTTTCAAACTCCGTAATTTCGTACACCAGTGCCGTCTGCCGCGCATCGACCGAGCGTTTTTTGACCCGTTCGAGTACTTCTAAAGCCTGCCTGTACAATCCCTTGTTATACAACACCTTAGCAAAGTCAATACGTTCCCGATTTTCGATTTCTTCGTCGTAATTTTTATTCAAAAGCCGTAGAGAAATCAGAAGTTGTTTGTACAAATGCGCCTTGAGATTTGACATTTGCCGCTTCTTAATATCGGGAATTGTGGCCAATATCTTATCCTCTTCGTACTCGCCGTTTTTCTCCAAAAAATCGAATAATTGCAGGAAAAGAATGTCCTCCGACGCCTGATTACGGCGCACAAAGAGACGAAAATGGCGCTTCTCACTTTTGGTCAGCGACTTGATAAGTTGGATGAGGTAGTCAGTAGATTGTTTAGGCATGTAGCTGTTGTTGAATCGTTGAATTATTGAGGTGTTGAATCGTTGAGAACTCCGTGATTTTGCTCAACGGGCAGGGTGTATGCGCTCAAAAATTCAACAAATAAACACCTTTTTTAGAATTGCACCTTCATTTCCATTTCTTTCTCCTCTCTTTTTACGACGACTGTCGTCTTATCTCCGCTTTTAAAATTCGCCAAGCCGTCCATATAGTCATAAATGTCCTTTACCTCCGTCTCACCGATTTTGATAATAATATCGCCCTTTTGTAAGCCCGCTTTTTCCGCCGGTCGGTCGCTCATGACTCCGTCCACGCGCATGCCCGTGCCGTCGTGTACATAGTCGGGCATGACACCGAGGGTGACTTTAAATTTAGAAACCGTGCGCCCTTCGTTCTCGTCTTTCGTCTTTTGAAAATCGACTTTTCCGGCGTCATTCAATCCTTCGATAACGGCGTAAATGTGGTCGGAAATTTCGTAAATCCCCTCGTAATTCACCAACTCCGAGTCGTCTTCGGGCTTGTGATAATCGGTGTGTTGTCCCGAGAAATAATGCACCGCCGGGACGTCGTTCAGGTAAAAAGAAGTATGGTCGGAAGGACCGATACCGCTGTCGGTGGTTTTAACTTTGATCCCGTGGACATCCGTTTTTCCAAACATTTCTTTCCAAGCCGACGAAGTTCCCGCGCCGTTAATCGCTAAGATTTTCTCGGTGTTGAGGCGACCGACCATGTCCAAATTTATCATGTAATTCAGCGACTCCAAAGGCAGGGTAGGGTGCTCGACAAAATATTTGCTGCCGTACAGTCCCAATTCTTCGCCGCTGAAGGCGATGAACAGGTAATTATTATTTTTTAAGTCGGAAGCCTTCAGTTTTTCCGCCAACATTAAAATCGAAGCGATGCCCGAGGCATTATCATCCGCTCCGTTGTGAATTTCGTGTTCTCCCGTGTGTCGTGAGCCGAAATGCCCCATACCCAAGTGGTCGTAATGACCGCCGATAACGACGGTATTTTTTGCGCCGTTATCCAAATACGCGACAATATTGCGTCCTTTGCGTGCCTCGAAATCCGGTTCGTGCGGATTGGGTTTAAATTTGAAGTCGAAAGGCTGCATATAACCGTCCGTACCTTTAGGCTCCAAGCCGATTTCGGCGAAGCGTGTTTCTATGTATTGCGCCGCCAATTTCTCGCCGTCCGTGCCCGTTTCGCGCCCTTTCAGCAGGTCGGAGGAAAGATAAACCACATCGACGCGCAGGTCTTGCAGCACATTTTCGTCAAATTGAGCGGACACAAAAAGAGGGGAGAGGAGAGTAAAAACTATCACCAAATACTTCATAATCGCAAAAAATTGAAAGATTTTGTATTTTTTGCAAAAATACGTGTCTGTTTGGGAAAACACGTCTATTTTGCGCAATAATGTGACTTTGGACGGTTGTACGGTGAACAGCGGACGGCGAGTGAAGACTATTGCTTAGCTCTAAATTTACTTATTCATGTAATTCATAAACAAAATATAATTTGGCAAATACGCGGAAGGCAACCAAAAAAGATTTACCGGCGATTTACGGATTAGTACGTGAATTGGCGATTTTTGAAAAAGCAGAAGAGCAATTAACCGCGACATTAGCGGATTACAAGCGCGATTTTGCCGCCGGCGTTTTTGAGGCGGTGGTTTTGGAGGAAGAAAATGAAATTCGCGGCATGGTGCTGTATTACCTGACGTATTCGACCTGGCGCGGCAAAATGCTGTATTTGGAAGATTTTGTCGTCGCAGAGCAGCACAGACGGCGCGGCTACGGTCAGCAGCTTTTTGACGCCTTTATAGCGGCTGCACACGAAAAAAACTGCGCGATGGTCAAATGGCAGGTTTTGGACTGGAATGAGTCGGCCGTGAAATTTTACGAGAAAAATAAAGCGACGATTGAAAAGCAATGGTGGAACGGAAAAATTATTTTTTAAGATGCTTAATCTGTCTGACAAGATACTCATGTAAAAATGCAGAATTAAGTAATTATGTGAAATCAAATAAAAAACCTTGTCTGACAGCGTCCTGTAATAATTTCCGCGCAAAACGTTTATAATTTATGTTATGTTAAGTAAGGTTTCCGAAAAGACGCCAATCCCTCTCCCACAGCCGATAAACGGGCTGAAAATCTTCCTTACGGGATTTATGGGCAGCGGCAAAAGCTATACGGGAAAACGCTTGGCAGAACTGACAGGCAGCGACTTCACGGATTTAGACACTTATATAGAGACCAAAGAAAAAATGAGCGTCCCGAAAATTTTCGCAGCACACGGTGAAAATTATTTCAGAAAGTGCGAACGGAAATATCTACGGGAATTGTGCGCACAATCCGCAGCCCGGATTATCGCCACGGGCGGCGGCACACCTTGCTTCTTTGACAACACGGAGATCATGCGCCAAAACGGCATCGTGATTTTTTTGGACACGGATTTGAAAATTATCCAAACAAGATTGCAAAATGAAACCGATAAGAGACCGCTGTTGCAAGGAAAAGATGCCGAGGAATTGAAAAATTTTATCCGACAAAAAACGGAGGAACGCCTCCCCTACTACCGTCGTGCGCACATTATTTTTACGCAGAAAAAGGTGGAAACGGACGCGGCGACGGAAATTTTTGCGGCGTTGGAGAGATTGACGGGGCATTGAGGTGACGGCGGACAGATACCTTTCGTCTTCAGCCCCCTAACCCCCGAATCGGGGGAACTTTCTCCGGGCTTCAGTCTGTGGTAAACTAAAAATATTACTTCTGTTTCGTAAAGAAAAATATTTAGGACTCATGCCGTAAAACGACAAGAATGCCGTTTTTTTTAATTTATCAAACGCCCCTGTACACCTGTAAAGCAGCACCTTTTCTCAAGAAAACATAATTATCAAAAAAAATGAAAAATATACTACTCGCTTTCTTTAATCTACTGATTTTCAGCGTATTAACCGCACAAATCGCCGACCCCACAGCCACCGAAGTTTGGGAACCCGAACCCCGCATCGTAGTCGCGCAAGAAAATAAAGCCCCCTCCGACGCCGTCATTCTCTTTGACGGCACAGACCTCGACGCGTGGCAAAGCGCCAATGCCGACAAACCCGCCGAGTGGACAATCGCCGACGGCGCAATGACCGTAAAACCCGGCACCGGCGATATACGCACCAAAGAAAAATTCGGAGATATACAGTTGCACCTCGAATTTCGCACGCCCGCAGTCATCGAAGGTGAAGGTCAGGGGCGCGGCAACAGCGGCGTTTTTCTGCAAAATCGCTATGAAGTACAAATTTTGGACAGCTACGAAAATCGCACCTACAGTAACGGTCAGGCAGCGGCGGTTTATAAGCAAACCATCCCCCTCGTTAATGCCTCCCGCCCCGCCGGCACGTGGCAGACTTACGACATCATCTACACCGCGCCCCGCTTTAATCAAGACAGTATCCGCACCGCGCCGGGTCACGTCACGGTGCTGCACAACGGTGTCCTCGTGCAAAACCACACGCAAATCGAAGGCACGACGGAGTACATCGGTCTGCCGAAAAATGCCGCGCACGACGAGGATTTTATTA
>JAHDCG010000155.1 GCA_020629965.1 Saprospiraceae bacterium | reverse complement strand
GTCGTCAACACATCCGACATGTAATCGAAAAACGGGCGCATTCCGATGTAGCAGCGCACCACCTCTTCCAAAAAGGACTCGGACAGCACTTCTTTATCCGTAAAATTGCGGGTAACGATGAAAGATTTGTGGTTAATCAAGTCGATAGCCGGGTGGTCTTTGGGGAAGTCGCGGGGCGAAGATTTGAGTTTATCGCCGCCGAGTTCGCCGAATAATTCTTTGAAGGTCGGGTCGTTAATAATGCGGCGCAGTTCGGTATCATCGCGGGCAATGTCTTGGCGAATGCGCAGCAAATCTTCTTTTTCGGGTTGAAAAAAACCGCCGCCGACCATCGACGCGCCGGGCTGCAAAGAGAGGTAGTAACCGCCGCGCAGCATCTTACCTTCACGCTGCATACCCGCGCTGAAATTAGATTTGTACGGCTCTTTATTTTTAGAAAAACGCACGTCGCGGTAAATGCGGAAAACCTTGGCTTTGTTGCCTTCGATGGCATCGTGAAAGCTCATTTTGTTAATCAAAGCATCGACGAAACCTTTGAAATCGGCGAGCGCGGTTTGGTACGTCGGCCTGTTTTCGGCAAACCAATCGCGGTTGTTATTGGCGGCAACATCTTTGAGAAATTGCAGGGTTTGCTTTTTGAGCGTGTAGTCGGACATGGCGGTAAGATTGTTGAATTGTTGAGTCATTGAATCGTTGAGCGCATAATACTGTGCAGCCGGATATTTGCTTGAATTTTCAGATACGGTGCGCTTGAATAACCGATTGTGACGGAAAAATGTTGTCGATAGTAATACCTTACGCTGCAAAATTTTTCTTTGAACATTCGGTTGGTTTTTGACTTTTTTCTCAAATATTCACCGGAAAGGTACGAGGTAATTTTCTTTCATAACATACCGAAGAATTCTGAAATTTATCGCTTTACGCTTTGGCAAAGTACCCCGTACCTCAGACTGACTCGCAAATTTATCCTATGAAAATAATCAATCCGACTTCCGTGAAAAATCTCTGCGCTTTAGACAGCACTTTCACCGACATCATCGAAAAATACGGACTGCCCGAAAGTTGGGAACGTGAGCCGACTTTCGAGACGCTGTGCCGTATTATTTTGGAGCAGCAGGTGTCTTTGGAGTCCGCGCTTTCGGCTTACAAAAAACTGAAGGAGCGTTTGCCCGCTTTCACGTCGCAGGAAATGCTGAAATTGACCGACGCAGAAATGCGGGCTTGTTACGTGAGCCGACAGAAAACGCGGTACCTGCGCGAATTGAGCAAAGCAATACTTTCCGGCGATTTACAATTAGAAAAGTTGACGAATTTAACGGAGGAAGAAGTTAAAGCCGAACTCACCAAAATCGTCGGTATCGGCAACTGGACGGCGGAAGTCTATTTGATGTTTTGCCTGCAAAGCCCCGATGTTTTTCCGGCGGGCGACGTGGCAGCCGTCAATACGGTCAAAGAGCTGAAAGGCGCGGCAGATAAGGCGGAAGCGGTAGAAATTGCTAAAAAATGGTCGCCGTATCGCACGACGGCAACTTATTTGCTGTGGCATTATTATCTCTGCAAGCGCGGAAGAACGGTGGATTATTAGACGGTGGACGGTTTTTTACGGTTGACGGTTTTACGGTGGACGGTGGACGGATGTACAGCGGAAACACATACAGCGGACAGCGGAAACCGTAAAAGTAAATGGTAACTACTTAGGTGTCTGACACTTGACTCAAGCAAGTGTTGAAAAAATCATGTTATACCGAAATCTGACAGAAAAAAAAGTGTCTGACACCGGCGTTAAACATAACATCGGTGTCAGCCTGTCCCGTACTTCAGTCGGGAACGCTTTTCTTCGCTTGAACCTTAGATTTATTCGCAATATTTTCGACTTTTACCAAAATCAGCGTCAGACACCTAAGCAATTACAGTAAATGAAATAAATTCGGCTATCAAGTTTGTGCATACCGTCATGAGCGAAGCCCCCCGTCCACCGTCTCACCGTCCCCCGTCCACCGTATCATACATTTTCTGCTTCCCCTCCACCCAATACGTCGTTCTGCCCGCGATTTTTCCCGTCAGCACATTTCCGACGCCTTCGACTTCGCCCTCTTTGCGCCATTTATCCCAAAACCACACACCGGGGTAGGCTTTGTAATGCGGCAGTTTGGCGACCGCTTCGTTCAGAATATCCTGCATGGCTTTAAAAACGGCTTTGAGTTGCTTCTTTGACAAAGCATCCATGCGTGAGCCGGGGTGAATGTGCGTGCGGTAGCAGATTTCATCGGCGTACAAATTTCCGACGCCGGCAATAAATTTTTGATTGAGCAAAAAGCCTTTCAGCGTCGATTTTTTGCCTTCCGCCAATGCCAAAAATTGCTTTTCACTCATCACTAAAGCATCTTCGCCGAGTTTGATTTCGGTAATGTACTCTTCTAAATCGGGAACGGTCAGAATGCGGGCAAATTTGCGCGGACAGTCGAAGCCCAACTTCATGCCGTTGTCAAAGACGAAGCGAAAACGCTCGTGTTTCGGACGGTCTTCGGGTGCGTCGTAATACTTGAGGTCGCCCGTCATGCCGAAATGCAGGAGGACATGCTGCCCGTTGTCCATTTCCGCAAAGAGGTATTTTCCGCGTCGGTAAGTTTTGAGAAAGGTGCGCCCATTGGTAAAATCCGCGAAGTCCGCGCCCGTGCAGTTGCGCATAATTTTGTCGTCGTGTACTTCGGTCGCCGTAATTTTTTGGTCGAGACCGGTTTCGTTAAAGTAGTGTTGGAAGGTGTTGACTTCGGGTAATTCCGGCATGGCGGGTGCAGTTTTTGGATAGAAATGATGATTAAAGTACAGATAATTTTTTTGACAGGATTAATAGAATTTTTCCGATTTTATTTCTCTTAAGTAGGTGACAACATTTATTTCGGTAATTTAAAAACATCTTTTCCCGCCTATTTCCTCCAAAAAATAAGTCCGTAGCTACGGCTATGCACTGATTTTTTAAAGAAAATATACGAAAAAATCTTGTCCTTAAATTTACCGAAATAAATACCGTCACCTACTTAATTATTGTCTCTTTTCAAAAGTAAGATAAGATTTTATTGCTCTTAGATTGACATCGAAAAAGTAACGATACCCGGCGAGAAGGGTTCACAAGCAGTAAAGATTTCGAGCTTTACTCAATATATCGCGCAAATTTACTCAACAGGATTTTAAATTTACTCAATAGTCGTATTTACCGTAAAAACAAACCGTGCACACCCGACCGCACCGCGATAATTTTCGTACTCTTCGACAATTTACCGTCCGCTCCGATTTGCAAAAAATGCAGCGCACTTTCGCCTTTACCGGAGTGCAAAACAAAAAACAGCCGTCCGCTTTGTGCGTCGAAAGCCAAGTTACTGCTTGCTTTTGCCGAAAATTGCGCTCTGTCTTGCAGCGTAAAACCGTTCTTTGCCGAAAAAGATAACAGAAGAATTTCCGCCTCGTTTTCCGTCGGACTTTTTCGAGTTGTAACCGCAAATAAGTCCGCACCGACCGCCGTCATGTTTTGCGGAGAAAAGTCGGTTTCGAGAGTGAAACTCACATCGTGATTCCCGCCCTCATCAAACTTCACACCTAAAATTTCCCCTTTCCCCGCCGCATTTTCGGCATTCAACACATAACAAAACGCACCGTCCGCACTAAAACGGGGGCGACGCGGAAAGCTATCGACCGCAACGGGCGCGCCTAAGAGTGCCGACCTCGTGCCGTAGCTCGTTTCTATCATTTTGTAAAAGGCGAGCGACTTTTCTTCTTCTAAAATGACCGCAAAATGTTTGCCCGCCGGATGCCAAGCGATGTCGGTCGCGCGGATGTTGCCCGCTTGATTATAAACGGCGTGCGGATGCCGAAAAACGTTGCCGAAGGTGCCGTCGGGCTTGAGTTGAATGCGCAGGATTTCGCTGTGTTTTTCTTCGACGGTCACGGCTAAAAAATTTCCGTCCGGACTGAGCGCAACGGAATTCGGATGCCTGCCGACGGTCAGCGTGTCGAGAGGGGAGAGGTCGGCGGGGTCGGAGACATCGACAGCGACGATAGTTTTTCCGGTCGGTAAATCGGTGAATAGGTTTTCGACGATTTGTACGGTATCGGCGAGTTCGCCGCGCGTTTGTATGACGTAAAGGACTTTGCGCTCTCGGTCGTAAGCGGCAATTTTTCCGCGGGCGGTGAGGCTGTTTGAAAGTAAAATACCACCGCCGGATTTCGTGCCCGTCGGGTCGAACTGCAGGACGGTTAAAGAGTCGCGGACATTTTCTTTTTGTTCGGTTTTTCCCGTGAAAAAGGTCTGCGGGGTTTGGTCGGCATCGGAAAGGAGCAGCAAGTTTTGCTGTGCCGAAAGGTCGCTGCCGGACAACAGAATGAGGAGGAAGAAGAGTTTTTGCATGAGTTTTTTTTGATTAGTGCAACGATTTATTAAACTTTGATAGTTTTCTTTTCGAACCTGATTTATACCTGTCCCGACTTCAGTCGCGGGTGATTCTTATGATTGGTTATGATTTGGATTTTACTTCGTAAAATCTTCGCAATTCGCAATCAACTTAACTGTCAGAAACTAACAAATCACTGCATTAGTTGGCGCGAGGTTGCACCTCGTGCCGCGCATTCTCCCGCCTCCGGCGGGGTTAGCTTTAATTTTTGCTTTGAGTTTTTCGGTGATGCTTCCGCCGGAGGCGGACAGATGGCAGACACGAGGCACAGCCTCGCGCTAACTTGGACACGAGGCACAACCTCGCGCTAACTTGGCCTCGCGCCAACTTTTGGTTTATGGTTTTTAGCTCACCGACTAAAGTCGATGCTACGGGGTGGGAAAATTTGCCGTTTTCGTCACCGCAACGGCTTGGTGATAGTGTCGTTCTTTATGATTAGCCAATAACTTCAGCAAGTCACGCAGACGCAGCGTAATCAAAGCATTCGCCGGCGAAGAGAGGTAGGTGTTTTCGTAGTCGAAACCGTTGAATTGCTTTAAGAGTTCACGCCATGCGCGGTCGTGAGTGCGGTATTTTTGGATGATGTCGGGCGAAATATCGCTTTTGGAAGGTTTGAAAATGCCGATGGTTTTTGCTTTTTTATCGGGATAGGCGGCGGTGGCCTGCAGCAGGAAATTTCCGAAAAAGTCGGCACCGATACCGCGTTTGGCAAAGAAACCGGGCTTGTGAGTACCGGCGAGCATTTTTTTCAAAACGGGTTCATAGACTTTGTCGGTGATGATAAGATGCTCCAAACATTGAGCGATACTCCAACTTTTGGGAGCGGGTTTGTAGTTGAGTTGTGCGGGAGTCATTTTGCCGAAGGTATCGACGGTTTTGCGGGCGATGCCCTCGATGTGGTCTAATTTGTTTTGTAAAAACGAGTCTGCCATGAGAGAGAAAGATTGGTTTGCAGTTTTTGGTTTCTCAATGCCAAAAGTACAAAAAAACGGTTCACCCGCAGCAGCAGATGAACCGATTTTTTTAGCAAAATGTTAAGCGATGCGCTTATTTTGCCACTACGATATTGCGGGTAGCAACGCCGGCATCCGTGCGGACGCGGACGAAATACATGCCTTCCGCTAAGTTGCGGACGTCCAAATCGACTTGGGTGTTTTGGACGTTTTCGTAAGACTGTACGGACTGTACGCTGCCTTTGGCATCGAAAATAGTCACGTCAACGGTCTGCGATACTTCTTCCAATTCTAAATTCAAAATCGCAACGGTGCTGACCGGATTCGGAGTAACGGTCACGATGTTGTTTTCGGACAAAAGATCGTTGACGTCGGAAGTCACCAGCGGGTCACCGATACTCAACGTCACGTAAGGAGCGACGTCGCCGGCAAATCCGCCCGTGCTGTAATCTTCTGTGGCGATGTCGTTACCGACCGCCAATACCTGTGTGAAGCGGAAAAGTCCCTGCGACTCCATCAGCAAATCCTGTGCGGAGTAGTTCAGGCTGCGGTTAGCACCCATGACGACTTGGACTTCGCCCGTGACCAAAAATTCCGCCATGACCAAATAATCCGTGTTGTCTTCCAACTCCAGAGGTTCGCCCGTCAGTTGGTAAATCGGCAAGGTGATAATGTCGGACGGCTCTTCGTCGCCGGTGATGGTATAGACAGCTACCGCCTCGCGGTTGCCTCTTTCGTCGGGCGTGACTACGCGGAAGTCGGCGGGGTCGGTGCTGCCGTCATCGGTCACTTTGTAGATAGAAAGAAAGACGTTTTGGTCGATATTATCTTCGTCGCCGTCGATAGCGAAAGAGACGGTACGGGCGAAGTTTCCGGCTCCGTTTACGACGTGGTAGTGGCAGCCGTAAGCCCACTGATAGTCAGACTCACCGTCGTTAAACGCGGGAGAAATGATACCATCGATACCGGGCGCTTTGCTGAAAAGCGAGTCGGAAACAACAAACTCGAAGTCTTGAGTATTGTTAGTCGGGTCATCGTCTTCGGCAGCGGCGGAGACTTCGTAGGTGCCGGTATAGACCGTACCTGCGTCGCCCGTGGGGGTAAACTGCTCGGGCAATGCCTGATTTTCTACGGTAGAGTCAATCGGAATATCTTCATATTCCAAAGTCGTCATAAACACGTCCGCGCCGTCTTCTTCTACGGTCACGGTAGCGGTGATGCCGGTTTGCGTTTCCGCACCTACGTTACTGACGTCGAGCAAAAAGCCGAAAGTTTCGAGTTGGTCTGCCGGGTAAGAGTAGTTGGGCGGCAGGGCGAAAAAGCCATCTACCTGCAAATCGTTAGCAAAACGCGGGTCGGCGTCGAAAATGACCAAGTCGTCCAAACTCCAGTGGTACTCGTAGTTACCCGTCCACTGAAATTGCAGGTAAACCATATTACCGGCGGCGGCATCGGAGATATTCACAACGGGGTCTGCCGGATTTTCGGACCAACGGACGCCGGTGGTCAAATTCGGAAACAGTGTGTACTCCGTCCAGTTTTCAAGGTCGGTACTGACGCGCAAAATTGCATTGTCTGAAGCATCGAGCGTAAAGACACCGATGTGCGTTTGCATGCTGAACCACGCTTCCGGGGCGGCAGTCAGGTCGATGAGTCCGGTAGTCAACTGTGAAATGTGGTTGGTCGTGATTTGACCGACTAAATCCGAGTCCATCGTCACGAAACCGTTATTAACGGTCTCCGCCGCAAAGGGGATTTGCTGATTTGTACCGTCATCCCAAATACGCGGACAGCCGTCGGACTGACCGGTAAAGGGGTCGTTACACCAAGTAAAAACGGCATCGACACCGGCCGCATCTTCATTCGTCCAGCCTGCGGGAATGCCGTCGGCAAAGTCTTCTTCCCACAAGACATTCGCGTTTTGTGCCTGCACACTTACGGCAGCGCAGAGCAGCAAAAGCGCGAAAAAATTTCTCGTAAAAGTATTTTTCATAAAAATTTCAGTTTTATTTTCTCATTACCGAAAGTACGAAATGAAAAAAAATGATGATAGTATTAAAATAACAAAACCGGCCTGAGCAAAACCGCGACTGCTTTTATCACGAGGTTCGAAAATGAACGTGTCGGTAAAAAAGTCGGTTTAACAAAAGTCCGGTGTTTCTAAAAAAGAGAATGACAAAGGTAGTCAACATGCATCATTTTTTAAGGATGTTTTTGAGATTATTTATGATTTGTAAGCCGAGTGACGGGGAAGGGAGGGAGGTATTGACGGGATGATAAATTTGTGTTTTTTGTTGTTTTTGGACGAAATTAAGATTGTATCGTTTTCGCACGTTTTTACTCACAGGGTGACTCAAAGTCACCCTGTGAGTAAATCGACGCTTTTGCCGGATTGAAAAAATGAAAAGTAAACTTCATTCCGTTAAA
Source organism: Saprospiraceae bacterium (assembly GCA_020629965.1). Taxonomy (GTDB): domain Bacteria; phylum Bacteroidota; class Bacteroidia; order Chitinophagales; family Saprospiraceae; genus JAHDCG01. The sequence goes on along the minus strand of JAHDCG010000155.1, from coordinate 5,950 downwards.
CCCTCATAAATCTCCTCTAAATTCAAAATAGCCCCGTCTGTCACTTCAATATCCTGTTTCCAAGTAACGGTCTGCCAATTATCCCGATTATCGGCAATCATTACGCGTTTGGTGTCCGTAAAAATCCAAATCACTTTTTTGACACCGAAATCCAATAATTCTTCGGTCTTCAAATGATGATAGCTCAATGGGTTTAAAAAACCTTCCAAATCTGCTTTTGTATCTATTTCAATGACGACCTCGGGCGCAATTTTCATGTATTTATTATGCAACGGAACACCTTTTAAATCTGCTTTGTTAAAAACGGCAATATCTGCCGCGCGCCACGATTGTTTAGAAAATTGCAAGCCGATTTCATTGGAGATGATGCGGTACTTTTTTAAGTCGAGTATGCTGCCGAGGGCTAAAATTATTTCGGATGCTAAGAGGCCTTGCAGATAAGTGCGGCTTTTGATTTGCTCGATTTGCTTTTGCCCCGACAAGTAGTGTTTGTAGTCGGCGCAGTAAACAGGTCGTCCGTTTACAAACTCATAAATTAAACTCTTCGGAATTATGTGACCAAAGTTCATATTTTTTTTCAAACCTGCTGATTTACCGGCTGTATTTTTCACGATATTTCTTCATAATCGCAGCATGAGAAATCCCTTTTCCTTCGGCTATTTGCTTTTCCGACTCTTCAATGCGGGCTTTATTTTCCTGACTTAACTCGTTCCACCAATCTCCGGCAATATTTTCCGCTTCAATCAAAGCGTTATAAAAGTCACGAAGAGCCTTAAAACGTTCTGTATCCATGTCAGGCAAAGTAAAAGCCAATTCACCGATAAACTTCTTTTTTTCCGCTTCTAATCCCATGACAATTTTATTTTCTGTGTGGAAAAATGTGTTTTTACGCTTCCGCGAATTCCGTATAACGCCTCTTATAAGGCGGATGAAAAGCTAAGATTATATCGTTCTTCGGCACGCCGTTTTCTAAAAAGTAATCGACAATTCCATCCGTCCAATCCTGACGTATCCAAATTTTACCGTCTTTAAGGTCGATGTGCAGACAGCAATCGAAAATACGCTTATGCTCGTTCCAACCTATATCCAACAACAAATAATGCCCTCTCTTGTCATCGAAAATCAACTGTGATTCGTATTCCGCAATGCCTTTTTCTTCTGTGTTTTGATAGCCCGAAACGGCATCTTTGATGAGTTTTTGATATTTTTTTATTTTATCCATACAAGTCAAAATCGAAAAGCAATAACGGTAATTTTCTTTTTCAGCCGATAAAATTTAAGTATCTTTACTGCAAACAATCGCAAAAAAAGACCGACATCAACATATAATTTTAACCAAAGATAACACAAATTTGCTTTATGAACAGAATAACCGTTCACCCCGATATTTGCCACGGAAAGCCCGTCGTCAGAAATATGCGCTACCCGGTCAGTATGATTTTGGAATTGCTCGCCGGCGGTATGACCACGGAGGAAATTATCGAAGATTATCCGGCTTTAGAGAAGGAAGATATTGCGGCTTGTTTGAGTTTTGCTGCGCAATTGAGCGATGTTAAAAGTATTTCCAAACTAATCGCCGCATGAAATTCTTCGTAGATGCTCAAATTTCCTTTCGCCTTGTTAAGATGTTACAAAATGTTGGTTACGATGTTTTGCACACGGATGATTTGCCCGATAAGGAATATACGACGGATACGCAGATACGAGATTTTATCAAAATTGAAAACTGAGTTTTAATCAGCAAAGACAAAGATTTTTTACAAACTCATTTGCTGCACAACAATCCGACAAAATTATTATGGGTAAATACCGGTAATGTTTCAAATAAAGTGCTGTTCAAAATATTTGAGAATAATATAGAGTTCTTTTGTCAAATATTAACCGATTGTAACTTGGTGGAAATAACTGAAAACCAAATAATTGCAAGGTAGAAAAAAAATCGAGACCCCGCCTCCAAAGAGCAAAGTTCCGATTTAAAATAATTTTGCTGAAGTCAAAGCAAAAAGCTAAACCCCCGTCAATCGTCCGCCGTAAAACCGTCCACCGTCTCAAACATCATAATTCAAACTCGGCGCCAGCCACCGTTCCGCTTCCTCCAAATTCATCCCCTTCCGCTCCGCATAATCCTCCACTTGGTCTTTAGAAATCGCACCGATACCGAAATATTTACTCTCCGGGTGTGCGTAGTAGAAGCCGCTGACCGAGGCCGCCGGGTACATCGCGCAACTTTCCGTCAGTTTAATTCCGATGTTGTCGGTCACATTCAACAGGTCGAATAAAGTGACTTTTTCCGTGTGCTCCGGACAAGCCGCGTAGCCCGGTGCCGGTCGAATACCGCGATATTTTTCCGCCACCAAATCGTCGTTGTTGAAGGCTTCGTCCGCCGCGTAGCCCCAAAACTCCTTGCGTACCCGCTCGTGCATACGCTCCGCAAAAGCCTCGGCGAGGCGGTCGGCTAAGGCTTTAACCATGATGGCGTTGTAGTCGTCCATGTCCTCTTCGTAGCGTTTGACGTGCTCTTCGATGCCGAGTCCCGTGGTGACTGCAAAACCGCCGATGTAGTCCGGTTGTATGCCTTTCGGTGCGATAAAATCGGTGAGCGAAATGTTCGGGCGACCGGGTGCTTTTTGGGCTTGCTGTCGCAGGTTGTGCAACAGCGTTTTTACCGTCGCGCGGGTTTCGTCGTCATAGATTTCGATGTCGTCGTCGTTGACTGCATTTGCGGGGAAAAAACCGACCACCGCTTTGGCTGTCAGCCACTTTTCATCAATGATGCGGCGTAAAATCGAACGCGCGTCGTTGTACAGTTTTTGCGCTTCGACACCGACTACTTCATCTTTCAGAATCGCCGGGAACTTGCCCGCCAACTGCCACGAGGAGAAAAACGGCGTCCAGTCGATGTACTCGCTCAACTCTTCGAGGTCGTAGTTTTCAAAGACTTTAATGCCCGTAAAAGCGGGTTGCGGCGGCGCGTAATTTGTCCAATCGAGTTCCGTTTTATTCGCCCGCGCTTTGGTCAGCGTGAGGTACTTTTTGTTGGATTTACGCCCCTTGCGCTGCTCCCGAATGCGGGCGTACTCCGTGCGCGTATCGAGGATGTAATCGGCAGCCGTATTTTCGTCGTCGCTGAGCAGCGAACTCGCCACCGCCACCGCCCGACTCGCATCGAGAACGTGTACGGTCGCGCCTTTGTAGTGCGGCTCGACCTTGACGGCCGTGTGCGTTTTCGAGGTCGTCGCCCCACCGATCATCAGCGGAATTGTGAAATTTTGCCGCTGCATTTCCTTCGCCATCGTCACCATTTCGTCGAGTGAGGGCGTAATCAAACCGCTGAGACCGATGATATCGACGTTGTGTTTTTTGGCTTCCGCCAATATTTTCGCCGCCGGCACCATCACGCCGAGGTCGATAATTTCGTAGTTGTTACAACCCAACACCACCCCGACGATATTTTTACCGATGTCGTGCACGTCGCCTTTGACGGTCGCCATGAGGATTTTTCCTTTGGTCGTCGCCGTGCCTTCCTCTTTTTCCGCCTCGATGTAGGGCAGCAAATAAGCCACCGCTTTCTTCATCACCCGTGCCGACTTCACCACCTGCGGCAAAAACATTTTACCCGAACCGAAGAGGTCGCCGACCACATTCATGCCGTCCATCAGCGGACCTTCAATGACGTGCAGCGGCTTTTCGGATTTCGCGCGCACTTCTTCCGTGTCCGCTTCGATGTAGTCCGTGATGCCCTTGACCAAAGCGTGTTGCAGACGCATTTCGACGGGTTCGTCGCGCCATTTAAGGTCTTTTTCGACGGTTTTTCCGCCCTTGCCGACAAAGGATTCTGCGATGTCGGTCAGTCGGTCGGTCGCATCTTCGCGGCGATTAAACAGCACATCTTCGACGCGGGTCAGCAGTTCTTTGTCGATTTCTTCATAGACCTCGACCATGCCGGCATTCACAATGCCCATGTCCATGCCCGCCGCCACCGCGTGGTACAAAAACGCCGAGTGCATCGCCTCGCGCACCACGTTATTGCCGCGATACGAGAAGGAAATATTGCTCACGCCGCCGCTGACTTTCGCGCCCGGACAGCGTTCTTTAATCTGTCGTGTCGCTTCGATAAAATTAATCGCGTAGTCGTTGTGTTCTTCGATGCCGGTCGCCACGGCGAAAATATTCGGGTCGAAAATGATGTCCTGCGGGTCGAAGTCGGCTTCATCGACCAATAAATTATACGCCCGCTCACAGATTTCGACTTTGCGCTCGATGGTGTCCGCCTGCCCCTCTTCGTCAAATGCCATGACGACCGCCGCCGCGCCGTATCTGCGCACCAGTTTGGCTTGATGCAAAAACTGCTCTTCGCCCTCTTTCATCGAAATCGAATTGACGATGCACTTGCCCTGCACGCATTTCAGACCCGCCTCGATGACCTCCCACTTCGAGCTGTCAATCATAATCGGCAGCTTCGCAATTTCGGGTTCCGCCATCACCAAATTCAAAAAATCGACCATCGCTTTTTTGGAATCCAACAGCCCCTCGTCCATGTTTACGTCGATAATCTGCGCGCCGCCCTCGACCTGATGCCGTGCCACGGAAAGTGCCTCTTCCATATCGCCCGACTTAATCAGCCGCGCAAACTTTCGCGAGCCGGTCACATTCGTGCGCTCCCCGACGTTGACAAAGTTGGTATCTTCCGTAATAATCAACGGCTCCAGACCGCTCAGCATAGAGTACGTTTTTTCGCGCTGCGGAATAACGCGCGGCTTTACCCCCGCGACCGCTTTCGCCATTTCTTCGATGTGGTCGGGCGTCGTGCCGCAGCAACCGCCGATGATATTTACCAATCCCGACTCCGCAAAGTCGCGGATATAATTTTTCATTTCGTCCGCATCTTGGTCGTACTCCCCAAACTCATTCGGCAGACCCGCATTCGGGTAAGCGTGTACATAGCAGTCCGATATTTTCGCCAAATCCGCAATGTGCGCCCGCATTTCCTGCGCGCCGAGGGCACAATTCAGTCCGATGCAAAACGGCTTGGCGTGCTTCACGGAAATCCAAAAAGCCTCCGCCGTTTGCCCCGAAAGGGTACGCCCCGAGGCATCCGTAATCGTGCCCGAAATCATGATCGGCAGCCGTACGCCGCGCTCTTCAAACAGCCGCTCCACGGCAAAAATCGCCGCCTTGGCATTCAGCGTATCGAAAATGGTTTCGATGAGCAGCAAGTCCACGCCGCCGTCGAGCAGGCCCGTCGCCTGTTCGTAGTAAGCCGCCTCCAATTCATCGAAAGTCACTGCCCGAAAACCCGGATTATTCACATCCGGCGAAATGGAAAGTGTGCGGTTGGTCGGTCCGATTGCCCCCGCCACAAAGCGCGGTTTATCGGGGTCGAGCGCCGTGTATTTTTCGCACATTTCCTTTGCTGCCCGCGCACATTCGAGGTTCATTTCGTAGGCATATTCGCCCATGTCGTAGTCCTCCTGCGCAATAGTCGTCGCCCCGAAAGTATTGGTCTCGATGATGTCCGCGCCCGCCTTAAGGTAGGCTTCGTGAATGGCTTTGACGACATCCGGGCGCGTCAGCACCAGCATATCGTTATTACCCTGAATATCTTTGTGAAAGTCGGCGAAACGCTCGCCGCGAAAATCCTGTTCGGTGAGTTTGTACTCTTGAATCATGGAACCCATAGCGCCGTCGAGTACGAGGATGCGCTCTTTAATTACATCGTAAAGCGATTTTGTCATTGCTGTCTGTTTTTTTAAGACTTTAGACGTTAGATATTAGACGTTAGATTGCTCGTGCGGCAGTCTAACGTCTAACATCTAATGTCTAATATCTCACTAAAAAAGCTTTGAGGAAGACAGTTCTTCAAAGGTTGGTGTCGGTTATAATAACCGGTGGTGGTGGGTTTGGTTTTTTTTATTTTTTGGTGGGGGGCAAAGGTAGGGAGAAAAAGTTG
>JAHDCG010000274.1 GCA_020629965.1 Saprospiraceae bacterium | reverse complement strand
TGCTACTCACAACAGCAACCCAAACCCTCCCCGCCCAATCCTGCAATCTCGACTTCGAAGATTGGGAAACCGCCACCAACGCCAACCCGCCGACCGGGTGGCAGCGGATTAACTCCTACGTCGGCTCGGGGAGCAGCAACAGCTATTCCGGTTCGCGCTTTGCGGGTTTGAATACTCTCGGCGACCAATGGATAGTCGAGCCGCTGACCTGCCCCGGGGAGGTCTGTTTTTGGTGGCGGGCTTCAGGCGGCAGTTCGGATTATGATGTGGACATCGATTGGAGTGCCGACGGCGGGGCGACTTGGACGACGGCGCAGACCGTTGCGCTGACGGGCAGCGGGAGTCCGACGGCTTATGCGCAAACGTGCGTTGATTTGCCGGAGGAGTCGTACCCGGCACCTTTTGAGGGGGTGCTGATTCGGTTTCATCAGTCGCGCAGGGTGGGCGGCTCGTTTTATTTTGATGATGTGTGTGTCAGCTCGGGGACGTGTACGGTTGCGCCGACGCAGTTGACGTTTAGTGAGGTGCAGGCGGGTTGTTTGCAGCGGAATACCCCGTTTTCGGTGACGGTCTGCGCGACGGATGCGGGCGAAAATACGGCGACGGGCTTTAGCGGAAATATTACCGTGAGCGGCAGCGGACTGAGCGGCACCGTGACGCAGGCGACGACGGGCGGCTGTGCGCAGTTTACCGATTTGCAGATTAACGCGGCGGGTAATTATATGCTGTCGGCGAGCGGCGGCGGTCTGTTGGGCAACTCACCGACGCTGACGATTGCGGAGCAATGCAACGCGACGGAAAATCTGACGGTGGTGGCTTACAATCTGCTCAACTTCCCCAACGGACGCGACGACTGCGGTACGGATAATACGGTGGTGCCGGCGCGTTGGGATACGCTGCGCACGGTCATGGAGTACGTGCAGCCCGATGTGCTGATGGTCTGCGAGTTGCAGACGGAAGCGGGCGCGGATTTGATTTTGTCTGATGCGTTGAATGTCAACGGTATCAGTCATTATGCGCGGGCGAATTTCGTACTCAATCAATCACCCGGCGGCACGGCACTCAACAATGCTTTTTTCTACAATACGAATAAAATGACGCTCTGTGCGCAGGACGAGGTGGCGACCAACGTGCGCGACATCGGCGAGTACACGGTCTTTCTCAACGACCCGAATTTGGCGATTACCGAAGACACGACTTTCATCGACTTCTACGCGGCGCACTTTAAGGCGGGCAGCGGGGCGAGCGATGAAAGCAGTCGCGCGACGCAATGCACGGCTTTACAAAATCACATTGCCGCCAAAAGTAGCGAGCGCAATGCCGTGGTCGGCGGCGATTTTAACTTTTACACGAGCACGGAACCGGGCTATCAAACCCTGCTGTCGGGCACGCGCCCCTTCAACGACCCGGCGGGCAGACCGGGCAGTTGGAATGACAACGCGGCTTTTCAGGATGTACACACGCAATCGACGCGCAACTCCGGCTTGCCGCCTTTGGACTGCGGTGCGACGGGCGGCATGGACAGCCGTTTTGACTTTCTGCTGGCGAGTAATCCGGTGATGAGCGGCACACAAAATGTGGCTTTTGTTCCCGGGTCTTACGCTGCACTCGGTAACGACGGTAACTTATTTAACGACGCGATTACCGACCCGTCAAACACGACGACCGTGCCGCGCGACGTCCTTTTTGCGCTGCGAAATATGTCGGATCACCTGCCGATTATCATGGATTTACAGGTGACATATCCCTTGGCTCCTTTGGCTATCGACCTCCTGTATTTCGATGCGGAACGGGTGAAAGATAATGCCGTGCTGACGTGGGAAACGGCGGCACAAACGGACGCGGCAGATTATTTTACGCTGCAAAAAAGCCCGGATGCGCGTACTTTCATTGATTTAGCGGATTTGGAAATAAACGCCGCGCATTTTTATCAATACGCAGACGCATTGCAAAACGGCACAAATTATTACCGCCTCAAAATGACGGAGCGCGACGGAAGTATTTCTTATTCCGCCGTAAAAAGTATAGAAAAAGCAGGGCAGGATTGGGCGGTTTATCCGAACCCGACGCGCGGTGTTTTACACATTCGGTCGCTGTCGGAAAATTCATTTAACGCCGCAGAAGTACGCATTTTCGATGCTTTCGGGCGGTTGGTTTATGAAGGGAAATCGGATGCGCAAACGGGTTTTGTCAT
>JAHDCG010000154.1 GCA_020629965.1 Saprospiraceae bacterium | reverse complement strand
CCGAGGATGATTTCGTCCTTGTGGCGCAGCCCGACGCTCACCGCAAAAATCGGGATGCGGTGCAGAAAATTGGTCGTACCGTCCAGCGGGTCGATAATCCATTGGTAGTCGCCGGACTCTTGTTCCACCGTTTTTTCTTCCGTCAAAAAAACCGAGCCGGGCAGACATTTTGCTAAGCCTTCGACCAGCATTTTTTCGGCTTCTTTATCCGCATAACTCACGAGACTGTTCAGACTTTTTGTCTCGATTTGTGCTTCGTTGACTTTTCCGAATTCCTGTAGAAGAAATTTACCCGCGCGCGTAACCACGCGGCAGCTTTCATAGTACAAAGTTTCGAGTTCTTTTTGAGTCATGGTCGATGAATTATGAGTGATGAATGATAAGGAATGCGGTTTGTTGTATTAAAAGTCGCGGCAAACCGAATAGTTGAATTGCGCTCGGATTAAACTTTCTATCTTTACTTTTTTGAAACAAAGCATGCCCGCATCGCAGAAGAAATAAAAAATGCACACCTTCCTTCTCCTCACCTTTGTCTTCGCCACTCTCCTCCAGCTCCTCTACTGGCTTTTTCTTTTCCAAAAACTCGCCGCCTACGATACCGGCGAAGAAGAGAAGCAATTTGGGCAATTTTCCGATTACCCTGTCACGATTATTATCTGTGCGCAAAATGAAGCGAAAAATTTATTTGAGAAATTGCCCCGTATTCTCAATCAAACCGACCGTTCAACTAACTTATTGGTAGTCAATGATAATTCGTATGATAAAAGTTTATATATTTTAAATGAGTTTCAAAATATTTATCCTACCTTTGCTATTAAGAATTTAACTTATGTGAAATCTTTGCATATCGGAAAGAAATATGCACTCTCCGTCGGAATTGAAACCGCCGACCGAGAAATTCTCTTACTGACGGATGCAGACTGTGTACCCGCCTCCGAAAACTGGGCGAAGCGCATGAAAGCAGGTTTGAACGGTCGCGCAATCGGCTTGGGCTACTCGCCCTACGAGCGGCGACCCGGATTTTTGAACCTTTTTATTCGCTACGAAGCGGTTTGGACGGCGATTCAGTATTTATCCTTAGCCTTGGCGGGGCAGCCCTACATGGGCGTCGGGCGCAATTTGATTTACAAAAAAGAATTGTACACCCGCGCCGGCGGCTTCGACCGGCACAAGGATTTGGCCTCGGGCGACGATGATTTATTTATCAACGCCGTGGCCGAAAAGGAAAATACCGCAGTCATCCTGCACCCCGAGTCCTTTATGTATTCGGAGCCGAAAACGACTTGGCGGGCTTATTTTCGCCAAAAAAAGCGTCACCTCTCGACGGCGACGCGTTATCGGCTGCGGCATAAAATATTGCTCGGGGCTTATTCCGGCAGTCATTTTTTACACTACACAGTCGGTTTCACCCTGTTATACTACAACGACATAACCATATTTTTCACACTATTTGCCGTGCGCATGTTAGTGGTTTTATGGCAGTTTCGTCGCATCGTAAAACGGTTGCAAGACCCCGAAATGTGGGTTTTCGTCCCCGTTTTGGATTTGGCTTATCTGCTGTTTTACCTGTTTTTCGCGCCGGCTCTCATGAACACTAACAACACATGGAAGTAATTCAAACTTTTCCCGTCATCGGGCAGACACAAGTACGTGCGCCCGAGAATTTCATCACTGATTTTCGGATTTCTCCGAGCACCCAAGAGTCTTTTTCATCGCAAAATGCGACCGCAGAGAATTTTACGGTAACAACCGGCGACACTACCGGCACGGGCGACCGCGACACGGACAACAACCCGCCCGCAACGGCATCGCCGGAAATTAAGCCGCGCAAACTCTCCGCCCGCGCCGCCGCCGACCTCAAGCTGGTCGAGGCTGCCAAAGGAGGCTGTCAGCAGTCTTTTGAAAAATTGCTCAATCGCTACCGGCACTCGGTTTATTGCAAGATGTACAGCATGGTCAATAACAATCTGGATGCGGAAGATTTGACCTCCGAGGCTTTCAGCAAAGCCTTTCACAAGCTGCCGACCTACGTGCCGCACCACGCTTTCAGCACTTGGTTGCACCGCATCGCCAAGAATAATTGCATCGATTTTATTCGCAAAAAGCGCATCCAAACTCTCTCTATCGACGAGCCGGTGGAAAAGGGCAGCGAGTGCGATTTTTCCAACAATCTGAAAGCCGAAATGCTGAACCCCGAGGAGCGCATGGTACGCGAGCAGCGGCAGGAGCTGGTGCGTTTGGTGGTCGATAAACTGGACGTAAAATACCGCCGCATGATTGAGTTACGCTACTTTAAAGAGTTGGCTTACGACGAAATCGCGGATAAACTCAGTATCCCTTTAGGTACCGTAAAAGCACAACTTTTCCGCGCCAAAGACCTGATGTACGATTTGATTATCGACACCGGAGCGGCTTCTTATATGGAAGACACGCGCCGTCACGCTAAGATGAAAATAACGAAAGCGGTCGCTTAGGATGTTGAAATGTTGAATCGTTGAATCGACGACGAGACTGCTCTTCATCCCGTAAAATATTCACATTGAATACCCAATTTAATCCGAGTTGCCTCTGTGTGACTCGGATTTTTTTGTTTGCTCTTTCTAACCTTCGCAACAGTCGTTTGTTTCACCCCATAGAACAGTCATTTCAAATCTACAACACACCTCTATGCGTCTTAAAGTAACCCGCAAGGACTTAATTATCTATGCCGATAAATCCCGCGTCATCGCCCGTTTTTTCTTCAACGGAGAAGAGCGCGCCCGCGTTTTAGTCCAAAAAATAATCGACATGTCGGACGCGGACGTAGAAGGCAAGGTCAAGGAAACGCTGCGTGAATTTAACCAAAGACACCGTAATATTTCGCAGATATTCGACCTGCATTTTCAGCGTGTTATGAATATTTTACAATTTTCGGCAGAACAAAGAGACGACATCGACGAACGCCGAAAAATCTACATCGGGGCTTGTTTTACGCACGAGTATTCCATCGAGGCGGCGGCATTTTTTAACCCGTCTTTAATTGTCTCCGATGACCAGGAAAATCTGGCGGCGGGCGAACTGCGTGCCGTGGTCAGTTTGCGCGCGACGGGCGAGGGACATATTTCTTCGATTGAGTTCAGAAATGTGGTCATCGACGCCGAAAATAACATCACCTTAGAGCCGGTCGGTAATCGACTCGGCTCGGCGGAAATCATTCAAAATCACAGCTACAACAAAGAAAAATTTGCGCAAAAAATGGCTGAAATGCGCTCCGTGCAACAGTTTACGCCGATGATTCTGGAGAAACTGCGTCCCGAGTTTAACTATCAGGAATTGCGCAGTGCCGTACAAAATACCATCGACGAAGTGGAAACCGCGAACGAGAACCGCAGTGAAATTCAAGAAATTTTGTGGCTTGCCGACTCGCATTACACCATTCACTTTTCCGACGACACCGACATCAGCGAGCGCATTATTTTTCCCGTCAGTCACTGGGAAAATAAAGGAATAGAAGATGCCCGCTTTGTGCGATTTGTGAAAGAAGACGACAGCACGGTCTATTACGCAACCTACACCGCCTACGACGGAAAAGCGATTTTACCCAAACTCATCGAAACCCAAAATTTCTTCGATTTTCGCATCAAACCGCTCTACGGTGCCGGCGCGCAAAACAAAAATCTCGCCCTTTTTCCGCGTAAAGTCAACGGAAAATACGTCATGCTCGCCCGCATCGACGGCGTGAATAATTACATAATGAAGTCCGACAGCCTCACGATTTGGGGCGAGCCGCAACTGCTCAACGAACCTAAATTTCCGTGGGAAATAGTGCAACTCGGTAACTGCGGCAGCCCCCTCGAAACCGAAGAAGGCTGGCTGCTCATCACGCACGGCGTAGGTCCGATGCGCCGCTATTGCCTCGGTGCGTTGCTGCTCGACCTCGACGACCCGACCAAAATCATCGGTCGCCTGCGTGAGCCGCTCTTAGTCCCCGACGAGCACGAGCGTGAGGGTTACGTGCCGAATGTGGTCTATTCCTGCGGCAGCATCATCAATAACGGCGAGTTGATTTTGCCTTACGCGATGTCGGATTACGCTTCGACTTTTGCGACGGTAAATTTAGAGGAACTGTTGGAGAAGTTGAAAAGCGATTTTGCGGAGGGGTGAGGAAAATGTCTTTGGACAGGATTGACGGGATTTTTGGATTTTTTATTTCGATTCTTCGTTCACTGTATTACATTATACCGAATTAAGTTTGTGCTTACTCACAGGGTGACTCATTTATCTCTCAGGAAAGTCACCTTTTGAGTAAAAAAGACCCTATAAAAAATCGCTTTTTGAAAGAGCTGAAAGAAATTTTAGTTGATTTTGAAATCGATGTCTCTATTAATACGCAAGCCGCGTGATTTACCGACTTAAAATCTCCTCGTAAACCGAAAAATACCCCTCCGTCATCCGGTCCAAGCTAAACTTTCCCTCTGCGTGCGAGCGACAAAACGCACGGTCTAAATCCGTGATGTCTTCGACTCTTTCCGCCGCTTCCGCTACATTTTCAACCAAAAATCCCGTTTGCTCGTCCGCGATTAACTCCGGCATCGAGCCGCGATTGAAGGCGATGACCGGCGTGCCGCACAGCATCGCTTCCGCTACGCTGAGGCCGAACGGTTCGTCAAAATTTATCGGGTGCAACAGTGCCGCCGCGTTGCCTAAAAGTGTGTCGCGCTCGGCGGGTGCGGCGTTGCCGACGTAGCGAATTTGCTCGCCGTCAATCTGCGGTTCTACTTTTTCTCGGTAATAATTTTCGTCTTGTATCAAGCCGGCGATAATCAATTTGCGTTTGCTTTGCTTCGCAATTTCAATTGCCTCCGCGCAGCCTTTGTCCCGGTGTATTCTGCCGAAAAAAAGCAGGTAGTCTTCGGGCGTGTTGTTGAAAGTAAATTGGCTGACGTCGATGCCGTTATAAACCGTAGCGATGTAGTCCAAAGTCGGATGTCGGTTGGAGTTGCTGATGGAAACGTAGTCGGTATTTGTGTTGTATTTTTGGTAAATCGGCAATATTTTCGGCGAGGAAAAACCGTGTACCGTCGTTACCATCGGCGTTTTAATCAGGCGCGAATAACCGAGCGGCATAAAGTCGAATTGGTTGTGAATCAGGTCAAATTTGTGCGCCTGCTCCATGACGTGACTGATGTGACGGTATTCCAAAATTTTCGGGTCGGCGTCTTTATCTTCTTCCCAGGATTTTTCAACGACGGCATCCAAAGTGCCCGCCGTAATCGAATCCTGCGTGGCAAAAAGGGTGACGTCCAAGCCTTTTTTGACCATGCCTTCGGTAATGTTGGAGGCGATTTGCTCCCAAGGACCGTACTTGCGGGGCGGAGTGCGCCAGGCAACGGGGGCGAGGATGGCTATTTTCATGTGTTGTTTATTTGCTGATTTGGTTATTTGTTTATTTGTGACGCAGACTACGGCTGCTTTTTACTTTAAATGCAATAAAAAATCCCCGCCGCTCGACTTTTGATAAATCGAACGACGGGGACTTCTTGTTTGATAAATTTGCTAATCTTTTCGATAAAAAGAAAAACTCAAGTGCGTTTTTTGATAAACGGGCGCAACCGTCGGGTAGGTTTTTGCCGGTTTTTTATGCACCTGCATCATCGGTTCGGGCTTTTTAGCTGCGGGCGATTTCTTTTTCTTGTTTTTCAACAAACCGACGGGAATAGTCGAAGGTGTATTGCCGGACTCATTCCGCTTTTTGGTTTCGGAAAAATCTTCATTGTAGTTTTTGATGGCAGCGCGGGCTATCCAAAAAGCTAAGGTGCTTTCCGCGCCCTGATTTTGGTTGACACCGTGTGCCGTCAGGCCGTCGTAACAACCGCCGTTGCGCTCGTTGTACAACGAAAGACCGAGGTCGTTTTTGCCCGTAAACCACTCGAAACACAGTTTTGCCTTATCCAAATAAGCCGCATTTTGCGTAGCTTCGTAAGCGTGTAAGTACATGATGACAGACTTCGTGGCGTCAATCGGCTGCTGGTCAAAACGCGGGCATTCATCGCCTTTGGTATAAAAGCCGTGGCAACCGACGGGAGTAAAATGCCCGCCGGACAAAGTAACCTCTTCCAAAAAAGACATAGCTTTTTTCGCCGTTTTTAAATATTTCTCGTCCTTATCAAACAAACGAGACGCAGCGAAAAGTGAAGCCGGCAGCAAGGCATTGGCATAAGTCAAATGACTGTCAAACCACTGCCAATCCGCTTCCGTGCTGTGTTTGTCGAAGTTTTTGCACAGCATATCCGCCATGCTTTTGATTTTTTCACGCTTGTCTTTTGCATCCGGGTGCGCGACTAAATAATCCGCCGAACCCAAAATCAGATAAGCTACGGCACGCAAATGATGCACTTTATCGAAAGTTGAAAATGCTTTGTCAAACATTTCCTGTGCCGCATGACGATAGCCGGCGGGTACATCTTTGACTTGTAAATTGCCCAGCCCCCACACCGCCCGGGCGAAAGAATCCTGTGAGCCTTCTTCATCCAAAAAGCGACGGTCGAAACTCAGGAAATTGCGGAATTTTCCGTCATCGCGCTGCATGTAGTGCAAATACGCCATGTAAATCGACAGCAATTCCAAATATTTCGGGTCTTGGTTTTCTTCGTAAAAAGCCGAAACGGCAATCAGTGCACGTCCGTTGTCATCGGTGCAGTAGCCTTCCTCAAAATTAGGAAAACCGTATTTTGCATGTTGGATAATACCGGTCTTGTCGGTCAGAAGGCGCAAATGACGCGAATTTAAAGCGGGGAGTTTCATGTCTGTTTGTTTTTCGGTTTCTTCTTCTTCCGCGGAAAAATTGTCAATGGCTTCCCGAAAAGTTTCGAGGTAGTCTGCGCCTTTCTTTTTCCAACTCAAAGTCGCACCGTACTCGCAAGCATTGTAGCGCAGTTTATGTAATTCCTGCGGATTGTTTAAGAGGTCGTTGACTTGTGCCGCGAGGTCGGTCGGATTACTGAAATCAAAAAAGCGACCGCGTCCTTTTGCCAGCAGTTCCGTGGCGTGCCAAAACGGGGTCGATACCACCGCCGCGCCCGCACCGACCGCATAAGACAAAGTACCGCTCGTAATTTGTGCCTCGTTGGGGTAGGGCAGCACATAAATATCTGCCGCGCGCAGGTAGTCACACAGCAGATTCTCGTCGATAAATTCGTTGACGTATTTGAGTTTGTCGGCTACGCCGCCGGCTTTCGCGATGGCGGTCAGTTCATCGCGGTAGGCTTCGCCTTCGTGTTTGATGACGTGCGGGTGCGTTTTTCCGAGTACCCAATATTCGATGTTCGGGTGGGTTTTGGCGATTTCGACCAGGGCTTTTACGCCCGTCTGAATACCTTTGCCGCGCCCCAGCAGCCCGAAGGTCATCATGATTTTCTTGTCACCGAAACCGAATTTTTCCCGCAATTTTTCGCGCGAGTCGGTGACGCAGTCCGGCACGCCGTGTTCGATTTCTACAATCTTAGCGGCGGGTACTTTATAAATTTTTTGCAGAAACTCTACGGCTTTTTCCGACATGACCACGGCTTTTTGTGCTTTTTCGCAAATATCCTGCATGATTTGTTTTTGCAAAAAATCGGGCTTGTCGAGCACCGTGTGAAAAGTCACGGTCAGCGGCTTTTTCAACAACTTTACCAATTCCAAAATGTGCGTGCCGCGCTCGCCGCCGAAAATACCGTATTCGTGTTGCAAAATGACGACATCGGTGTCGGAAGCGTTAATGCGACGCGCCGTCGCGCGGTAGGCTTCGATGTCATTTTGCGGTATCGTACCCGTCACGACTGCGGGGTAAGGGTATTCCGCATCGGGGTCGTTCATAGCGATAACCTCCAAGCGGTCATTGTCATTTTTTGTAAAATTAGCTTGTAAAGCACGGACCAAATTCTCGGTAAAAGTGCTGATGCCGCAGGAACGCGGAGGGTAATTTCCGATGATGGTGATGTTCATATTTTAAGTCGTTTAGAGATGATATGGTGAATAAAGGCATTGCAAAGTTATTCCGTGACTGCACAAAGCAATCGCGGAGTAAAAAGAAAAATAAAAGTGTTTATTGTTCGGAGAATATTGCGACGGAGATAAAAAGGGAGGCGAAAAAGTCTATTTGTTTCGCGTTCCTTGTATAGGTCAAACTAAGTAAAATGCCGGATGTTCAGTAAGGTTTTTATTTTTAACACAATTTCTTTAAATTTCTTTTTTATTGGAATACTAATAGATAGATGCAGACGAAAAAAAAGAGATTGCCCCTCTCGGAACAACCTCTTTTACACGATTTTCGATAATGAAAATATGGGTTTTTCTACTTATTCGCCACCAATTTCACCGACAAATCAAACTCGTCGTAAATCGTTTTGTCGCCTAAGCTGTCGAAAAAGCTGCCGCTGCCGTAGCGCACATCGTACTCCGTGCGGTCGATTTGAATGTCGGAGACGGCAACGATTTTACCGTTTTCTTCGGTGGTGTTGACGATGAATTTTACGGGTTTGGTCGTCTCTTTAATTGTCAGGTCGGCGGTCACTTTGTAGCGGTTTACGCCGTTAGCGGCTACATCGGTGATGTTGAGTTTTGCGGTCGGGTACTTCTCGACGCCGAAAAAATCGGGGCTTTTCAGGTGACCTTCGAGCTGACCTTTGTACTCGCCTTCGAGGTCGGTACAGGTGATACTGTTCATGTCGATGGTGAAGGAGCCGCCTTGCAGAATGCCCGCTTCGTAGTCCAATTTGCCTTCCTTGATTTTAATGGTACCGGCGTGTTCGCCCGTTACTTTATAACCTTTCCAAGTGATTTCACTTGCTGCCGTATCGACCTTTGCGGTTTCGATGATGCCGGCGGTGAAAGCGGAAAAGCCTACGCTTAAAACGAGTACTGCCAAGAGTAATTTGAATGATTGCATGATAATTTGTTTTTGTTGTTTAAAATGAAATCTCCTTTGCAGAGATAATTTTTTTTTCGTGTCCTGCGCTGCGCAAAGACAAACAACAAACGCGCGAAAATTTATATTGTTTCAACATTAGTTGTATATACATCAAATTTTTCAAAAAAAAGCGATTTTAACTTTTCGCGTTCCTTAGGTGTTTGAGGCTGATACCCGAAAAAGCGGAAATGTTACGAGTAAAATAAAGGAATGGAGCGATGATAAAGTGTGCGGCACCCGTATTTAACCAACATCGGTGTCAGACATTTTTTATTCACAAAATTTCAATAAAAACCTAACTCTCTCGCCGTTTACCTGAGTCAAGTGTCATACACCTAAGCGGTTTACTTTTCAGCAAAATTGTTTTTCGGAAATCAGTTGCTTTCCGTCGCTTCCGAATGCTTCTCCGTTTCCTTTTCTTCCGACTTTTTCGTGCGGGCTTTATCCAATAAATCGCTGAGTTGCAAAGCTTCTTCGGGCGTCAGATTGGCGTTCATATATTCCATATCACTTTCCAATTTTTCGGAGGCTTCGGCGAGTAATTGCAGACCGGCTTCGGTAATGGAAATATCGACCCGACGGCGGTCGTTTTCGCAGGTCGTACGCTTGACGAGTCCTTTTTGTTTCAGTTTTTCGACGAGGCGCGAGGCGTTTGACATTTGGTCTAACATGCGCTCGGTCAACAACTTAACGGTTGCCGGCTCGGGGTGCATACCGCGTAAAATGCGCAGGATGTTAAACTGCTGCTGCGAGATGTTGAACGGGCGGAGAATACGGGTATTTCTGCTCAAAATCTGACCTGCGGTGTACAGGATGTTTAAGGTCATTTTATGATGCGGATTGACAAATTTTTTTTGCTGAATAGCTTCCTCTATTTTCATGGAATCAAAATATTTACGACGGTATTTAATGTCGGTGTAAATATAATAACCTTTAAGGTATCGGGATGTTGTTTTTTAAGAATTATTTTTTGGGAAAGAGACGGATAAATTTGATTATTTCTCCTTTTTCGGCTTCTCAAATCGTAAAAAGGCGGCGAATTCGATTTTCGGATAAGTCCTAAAGTGCGTTCTTTTACCCGCGAAATCATAACCAAAAACGGTTGCAAACGTTAGGATAATTGTAAATGCGAGCGGGTGCCGTGCTTTTGGTAGCCTTTTTGCCTTATTTCAATTACTTTTGCGCCTTGAAAAAGGAAAAATAAAGCAAAGTGCTGATTATCCGAAAACTATACATTTCTGTTTTAGGAATGTAAAACATAAAGTCATGAGTCAAAGCAGTAAAGAATTACAACAAACGTACAACGAAAAGGGCGAAACCATCAGCCCGGTTCTCAACGAAGAAACCAAAAACTTTTTGGTGGACATCGACGGCACCGTCACCGATGACGTACCCAACGAAGAGCCGGAGCGCATGGTGACTTGCCTGCCTTACCCGGATGCGTTGAAGATTGTAAATAAATGGTACGACGAGGGTCACATTATCACGTTTTTTACCTCACGCACCGAAGAACACCGCGACGTGACGGAAACCTGGCTGAAAAAACATAACTTCAAATACCACGGTCTGCTGATGAATAAACCGCGCGGCGGCAACTACCACTGGATTGATAACCACATTGTCAAAGCGACCCGTTTTAAAGGAAAGTTTACGGATTTGGTGGTGGAGACGCGGGAAATCGAGGTGTTTAAGAGTTAGAGATTTTGGTTTGAATAGTTTGATGATGGTTTGAATTGTTTGAGTCGTCATTTAAAACCGAAAGCCTATTTGTACAGATGCGATAGACCGAAGTCGTTAAGAGTTAGGAGGTTGAGAGGTTGGGGAGCAGTGGTAAATGCGAAAGCCGGTTTTGGTTTGAATAGTTTGATGATTGTTTGAATTGTCATTTAAAACTGAAAGCCGTATTTGTACAGACACGGGACAACGCGTCTCTCTCTCTCGGAGCGATAATCTAAAAATTAAAAAGGGGCATTTTCTTAGTGAAAATGCCCCTTTTCTACGTTAATCAGGTGCCGCTCTCGATAGAAATTTCGCCGCCGGCCTCTTCCATGCTGTGGCGCACATTCGCTCGATAATAGACCCGCGAGCCGGGCGGCACACTCTTCGGCAGCCACACATTACCGCCGATAATGCTGCCTTTGCCGATGGTCGTATTGCCGCCTAAAATTGTCGCGCCGGCGTAAATCACCACGTCGTCCTCAATGGTCGGATGTCGTTTAATTTCCGCCAATTCTTTACGCACACTCAACGCGCCGAGGGTGACGCCCTGATAGATTTTTACGTTATTACCGATGTGAGAAGTACCGCCGATGACGATGCCCGTGCCGTGGTCGATGCAAAAATTTTCGCCGATTTGTGCGCCCGGGTGAATGTCGATGCCCGTCTGTGTGTGTGCAAATTCGGAAAGAATGCGCGGTATCAAAGGCACTTCCAACTTATGAAACTCGTGCGCCAAGCGGTGTATTGCCACCGCATAAAAACCGGGATAAGTGCGCACTACCTCCCGCGTATCGCGCGCCGCCGGGTCGCCCGCCGAGATAGCCGCCGCGTCTTTCAGCAGCAGTTCATGCACGCGCGGCAGTTGCTCCTTAAATTTGTTTTCGATAATACTCGGCGTCAGGGGCAGTTCCTCTTTCACCAAATCCAAAATCTTATTGAGCTTCAAACTTATGGTATTGAAGTGATTTTCAAACTCGCGATAGGAAGTAAACTTGCGCTCCGCCAGCTCCGGAAAAAGCAACTCCAGCAGACCGTCCAGTACCTCACGCACACGGTCGGGGGAGGGGATGTCGCGCGACTGCCAGTGGCTTTGGTATAATTTTTCGAGAAAGGTGTTGTTCATGTTGCGGAGGTTGAGGGGGTTTGGAGGTTGAGAAGTTGTGAGGTTGGGGAGTTACTCTTACCAATACAGAAAAAACGGGGCGAAAGTTGCCTTTTCGCCCCGTTAAATGTTTTGTTGCTGTTGAAAATTAACTGTCATGCGGAAAGCAGGTACGGGGTACTTAATTTTGCAAACACCGGAAGAAACGACAGTTCCCGGACTCTTGACAAGCAAAAGTACCCCGTACCTTTTCAGAGACGCACAGAAAAAATCCGCCTGGATCCGCCTCCTCCGCATTGTCCGCATAT
Source organism: Saprospiraceae bacterium (assembly GCA_020629965.1). GTDB lineage: Bacteria > Bacteroidota > Bacteroidia > Chitinophagales > Saprospiraceae > JAHDCG01. The sequence continues at coordinate 1,830 of JAHDCG010000154.1, read as the reverse complement.
CCATCAAGTCAAAACAGCAAGAGCCGAACAGAAGAAATCCGTTTAAATCCGCTTTGTCCGCCTCATCCGCATATCTATCAACCTCCTATTTAGCCGCAATAATCTCCTCCGCCGTTTTCCCCGTAGCAATCATCCTTATTTTAATCCGAAACGCCGCAAAAAGCAAAGTCATAAACGGACTCAGCCAGTTGAAAAAAGCATAAAAAGCATAGTCCAAAGTCGAAACACCCAACACGCCCGCCTGATAGGCTCCGCAGGTATTCCACGGCACCAAAACCGACGTTACCGTACCCGAGTCTTCCAGAGTACGACTCAGATTTTCGGGTGCCAAACCTTTTTCCTTGTATGCTTTCGCAAACATTTTACCCGGCACCACAATCGCTAAATATTGGTCGGAAGCCGTCACATTTAACGCCAAACAACTCGCCACCGTACTCGCAAATACGCCGAAAACCGAGTCCGTTACACTCAACAAAGCCTGACTGATACGCGCCAAAGCTCCGATAGCATCCATGATGCCGCCGAATGCCATCGCGCACATGATGAGCCAAATCGTACCCAACATGCCGTTCATGCCGCCCGAAGAAAAAAGGTCGTTCAGTTCCGCGTTTTCCGTCGCCACCGAAGTCGAAACCGTCATCGCGTTCATCACACCTTTATAAGCATCGTTAAAACCCAAAGTCTCCACACCCGCGACCTGCGCTACGATTTCCGGCTGAAAAATAATCGCAAACACGCCGCCTAATAACGTACCGACCAACAAGGCAATCAACGGACGCGTCTTTCTGACAATCAAACCAATCACCACCGCCGGTACTAAAAATAACCACGGCGTGATATTAAAAGAAGCATCTATCGCCGCCAACATTTCCGCCGTATCGGTGTCGCCCGTCGGCGATTGAGTTAAGCCCAAGATGATAAAAATAACCAAAGTCACCAGAACCGTCGGCACCGTAGTATAAGCCATGTAACGAATGTGCGTAAACAAATCCGTGCCCGCCATTGCCGGCGCGAGGTTAGTCGTATCAGAGAGCGGCGACATTTTATCCCCGAAATAAGCACCCGACAGCACCGCACCCGCGACCATACCGAGATTAAAACCGAGTGCCTCGCCGATGCCGATGAGCGCAATACCCACCGTCGCCGAGGTCGTCCACGAACTGCCCGTCGCTATGGAAATAACCGCACAAATCACCACCGTGGCCGGCAGAAAAATTGCCGGATTTAAGATCTGCAAACCGTAGTAAATCATGGAAGGAATCACCCCGCTGATGAGCCAAGTGCCTGACAGCGCACCGACAAAAAGCAAAATCAAAATCGCCCCCGCCGTCGTGCGAAAATTATTGCCGATTTCGTCCATCATACGGCGATAAGGTACGCCGTTGAAGTGACCGACCACCGCTGCGGTCGCCGCGCCGAGCAACAAAATGAATTGATTCGAGCCGCTCAAAGCATCGTCGCCGTAGATGAAAAGTACGTTGTACGCCAACAAAGCAATCAGAACCACTATCGGTATCAATGCCTCCCAAATGCTCAATTCTTTGTTTCTGATGATTTCTGTGTTGTTGTCTGCCATGTTTTTTGCTTTGTTGATAGTTAGTGCCTGTCGGCGAAGAGTCACAAAAGTAGGGAAAAAAGGTTGGAAAAGTTTGGGGGTTGGGGAGTTGGGTGGTTGGGGGGAAGTGCACGGCTTTTCGGTGCTCTGAATTTCTGCGGAATAAATGTTAAAATTTGTAATTTGACCTTTTAGTTTGAACACGGAAAATGTTGCTTCGTTTTAGAGGAGAGAGGAGAGAGGAGAGAGGAGAGAGGAGAGAGGAGAGAGGAGAG
>JAHDCG010000273.1 GCA_020629965.1 Saprospiraceae bacterium | reverse complement strand
GGTTTTCATTTTGTTTAAAAGCGTGAGAGTTTAGGCAGTCGATGAATGTCGGACACTTAAACTTAATCGAGGAATGAAATTTCAATAGTGTCACTCGATTTAAGCTAAGTGAGTGTCCGACATTTATGACCAAATTTAGGGTTACAGGTGTCGGACACTTTTCATTTATAAAACTAAGGTGAACAGAACCTTTTCCGCTTTGTCCGCAATTTAAGTGTCCGACATCGGAGCAATTCAATAATTTCACTCAATTTAAGCTAAAATAGTGTCCGACATTTGTAACCGAATTCGAAGGCTGCCGGTCGATTAAACATCTAAACAAAACCGTACATTTGCGGTGCAACAAATTTTACCTGCCTTTCCGATTTCATTTGAAACCCGACTTTCGCAAACAGACAAGCAATATGATAGACGAAGAACATGAAGAGTTAAACGGCGAAGAAAAACGCAAATCCTATCCGCACATTATGCCGGACGTCGAGGATTGGCCTATCTATAAGCAGCACCGAAACCGCGAAGCTTTTGTCGAAGAAATCGACACGGCAACGCACGACCGTTTGGTCAAAAAGTACGGCGATAAAATCGAAGAGGTCATTGCCTCGACGATTTACACGGAGCGTATCCGCATGAAGGAAGAGCCGTGGAAGGTGGACCCGCCGGGCGACGCGGCATTTTGGGCGAAAATAAAATCGCAGTTGGTCAAGCGGTCGCTGGATGCGGAAGACGACGCGGCGCGGGAAAATAATCAGCAGTTGCTGCGCAAAATCATTCACCGCTATTCGGAAGAAATCGTGGGAACTTTTAAGGTCAAGACCTTTATGTTTGCCCGTAAGTTTTTGACGGCATTTTTCAGTCGCTTGCTGAAATCGGCCTCGGGGCGCAATCTCGGTCGCCTTTTCGGCAAAAGAACTCCCGTGGAAGAACGGCTGCGCGCAGAGGGCGAAATCGAAAAAATCCGCGAGCTTTTCGATAAAGGAACGGTGGTGGTCGTGCCGACGCATTTCAGTAATCTCGACAGTATTCTCATCGGCTACGTGATGGATCAAGTGATGGGTTTGCCCTCGTTTACCTACGGCGCGGGGCTGAATTTATACAACACCGGCTACACGGCTTACTTTATGAATCGGCTGGGGCTGTACCGCGTAGATCGGCGTAAGAAGAACCCGATTTATCTGGAAACACTGAAAACGGCCTGCAAAATTTCGGTGCAAAAAGGCACGAATAATCTCTTTTTTCCGGGCGGTACGCGCTCGCGCTCGGGGCATTTGGAAACTAAACTCAAACTCGGGCTGCTCGGCTCGGTGGTGGAGGCGCAGCGGGCGATTTATCAGGAAGGCAAGGACGAAAAGGTATTTATCATTCCGCTGATTTTGGGTTACGATGTGACTTTGGAAGCCAAATTTTTGATAGAACAACACCTCAAGCGCACGGGCAAGGAAATGTACCTTTCCAACTCAAAAGACAATTTTTACAGTCTGCGCTCGATTTTAAAATTTGCCTGGAAAATCTTTTCCGAAAGCTCGGACATCACCCTCTCCTTCGGCAAACCGATGGATGTGCTCGGCAATTTCGTGGATGCCGACGGGGTGAGTTACGACCGCTTCGGCAATCCCGTCCGGATGCGCGAATACTTTATGTCGGGCGGCGAAATCACGACGGATACGCAGCGCGAATTTCAGTACACGCAAATTCTCGGCGACCGCATCGTGGAGCGATTTCATAAAGAAAATATCGTATTAGCCTCGCATTTGGTGGCGTTTGCGGCGTTTAGAGTTTTGCAGCGGTTCAATAAGCAACTCGATTTATACGGCATTCTGCGGCTGCCGACGGAGGGGATTCACTTTCCGCTCGACGTGATGTCGGAGGTGCTGGACGACCTGCAAAAACGGCTGTTTGAAATGGATAAAAAGGGGAAGATTAAGCTGTCGAAAAATGTCATCGACAAAAGGGGCGAAGAACTCATCCGCTGCGGCGTCGATGACTTGGGCGTCTATCACGCGGAAAAACCTTTGATTTTTAATAAAAAAGGAATGCTGATTAGTGAGAGTTTTAAACTGCTGTATTACTACCACAATCGACTGGATAATTACGGTTTGGAAAAGTATATCGAGTGGGAAAAACAAACGCGGAGTGCGGAGGTTTTGGAGGTCGAGAGGTTGGGGGGTTGAGAGGTTGGGCAGTTGGGCAGTTGGGCAGTTGG
>JAHDCG010000153.1:4078-13944 GCA_020629965.1 Saprospiraceae bacterium | reverse complement strand
TGCAACGTCTCTACGGTTCGGAGAATTTTTCCGGTTTTGTAAAAAAATAAACCCGTCCGAAAATTCGTATTTCCCCGCCCAATTCAGCATCTTGCGACTCTGATTATGCTGAAATATTTCATCCTTTTTCTTTCCCTCATTCACCTCTGCGCCGACTGCGGCAGCAGCAACGAACCCGCGCGCCCTATGGAAAAATACAACGTTATTCCCGTCGAAAATGAAGCCTCGGTGCTGAATATTCCCGTGCGCATTGACAAAAATGAACTGCAAAAACAAGTCAATGCGCAACTCACCGGCGACTTCTACAAAGACGACGATATGAGCGACGACGGACTGATGGTCACGGCGGCAAAGGGCGGCGACATCGAACTGGAACTGCACGAAGACGAAATTTTTTACCGCGTGCCGGTCAATTTGCAAATCACCAAAAGCCTTGCCGTCACCAACGCTTACGCTAACGGCAGCATCGTTTTGGTCTTTCGCACGGCTTACGAAATTAAGCGCAATTGGGCCCTCGAAACGCGCACCGAAGTCACCGAATATCGCTGGACGGACAAGCCGCGCCTAAAAGTCGGTTTTGTCAATATCCCCGTGGAAAGTATTGCCAACCTGGTGCTGCGCCGCGCCGAAAATCAACTGACGCGCACCATCGACGAGCAGGTAAAAAAGAACCTCGACCTCACCAAGACGCTGAACGACACTTGGGTGCAACTGCACCGACCCGTCGAGGTCAGCCCCGATTATCGGACATGGCTGCTGCCCAATCCGCAAAATTTATCGCTTACGCGATTGAAAATCGACGGTGACACTTTGGAGACCAATATCCTCGTGGCGGTGCGTCCGCAAATCAGCATCGGGGCGCAACCGGAGACGCCCTTGGCTTCGGAATTACCCGCCTTTAACTTCTCCGACGACTTGGAAAATGAAGAATTTCGCTTGAAAATTACGACGGAAATCCCCTTTGAGGAAGCCGAACAAATCGCGCTAACGGGTCTGAAAGGACAATCTTTTTCGCAGGGCAGTCGCACAGTTACAATACAAGACATCGAGATTTACGGGCAGGGCGACAAACTCGTCATTGGTACGGAAACTACGGGCGCGTACAACGGTAAGATTTACCTGAAAGGCAGACCCGAGTTCAGCGAAAAACGCAACCGCATCGAGCTGGAGGACGTAGATTTCGATTTTTCTTCCAAATCTTTTTTGTTGGGTTCTCTGGCGTGGATTTTCAAAGGAAAATTTAAAAGTCTGGTGCAGGAAAACATCGACTTTCAGTTAGGTTATAACTTGGAAATGACGAAGGCGCAGATTGCCGATGAACTCCAAGGAAAAGTCCTCGCGCCCGGTGTGACGCTCAACGGTTCGGTGAAAGATTTGGCGGTCAGCAAGGTATATATTACGCAGGAAGCCATTCGTCTGACGGTCATTTTAGAAGGCGATGTGGCAGTGAATGTGGGGGATTTGAATAAGGTTTTGGAGGAGTAAGGAATGAGGGGAGAGGTGTCAGGGGAGAGGAGAGAGGCGCGGGAAGTTTAAAGTCTAAAATCTAACGTCTAAAATCTCAACCTATGCACATCCTAAAAGAAGCCTGTACCGAAACCTACGACGGGTCTCTCGCGGCACAAACAGCGGGTGCGCAGCGCATCGAGTTATGCGGAGATTTATCCGTCGGCGGCATCACGCCCGATTTTGCTTTGGCGGAAAAATTGTTGCAGGATTTGGACATTCCGCTGAAAGTGATGGTGCGCCCGCGCGGCGGAAATTTTGTGTACAGCGATGCCGAATTTGCGCAAATGCTCGATGAAATCGAACGCTTTAAAAGTATGGGCGTCAAAGAAGTCGTTTTCGGATTTTTAAATGCAGACCATACCATCGACCGCGAAAAAACAGCGCTTGCCGCCGCCGCCGCGCAGCCGATGCGGGTGACATTTCATAAAGCCATTGACGAGACGCCGCATATTCAGGCTGCCGTCAGAGTGCTCAAAGATATTTCGGGCGTGACGAGTATTTTATCTTCGGGCGGGCGGGCAACGGCGATGGAGGGGAAGGAGATTTTGGCACGAATGAAAACAGCAGCCGGGGAGAGTTTGACGGTTATTGCAGCGGGGAAAATTACGCCCCGAGTCTTACCCGAATTGACGGCGTATTTGGGAGCGGGTGAGTACCACGGGCGGGCGATAGTGTAGCCAACTATTCGTCTTTTTTTGTGTTTAGGTTGCTGAAATTTAAACGGTCTCAATCCGCAAAAAACATTACAAGTTAATCGACTACATGAAAAATTATTTTGCTCTCGTCACTTTCAGTCATACCATATTTGCGCTGCCTTTTGCTTTGGTCGGCTACTTTTTGGCGGTGCATCAGCCGCAGATTAGTTTTCGGTGGGAGACTTTGGTGTTCGTGCTGCTGTGCATGGTGTTTGCCCGGAATGCGGCGATGGCTTTTAATCGCTACCTCGACCGTGATATTGACGAAAAAAACCCGCGCACGGCAACGCGGGAAATACCGGCGGGCGTGATTTCCGAGCGTTCGGCTTTGTTTTTTATCATCATTAACTGTCTCGCATTTGTCGTCGTGACTTACTTTATAAATCCGCTGTGTTTTTACCTTTCGCCCGTGGCTTTGCTGATTATTTTGGGCTATTCCGCCACCAAACGTTTCACTTTTTTATGTCATTTTGTGTTGGGGTTGGGGCTGTCGTTGGCACCTTTGGGCGCGTATTTGGCGGCGGGCGGCAGTTTTGATATTTTGCCTTTGCTGTACAGCGGGGTCGTGCTGTTGTGGGTGGCGGGCTTCGACATTATTTACGCAATACAAGATGAAAGTTTTGACCGTTCGTTGGAATTGAACTCGGTGCCGGTCAAATTGGGAGCGAAAAACTCTCTGCGTTTATCTTCGATTTTGCACGTGATTTGTGCGGTATTAGCTGTTGTGGCGAGTTGGACAGCGACGCAAATCTACCCCGAGTTCGGTTGGTTAAATTACGCGGCAACGGGCTTTTTCATTGCCATGCTTTTTTACCAGCACACTTTGGTGACGCCGACGGATTTGAGTAAGGTAAACCGCGCTTTTTTTACGACCAACGGCATTGCGAGTTTGGTTTTTGGGGTGTTGGTGATTACGGATTTGTATTTGTGAGGTTGTTTAAGGGTTTAGGCGTTTAGGCGTTTAATTGTTTTCTGCGCCTTAAACACTTAAACGCCTAAACTTTTAAACCGTTTTTTAAATACCTTTCAGTACCCGCTTAATCCCTTTATGCGGAAAATTTTTTACCAAAGCTCCGAATCTTTTTTTATAAATCTCCGATGATTTTCGCTCGGGCAGTTCTCTGATAAATGCGTTAAATTCGGCCGCAAAATTCTCCAACAGTTTCACGTCATAACGCAAATAATCGCCTTCCAAAACGTAGTACAACTCTTCCAAACTGCGGCGATATTCTCTGACCGCTTCTTCAAATCCGCGCCGAAAATTACTTTGCCCGAGTTGTTCGGGCGTCAGTTGTTTTGCCAATTTATCGTACAAAATTACGCCGTGCAGATTGAGCCACGCGTCGAGCAGCAGGCAGTCTAAGACCTCTCTGCCGAAGCGTTCTTCGGGTTCGGTGTCTTCGATGTAATAAATGAGCAGGCGGTAGCCGATGCCTTTTACTCTTTCATATTCGATAATTTGATTGCCGAGATTGGCGTCGGTGTCGGTGAGAAAAGCAAAATTTTCGCGGCTGAAAATGCGGTCGTATATCTCGCCCGAATAGCTGCTGCCGGAGCGGGGAAGCGAAAATTTATCGGCTTCGTAAATTCTGTCCAGCAGACCGATGACTTTTTTGTAATCCGCCGCAGCGTAAGGCACGGCGGGGGAGGAGAGACCCATTTGCAGAAAAGAGGCGAGGTCGGGCGAATTGTCGGGGTAAGGAATGACCGTTGTCTGCGCAGACAAACGGAGGGTCGAAAAAAACAGGAGAACTAAATAAATGATGCGCAAAATACGGAACGGTGCGTGAGCGGGGAGCAGCGGATATTTTTAATTGCAAAAATTATGCTCAAAAATAAGAAAACGCCGCCTTGCTGATGCAAGACGACGTTTTTCCGGGTAGTGTTCTAAAGTTTCTTTTTAATCTTCGATTACATCGTACTGCGCTTCCAATTTCAGCATTTGTTTCAGAGCCGCGTCGATTTGATTGCGTTGCTTTTCGATGACTGCGTGTACGTCGGCAGGCAGATTATAATCTTTCAAGATTTTGTCATAATCTTCCAAGGCTCTTTCTTCCCCGCGTGTTACTTCTTCCAAAACGTCATCCGCTTCGTGTTCGTTGATTTGCGCCTGAAATTCTAACCAGACTCGGTGTGCACCGGCAAGGAAAGAACCCGAAGGATTTTTTTCACGGTCGCCGCCGTACTTTACAATCAGGTCTTGCAGTTCTTTCTGCATTTTTTCACGCAATTCGGCATATTCAAAAAACAGCTTGCGCAGTTGCACGTATCGTACACCGTTTCCGGCTTCGGTATAGCCGTTGACGGAGTCAGTTACGCGGGTCAAAAGGTCGTCGAGGACGTCGATTACATTATCGTTTTTCATTGTATTTAATTTTTTTGGCAGAGAATCGGAGCTTCTCTTAGGTTAGTTAATTGTGTTTAGAGGTTTAACCGTTTAGGGGCTTTGCCCCGTTTAGTTGCTTGCTGTCCGCGTTAATTTCGACAGCATTCACAAAATCTGAATTTTTAATAAAAGAATGTAGGCGCAAATCTTAACGACTAAACGCCTAAACCCTTAAACACCTCCTACAGACTGTTAATCCAGTCGGTTACTTCCTGCTTGGTTTTACCCAATTTTTTTTGCAGTTTACCGATCATCTCATCTTCTTTACCTTCTTGGTAGGTCACATCATCTTCGGTCAGGTCACCGTAGGCTTGCTTCATTTTACCTTTGGTTTCGTTCCAGTTTCCGCGTGCACGGTCATTAATAGCACTCATAATTATAAAATTTTAGGTTAGAAAAACGGCGAGTTATTTCGCGGCGTTCGAGAATAAAACGGAAGAGGGGGCGGATTTGTTTACTCGCATTAACAAGCGATTAACAACTCATTGTAACAACATCATATAAATATATTTACCTTTGTATCATCAAATCGGAAACGTTTTGCAACCGATGAAAACGAACAATCGTTCAACTCATCAAATAACCTTTTACAACAACTTTTCTTTTTAAAAAAATTTTAGCAATGACTAAATTCAAATCAATCCTGTTTGCTGCATTGGCAGTTCTTTTCTTGGCATCTTGTGCTAACGACGCGGACAAAGACGCAGCACGCGAAGCATTGACCGAGACCGCAAATGCAGTAACTCCTAACCCGGCTACCGACGCAACTCCTGCGGCAAATGCGGCTGACACACCCGCTGCACCGACCGGTCCTACGACTACTGTACAGTGGAATGAAACCGAGTTTGATTTCGGTACCATCGACCAAGGTGAAGCGGTAGAGCACAGCTTTTCTTTCACCAACACGGGCAGCGAGCCTTTGATTATCAGCAACGCAAAAGGCAGCTGCGGTTGCACCGTACCGCAATGGCCGAGAGAGCCGATTGCACCGGGCGCGACTGCTAATATCGACGTACGTTTCGACTCAAAAGGCAAGCGTAACAAGCAAAACAAAAAAGTGACTATCACGGCTAACACCGACCCTGCACAGTCTTTCCTTTACATCAAAGGCGAAGTCAATGCACCGGATGCAGACCCTGCTAAGCCGGCTGTGAATAAGTAATTTTGTTGAGTCGTTGAATTGTTGAACCGTTTAATGTGCATAAGTTTTTTACACAAATCTTTCGACATTTTATCGGCAATATCAACAATATTTACCTTGCTTTCGGGCATAAAAAAAACCTTTCAACCGTCATGGTTGAAAGGTTTTTTTATGCTTAAAAGTCTTAGCGGCTCGCTACTCTTGACTCGCCGCTCTCAATTACTTAACCATCAAACGCTCCGTACCTTGCTCGCCTTTCTCATTGCGGAAAGTAACGAAGTACATGCCTGCCGCAAAATCAGCAACATTCAAAGTAAAATTGTTACCCGAAGTTGTCAAAGTTTCGACTACCTGACCCGTTACCGAAGCAACAGAAACCGTGTGCAAGTCGTTGTTTGCATTTTCAAAAGTAACCAAAGTCGCAGCCGTCGCCGGGTTTGGCGTAAACTTCACACCGCTGATGGTAGATACGTCTTGGGTGTTTACCTGCAAAGCAGATACTTCACAAGTGTTGTAAACGTAAGTCGGCAAAATGTAGAAGCCGCTTTCGTCAGCAGGAATGGTAGCAAAACGGTTGCCGTCTTCGAGAGTGCAATCGCCGAACATCATGTTGTCACCGAATTCGTTGGTTCCCCAATCGTTAATGACAAACTTAAATTGGATTTCTTCGCCCGGATCAACCTCGAAAGTACCCACGTACACGCCGTCGCCGTCTTCGTCGGACAAATCGTGCGCCGTTGGAGTCCACATCGGGTCGGTAAAGTTACCGCCTAAGCGCACGACATCGCCGTCAGCTAAAGAAACATCGTTCATGTCAACGGAAACGACCGCTGTCACCTGTGCCTGCGCCGTAAAAGCAGCGAAAGCAAAAAGAACTAAAAAGTAAAATTTTTTCATTTCAGAAAAGTTTAGTTTTGGAATAATCGAATTATTCCGGTTAGAAAAAAAGTTATGAAGATAAGTCGATATTTGTATTTTCGCATAACGACTTTAGTGTACAAAAGTATGAATTCTTAAATTTATCCTACAAGAATCGAGCGATAAATTTTTGTCGCCGATTAAGAAAAACAAGTAATAATACTTCGCTCCGAAAGTTTTGAAATTACTACCTTTACCCTCCGTTTGTCGCAATATTTACAACACGAAATGAGAGAACGCACTACTGCGGAAGTCAAACGCTTAGAGGCTTTCCGCATTTATTACAACCACACCATCCATCCGGAACTGATGCGCCTGGAGCGCAAAAGAAAACGTCTGCTGCTGCTCATTTTCTTATCTTGCCTCTTTCTTTTCGGACTTTTTATCGTGGGTATTTGGCTCGAAGTCATGGTCATCACCTTAATGCTCATGCTTTTCGTCGGGGTTTATTTGTACATTCTGTACAAACGCGTCAGAAAATTTGTCACTGATTTTAAGCCTGCCGTCATCAACCTGCTCACCGACTTCATCGACGACGGTATCAGCTACGGCAAAATGGAATACAAGCAATTTAAAAAGATTTCCGAAAAAAAGTTCAAAGAGAGCGGCATTTTTGCCGGCGGCACCGACGTTTACGAGGGCGAAGATTTTATCAAAGGTACCATCGGCGACGTCAAATTCGAGATGTCGGAGTTGAACGTGCGCGAGGAAAGTAAAGTTCGGCAGCGGCTGAATTATGTTTTTAAGGGCGTTTTTCTTATTGCCACCGTTAATATTCCCGTGCGCGGAGCGGTCTTGGTGTTGCCCCGCAAGTTTCGGCAATACACCACCCGCGAGGTCAGAAATTTTCTGCTGATGAAGGGAAAAGACGCCGACGGTTTCATTAAAAATCGGGATTTTCGCGAAATATGGCGCACCATGGCAACTCTTGAAGGCGCGTTTCAAAATGTCCTTTCGGAAGACATGCAGGATCGACTCGTCGCTTATCACGAAAAAACGGGCAAAGATTTTTACCTTTCTTTTCGCGGAAAAAAATTTTACGTCGCCGTTTCCGAGCAAGAGGATTTACTGGAGCCTTACGTCTTTCGCTCGAATGTCAGTTTTGAGTTAGTCCGCAATTTTTACGAAGATTTGCGGTTGCTCTTGGAGATTATCGAAGATTTTGATGTCAATCACTGAGGTTGGTTGGTGGTTGATAGTTGTTGGTTGACGGTTTGATACGATTTGATATTTGCATACAGTTTTAAATTTGTATTCGCTTGCAACCCTTACAACCTAAAAACCTTTACAACCGTTATCTGCTCACAATTCATCGGCATGCTCCTTATAATAAGCCGCCTGCTTAAGTATCTGCTCCTTTTCTTTAGATTCCATCTTATCCCAAAGACTATACATCATGCCCATTCGATAATTATTGCCGAGCAACTCGCGGTGCCGGTCGTAAAAATCCCAGTACAAACTGTTAAACGGACACGCATTTTCGCCGTATTTTTTGTTTTTGTCGTAATGACATTGCTTGCAGTAGTCACCTTGTTTGTTGATGTAATTGGCAGACGAAATATACGGCTTCGTACCCACGATGCCGCCGTCGGCAAACTGACTCATGCCGCGCGTATTCGTTATTTCCACCCACTCGATGGCGTCGATGTAAATTCCCAAATACCACGCATCCACCTCGTCGGGATGGACGCCGAGCAGCAGCGCAAAATTTCCCGTCACCATCAGCCGCTGAATGTGGTGCGCGTAAGCCTTTTCCAGACTCTGCGTCACTGCGTGACCGACACAGGTCATTTTTGTTTTTCCCGTCCAATAATATTCCGGTAGGGGGGCGTCGTGCTTAAAATAATTTTTGTCTGCATAATCCGGCATTTGTGCCCAATAGACGCCGCGCATATACTCGCGCCAACCGATAATTTGTCGCACAAAACCCTCGATTTGCGAGATGTCGATGCGGTCTTTATTTTCAAAATAATGTTCGATGCAAGCCGTCACGACCTCCAACGGCGTTATCATCTTTGTATTCATGCCGAAAGACAAGCGGCAATGAAAAAGCGCGTAGTCTCGGGTGGTCAGCGCATCCTGATAGTCTCCGAAATTCGCCAGTCGGTATTTGCAAAAGTCCTGTAAAAGTTCCAGACATTCTTCGCGCGTTACGGGCCAGATGTAGTTGTCCGCATCCACGCTGCCCATGGTTTTTACATCTTTTTTCTCCAATAATTCCACAATGTCGCTTACATCGCGCTGCCAGTGCTTTTGCGGCGGAATTTTCACCGATTTCGGCAGTTTTTTGCGGTTGGAAGCATCGTAATTCCACTTGCCCGTCAGCGGCGTTTTGCCGTCCGCTTCCATCAAAATATCGTACTTTTTGCGAATAGAGCGGTAAAAATTTTCCATCAAATAGGTTTTTTTACCCTCGAAAAAGTCTTTCAAATAATCTCTTTCGGTCATAAAATGCTCCGTGTCCGCCGTGTCGGTTTCGATGTCTAATGACTCACAAAATTCCCGCATTTCCTTATCCAATCGCCATTCATCCGGCAGCTGATATTCAAATTTTTCGATGTCGTATTTATCGAGCAACGCCCGCAAATTATCGGGAAAAGATTGCTCGTTTTCTTTGTCATCGAGTTTATAATACAGCAGCTCATGCCCCGCCTCGCTTAGCTTTTCGCTGAAATTACGCATCGCCAAAAAGAAACCGATGACTTTTTGAATGTGGTGCTTGACATAGCCGGTTTCCGTCAGCACTTCCGCCATGAAGTACAGCGTTTCTTTGTCTTTTTCCTCAAACCACGAGTGCTTTTCGTTCAGTTGGTCGCCCAAAATCAGGCGCAGTTTTGTGTATTTTTTCTTGCTCATACGGGGAAAACAGAGATTTGGGAATTATGTTTGGGAAAGAGATTTTCTGTGTAGCGCTGACCCCCTAACCCCCAATGGGGGAACTTTCTTCGCGACTGAGTTTACGGATTGATTTTTTGAATTTTCGAGTCCTTTCTTTTTGCAAAAAAGAAACGGACTTTGATACTGCCGCATTTTGAAGATGAAATTTAGTTCAAAACGAATTTTAGTTTTGAAGGCGAGTCTGTTCCCCGCTCCGGGGTCGGGGGCATTCAGTACGGCTCTTCTCGTCTCTAAACCCCTAACCCCGGAGCGGGGAACTTTCTTCGCGCTTGAGTTTGTGGGTTCGTTTTTTTGATTTTTAAGTCCTTTCTTTTTGCAA
>JAHDCG010000153.1:0-3978 GCA_020629965.1 Saprospiraceae bacterium | reverse complement strand
CGCGCTTGAGTTTGTGGGTTCGTTTTTTTGATTTTTAAGTCCTTTCTTTTTGCAAAAAAAACGGACTTTGAAACTACCGCATTTTTGAAGATGAAATTTAGTTCAAAACGAATTTTAGTTTTGAAGACGAGTCTGCTCCCCGCTCTTGGGTCGGGGGGCATTCGGTACGGCTCTTCTCGTCTCTAAACCCCTAATCCCGGAGCGGGAAACTTTCTCCGGGCTTCGGGCTTGTGGGTTGACTTTTGAAATTTTTGTTTCTCTCTCTTCAGAAATAAAACAAGACCACAGAAACCGCTTTTTTGAAAACGTATCTCCATTTAAAACAGATTTTAATTCCGAAGATAGATACTCCCCCGCTCCGGGGGTTGGGGGGTCTTCAATACGGATTTTGTAAAATTACGGGGTTCTCTTTCTCGATTTTAGCCGGTCGGTTAAAACCGATGCTACGGTGCAACTCAAACCCACAAACAATCTCTGACCTTTTCCCAAAAACACCTATCTTCGCCCTTCCAAAAAACGCGAACATAATACAGAGCAAAACCACACAATGCGCTTAAAGACATTAGAAATTAAAGGGTTCAAATCTTTCGCCAACGAGACGGTCGTCAACTTCGGCAAGGACGTCATCGGGGTAGTCGGACCGAACGGTTCGGGTAAGTCGAATATCGTCGATGCCATTCGCTGGGTACTCGGCGAGCAGAAAAGTAAAGAACTGCGGCTGGATAAGATGACGAGCGTCATTTTTAACGGCACCAAAAAGCGCAAACAGGCGCCCGTCGCTTCCGTTTCGCTGACTTTTGAAAATACGAAAAATCTGCTGCCGACCGAGTACCACGTCGTCACGATTACGCGCATGTTGTTTCGCTCGGGCGACAGTGAATACCGCCTCAATAATGTGCCTTGCCGCCTAAAAGACATCACTTCTCTCTTCCTCGATACGGGTATCGGTTCCAATTCTTACGCGATTATTGCCCTCGGCATGGTCGATGACATTTTGCAGGATAAAGAAAACGCACGCCGTCGCATGTTTGAGCAGGCAGCGGGCATTTCTAAGTATAAAAAACGGAAAAAGGAAACGCTGAATAAGCTGAAAAACACCACGGCGGACTTGGAGCGTATCGAGGATTTGTTGTTTGAAATCAGCGGTCAAATTAAGGTATTGGAGAAGCAGGCGAAACGCGCCAAAAAGTATTTTGAGTTAAAAGAAACCTACAAAAATCTCAGCATTCAGCTCGCCGAAAGTAAGGTAAAAACCCTGCGCGACAGCCACAAAGTCATCCAAAAACAACTGACGGAAGAGGAAGATAAATACCGTCAATTTGAAGTCGATACCCGCAATCTCGAAGGTGCGCTGGAGCGCGAACGCAAGGCGAATGTCGATAAAGAACAGGCACTTTCGGAACGACAAAGGCAATTGAATGCTTTGGTCGGGCGCATTCGCGGGCAGGAGAACGACAAGCGGATGGCGGAGCAGAAAATTCAGTTTAACACTGCTAATAAAACAAAACTTTCGCAGCAAATACAGACGGCGAAGTCGCGCATCGAGCAACTGCAACACGACATCACGACCTACCGCGAAAATTTGAGCGGTGACAAACGCTTGGAAGCGGAACTCGAAGAGCAACTCATCGCCGCAGAGGACAAGTTGAATGCCATTCGCAAAAATCACGGTACGCTCAAAGCCGACCTCGATGAGGTGGTCAAAAAGCAGCAGAACATCGAGCGGGCGGTGTTTGAATTGGAGAAGGAAAAAGCGGTTAACACCAACCAACTTGAAGGGCTGCAACGCGAGACGCAGCGCAGTACGGACGAGAGTAAAAATCGTCGTGCGGAAATCGAAACGCTGCGCAAGGAAGCTGCGGAAATCGAAGGCAAAGAGGCCGAACTTTTAGAAAAATTGACGGCAAAACAAGCTGCCGAAGAAGAACGTCGCGCCGAGATTGAAACGACGGAAACGGAGCGCGACGAGGCGCAAAAAGTGTTGCAAAAAGCAAGTCGCAGTCTCGACGCCAAACGCAACGAATACAAGCTGACCAAAAGCATGGTCGAGAGCATGGAAGGCTTTCCGGAGAGTATTCGTTTTTTGAGCAGTAAGAAAAATCGCCCCAACCCCGCGCCCTTGTTGTCGGATTTGATTTATGTGAAAGAAGAGTACCGCATTGCCGTGGAAAATTATTTAGAGCCGTATCTTAACTATTTCGTAGTCAACGACTTAGAGGAGGCGGTGTCGGCAATTCAGCTCTTGAGTAAAGCGCAAAAAGGGAAAGCGAATTTCTTTTTGCTCGACGCATTTGCGGATTACACGCCGCCGATGACAATGATACCGGACACCCGGCAGGCTTTTGAATTGACGGAAACGGACGCGGAATATCGCAAGTTGGTCAGCTATCTTTTGGAGGATGTTTTGGTGACGGATAAGACGGAAATTGTCGGTAAATTGGAGACCGAAAATGTGACATTGTTGAGCAGCAGCGGGCGTTTTATTCAGCGCAAATACAGCGTCGGCGGCGGCTCGGTCGGTTTGTTTGAAGGGAAGAAAATCGGTCGGAAGAAGAACTTGGAAATTCTGGAAAAGGCAATTAAAAAAGCCGAAAAGGAGGTGGATAAGTTGCAAACGCATTTTCTGAATTTGAAGGAAAAAATCGAGCAACTGAAGCGGGCGGATATGCGGAATGACATTCGGATGTTGCAGCAGCAGGTCAACCAAATTTCGCAGAAAAAAGCGGGTATTCATGCGCGTTTGGAGAATTTTGAAAATTTCATACAGCTGGCCGAAGGCAAAAGCCGCGAAACGGTCGCCCGCATCGAAGAACTGACCGCCGCCAATGCGGAAATCGAAACTTTCCTCAACCAAAAACAGCACGAACTCGAACTCGCCCGCGAAAAAATCCGCAATACGGACGGCTCTTTCAGCGAAGTGGCGGAGAAATTGAGTGCCGCCTCGGCTGCATTTAACAGCAGCAACATTGAGTTCATCAAGCAGCAAAATAAGGTCAGCTCGCAGCAACGCGAATTGGCTTTTCGGGAAAAACAAGCGCAGGAAACCGAAGCGGAACTCGCCCGCAATACCCGCATTTTAACCGAAGGCGACGACGAACTGCAAGGCATTCAGGAAGAAATCGAAGCCATAGAACGCGCCCTGCTGACGGGCTACGAAGAGAAAAAGGTGTTGGCGGCAAATCTGACAGAAGCCGAACAAACTTACTTCAAAGCGCGCGGCGGCATCAACAAAATCGAAGATGAAATCCGCAAGACGAACCGCCTACGCACCGACTCCCAAATCCTCGTTAATCAACTGAAAGAAAAACTCGGCGATGTGCGCTACAAACTGCAATCGGTCGGCGAACGGATGCGCATCGAGTTTAACGTCAGCATCAATGATTTGCTGAATAAAAAAGAGAGCGACGCTGCCAAAGCCGAACGCGGCCCGCGCATCCCGATTAACGAGCAGGAGACGCAGATGAAGGTCGAGCGTATGAAAAATAAACTCGACAACTACGGCGAAATCAACCCGATGGCGGTGCAGGCTTACGACGAAATGAAGGAGCGTTTCGAGAACATCACCACGCAACGCGACGACATTGAGCGCGCGAAAAGCGACCTGATGACGACGATTAAGGAAATTGAAGAAACGGCGACGGCGCAATTTATCGAGGCATTCGACAAGGCGCGGTTGTATTTTATCGACGTATTCCGCAGTCTGTTCAGCGCGGAAGATAACTGTGATTTAATCCTGCTCGACCCCGAAAATCCGTTGGAGTCGAAAATCGAAATCGTGGCGAAACCGAAAGGTAAACGCCCGCAGTCTATCAGTCAGCTCTCCGGCGGTGAAAAGACGCTGACGGCAACCGCGCTGCTTTTCGCGTTGTACCTGCTGAAGCCCGCGCCCTTCTGTATTTTCGACGAGGTGGACGCGCCGCTCGACGATGCGAACATTGAGAAATTTAACCGCATTATCAAGAAATTCAGCAAGGAATC
>JAHDCG010000152.1:3756-13949 GCA_020629965.1 Saprospiraceae bacterium | reverse complement strand
AAGA
The DNA here is from genome assembly GCA_020629965.1 of Saprospiraceae bacterium. GTDB lineage: Bacteria > Bacteroidota > Bacteroidia > Chitinophagales > Saprospiraceae > JAHDCG01. The sequence continues at coordinate 13,945 of JAHDCG010000152.1, read as the reverse complement.
CGTCGCAGTGCAACGTTTCTACGGACGGAAGTTCCTGCTCCCCAACCTCACAACTCCTCAACCTCTCAACTTTTTCCCAAAAAACTTCCCTCTCTCAAATATTCATCGTAATATTGCGATAAAATAACGCACATGGGTTCTACCAAAGCAAATCTTTTTACCGTCGAGCAAAATGAAATCGCCGCGCTCGCCAAAGCACTGGGGCATCCGGCGCGGATTGCCATTTTGGAAATATTGAGCAAACGCGGCTGTGTCTGCGGGGAATTGGTGGAAGAATTACCGCTTTCGCAGGCAACCGTTTCGCAGCATTTGAAGGCTTTGAAAGAGACGAATATTATCAAAGGTGAAATCGAAGGCACGCGGACTTGTTATTGTATCAATCCGCAGACTTGGCAGAAACTGAAGGTTGTTTTTGCGGGATTTTTGCAGAAGAGTAAGTGTTGTTAGGGGTGGGTGGTTTAGGTTTTAGGCTTTAATTCTAAGGAGTTTTAACCATTTCCACCGACAAGTTAGCGTTATCTGCTATCAAAAATATAATCCCTACACCCAATAATCAAACGCGGCATATTAAGAAATAATTTATAATGAAAACACAAATAACAATTATACTATGTCTATTTAGTTTATGTAGTAGCGCACAAAATAATGTAGAAGGTTTTTGGTTTGGGAGAATACCTCATAATAAGTTTGAAAATTATGAAATCACACAAATAAAAGACAAATATGTCAAAGTAATTCAATTGCAAAAGGATACAATTCTTTATGATATTCTTACTCGTGACAAAAACAATATCCTCGACAAAGAAGGTACAATTATCTCAGAAATATACTATCAAAATAAAGAACTATGCTTAGCGACTGCGTTCAAAGAGGGCGAACATGGAATATGTCAAGATTTTACCCCTTTAATTGCGACGAAAATTCATCCTGTAACAAAATTAGAAAGTAAACTTTTTGATACGAGTATCAATTGGTATTTAATCCAAAGAAATAATGAAATTGAGTTAGTCGATAATAAAATGATAGAAAACGATGAGAAATTAGAATTCAAAAAATCTGTATTTTTCGTAAGGTAATGATATGAAAGGTCATTTAGTTTTAATTGAGGAAATATTGGAAAACGACTTGACTATTCGCAAAAATGTTAAAGAAAATACTGTAAATGTCAGAGTTATAACAAATTAAATTTAATTTTTTTTGAGGAAAGAGAATAAAAAAGACATCAGTTGACAATACGTAGCCTTCCATTATCTGCAAAAGCTAATGATGGTACATAGGCGAACACATCAAAATCTCGAAAACCCTGACACAACGTAACCTCAAAAAATCCCCTTTTTTTTACTCTAAATCATCGTAATATTACGATAAAAACATCAAATCATGCAAACCAAAGATTTTTTAGAAAAATTAGAAAAACTCGGCGACAAAGAAATGCGCATCGAGTACCGCCCGGGTGAGTTTTTGCCGACGGCATTTCACATCACGGAAGTCAAAAATGTATTCATCGAGAGTGTGGATTGCGGCGGCAACCCGGACAGCTACCGACAAACCGTCATTCAGCTGTGGTGGGACGGTAAGGAGCAAAAAGACCGCGCGATGTCGGCAGCGAAGGCGCTGAAAATTTTGGAGATTACCAACAAATCCATCCCGATGCGCCCGAGTGCCGACCTGTTTTTGGAGTGGGGACACGGGGATTTGTTGCCAGCCAAATACAAAATTAAAGAAGTTGCGGAGACGGAAGATACGGTGACTTTTCGTCTGTTTGCGCCGCCGACGGTCTGTAAGCCGATTGAAAAATTGGGGGCATTCGGTAACTTAGCGATGAATGTTTGCGGACCGGGGAGTAAATGTTGTTAGCCCGTTAATCCTCAAAAACGCGCATGCTCAGACTGATTTGGAAAAATCCGCTCGGCGGTAATTGCTGCTCCGCAAAATCTTTTTCGGCGTTCATGTATTGCAGTTGACCGCTCGCCGTGATACCGCCGAAAGCCCCGAGTATTAAGGATTTGCCGAGTTTGTATTCGGCTTGCAAACCGGTGTTTATCAGCGTGTAGCTGAATTTATTGACCCGCGCGGGCAGGTTTTCGTAGCCGGCGAGATTGTAGTTTGCGCCGTCGATACTCATTTTGACACCGCAGGCAAATTTTTCCGTGACGTCGAATGCGTATTGCACTTTGACGGGCAGCGAAACATTGAAGCGGTGCCGATTTTTAATCCATTGCAAAGGAATGACGGGAATGATGCGCGGTCGCCCGAAGCGGGTCGTATAAGCCACGCCGCCGCCGATTTTAAAATTGTCGGAAAATTCGCGGACAAGCAGCAGCGAGGCAATCAGAAAGAAGTCGTCGGTACTCAATTTTTCTCTCAAATCCGAGGCAATCGTCGGCTCCAAAATCGGCACGATGAGCCACTTTTCGTTCAGGTTATGCACCAAGCGAAATTTGTAGCTGATTAAGTGTAAATCGGCGGTTGTCGGGTCGGGCAGTCGGCTGCTGTACAGCAAATCCATCTGTGAAAAGGCATACGCCAAGCCATTAATCATCACCGTTTTGTCCTCGTTAAATTTTTTCGGGTAATTGAAAAACAGCTCGTATTCCTGTGCGGAAAAGTTTTCGTCGTCAGCGTTTTGCGGGTCGCCGCCGAGGTAAGAATTGTATTTCAGACCGGCGACATCGAAGCCTTGTGCGGTCAAAGCACCGGCGCAGAGCAGGCACAAAAAAGCGGTGAGATAAAGCAGATTTTGGTTTTTCATCGGAAAGTTTTATTCTGTTTGTTACATCGAAGGTAAGAAAATCGACGGAAGATTATCGACTGACGCCCGTAAATTTACTCCTGCTGTCGTCACGCAGTCCGATATTTGGGTCAAATCCGTTACTTTGCCCGCCAAAAAATAAAACTATGCAAGTCCTTCCCGTTTTTCTGCTTTTTTTCCTGTTAGCCGCCTGTAATCATCAAAGTCCGGCGACGGTCGCACCCGAAGCGGTCACAACCGATACCGAGGAAATTACCGAGCGACAGCCGCTGCGTCTCGGCGCACAGCGCACCGAAGTTTATTTTCCTCTTTTAAAAGGTAAAAAAATCGCCCTGACCGTCAATCAAACCTCGACCGTCGGCGACACGCATTTGGTCGATACTCTGCTTGCCGCAGGTTTTGCAATTGAGAAAATTTTCGCCCCCGAACACGGTTTTCGCGGTACCGCCGATGCCGGTGAAAAAGTGGCGAACGGACGGGATGCGCAAACGGATTTGCCGCTGATTTCGCTGTACGGCAAACGCAAAAAACCGCTGCCGGCAGACCTCGCAGGCATTGACTTGGTGGTTTTTGACATTCAGGATGTCGGGGCGCGTTTTTACACCTATATCAGCACTCTGACTTATCTGGCGGAAGCCTGCGCGGAGCAAAATATTCCGTTGTTGGTTTTAGACCGACCCAACCCGAACGGGCATTACATCGACGGTCCGATATTGCAGCCCGAGTTTTCTTCTTTCGTAGGTCTGCACCCGGTTCCCGTCGTACACGGCATGACGGTCGGCGAGTATGCACGGATGGTAAACGGCGAAGGATGGCTGGCAAACGGTATCACATGCGACTTAAATGTTATTACCTGCACCGGCTACGACCACGACACGCGGTACGAATTGTCGATTGCGCCCTCCCCCAACCTGCCAAATATGCGCTCGATTTACCTCTACCCTTCGCTCTGTTTTTTTGAAGGCACGACGGTTAATATCGGACGCGGTACGGAGAAGCAATTTCAGGTGTACGGCGACCCGAAATACACCGACGGCAGCTACACCTACACGCCCGTTTCGCGCCCGGGGGCGAAGTACCCGAAGCACGAAAACGAAGTCTGCAACGGCTACAATTTATCGGGCATAAACCCGGCGGAAATCAGAGAAAAAGGCAAATTGGAATTGGGATATTTGCTCGACTTTTACACAAACTATCCGGACAAAGAGTCTTTTTTTTTAAAAAACAATTTCTTCGATAAATTGGCGGGTACGGATGCGCTGCGCAAGGCGATTATTGCCGGAAAAACGGAAGCGGAAATTCGGGCGGAGTGGCAGTCGGGACTGGAGGAGTATCGGGAGATGCGGGAGAAGTATGTGTTGTATTGAAGTTGTTTAATCGTTTAGGGGCTGCGCCCTGTTTAGGAGCTGTGCTCTGTTTAGTGGGACTGTTCAGAAATTTGTGCCTCTGTTTTTCCAAATAGCCTTTTATCATTGATTGTCAGACTTTTAGGGGATGTTCACAAAGCATTTGCTTATGTCTCCGGTCGCACTCTGCCTATTTAGATATACGCCGCGACACTAAACGATTAAACAGGGCAAAGCCCCTAAATGATTAAACAAAAAACCGAACCCACAAAGTGAGTTCGGTCTCGGAAATTTTTTCAATTCCCGGTAGTTGTTTCGGGGTGGTCGGTGAGCGGAAATCAAGACCTACATATTCTCCTCCGACGTTGATTTTTTAATAATGTTTTGTTTGCCTTCGTCTCCGTACAGTTCGCGCGATTTCTTGTTGTACGCTAATGCCGCTTCTTCCGGGGTGTCGAACATCCCGATGTGTACGGATTTGCGATTGATAGAAATCACGGCACGATAACGTTTGTTTTCTTTGTAAACTCCCGTGTATCCTGCCTTGCTGCTGGTACGTCTTTTTCGACTTGCGATTGCGCGCGAGCGATATTCCAAATTATCTAATCTGCAATCCAATTTATTACCGTTTTTCGCACCGACGAGATTGAATTTCTCCGTTTTATCGTCTTTGAGATATTTTTCGGCAATTAATTTATGCAAATAAATAGTTTCGGTTTTGTATCCGCCGTCGGCTTTTTTCCACGTTTTTTGAAAAAAAGCACAACCGCTGGAGTGCCGCCGCAAATTATTGATAAAATCAACGCGCTGAAGATAAGGGTCGGTTGTCAACCAATCATACGCCTCATCGTCGAGTAATACATGGTCGTCCGCGTTCTTCAATTTAACTTTGTAAAGCACGTTTAAAATTTAAAAAAAGAGTGAATGAATATAGTTTTCCTTCGGAGTAAAAATATGGCTCGGACATTTTGAATGTGTCGGGCGAAGATAGTAAATAATTGACGGCAATTCCAACAAATTGACAACTAAAAAGCGCAATCAGGCTTGAATGAGGCGGCAATGCTTCGAACCGTAAGGACTGCGACAGTTTATTTTACCGCGCATTCCGTTGATAAACAAACAATTATTGAGAGTAAAATGCAGTAATATTTTGCTGACCGCCGGAAAAAAATAATTGTAGATACATTGAATTTTCAGATATTCGACAGGCGGCTTTTAAATCTTTAATCATCATTGTCGGTCTCGTTTTCCTTTACCTCCTCCGGTATTTCGCGCAACGGTTCGGTTCTCGTTTTCTTCGACAAAATACGACGGTAACGCTCCGGATGCTCCCGAATATCGCTCGTCAGCAAGGTAACGCTGTTAGATACCTCGTTCAAGTTATCATATAATTCTTTGTCGTTCAGCAACTTACCGAGTGTGCCGTTTTCGCTGTTTGCCTTATCCATCACCGCCGAGAGTTTGACGACGGCAGCATCGGCGTTGGTCATTACCTTTTTCAGTTCTTCCATGGCGGCGGTGGCTACGGTCACGGTTTTGCCGACATCGGCGCGGTTGAGGCTCGCCGTCATTTCGTTGACATTGGTCAGTATGCCCGTAATTTTTTCGTTGTTTTGCGCCAAATTAGCCGTCAGACTTTCCACACTCGACAGGGTTCTTTCCAAGTTACCGGAAGAGCGCGCCATTAAGCGGTCGAGTCGCCCCGTTGTGCGCTCCAAGTTATTTAAAGTCGCCTGCAAACTTGCAAAAGTTTTGCCGATTTCGGAAGTCGAGTCGATTTTTTCGTCCAGAGTATCGACGACCGCAATCATGCCGTCGCGCACCACATCCACGTAAGCACTTACGTCTTTGGGTTCGCCGAGCAGCGAGCCGATGAGACCCTTGGTAGAGCCGCGCAAATAATCACCGCTGTCGGCGCAGTTGCCGGCGGTTTCGCAATTGGTCGTGTATTCCAAAATAATCGCTTTGCCGCCCATCACACCGGTCGAAATAATGGTCGCCACGGCATCTTTCGGGATGTTCAAACTCCCGTCCACGGTCATTTCCACCACAATTTTGGTCGGGTCGCTTTCTTTCATATAGACATCGCGCACCGTACCGATTTCGAGTCCGTTTTTGATGATGGGATTGGAAGGGGCGAGCTGATCGACATTCGCGTATTCCGCGTAAAAAAGGTAGTCGTTGGAGAGGACATTTTGCCCTTTCAGATATTTAAAACCGATTACAAAAACAGCAACGGCGACGGCAACTAAAAGACCGATTCTCGTTTCTCTTGACATTTGATTATTTTTAATGGTTGCCGCAGGTTAGTTTAGATTTTGCGCAGCGTCGAAAAAACGTATGGGCAGGGTTTTGGTTCAAATCGGAGGCAAAGATAGGGAATTAGAGGGATGCGGTTTACACCCTTCTGTCCTTAAAAATCGATTCTAAAATAACAGAACCGGAGTTTTAAATCATAATGTTATAACTTCTCCGTTTTTTCTCCTTTCACATTAACGAAGAATGCCCCGCCCGTCATCGGATGAACCTTAAAAACACCCGAAAGTCCGACTCTTTCTATATGACGATATTCCAACGGAACAATAATATTACCCGACTCGTTCGTAATTCCGAATTTCCCGTCTTTTTCTATGCGATAATAATTTGCAAACACAGGTTCGGCACTGTCATATTCGGATAATCGACGGTTTCCGTACACGGTTATCAAATCAGTTTTTTTATTAAAATCAATCAACTTGACCACTCCCGGATAATCATCGCGCAGTGTCATACCTGCATACTCGGGAGTCAGCACGGTTTCTCCGCGTGAGTTCAGCAGTCCAAACTGTCGGCGACCTTCGATGTTTTTGTAAAACTTAATCAGACCGTAGTTTCCGAGTCGCTCGTGATCGCCGCTGTAATTCGTTGTTTCGTATTCTGCCGGTAATTTATAGTATTTTTCCTGCGGAATATTCAGCAAATAACTACTCTCGTCGCTCATAACGAAATGATAAACATTGGTAATTTCGGTCTGCAAAACTTTTTTTATCTCTCCTGCCTGCGGCGCATTTTTATAGGTTAAAACGTTCTTTCCGGCAGAGTCGAAATACCTGTTGACTTTGTCTTTATACTTTTTCGTTTTCACTAAATCGTTTCCTATCGAAGTCACCGAACTCATTGCTTCGATAATAATATCTCCCATACTGTTTATCACATATCCTCCCTTTTTTGTGTAAACATCATAAAAATTTTCTTTAAGTTTTTTCGCTCTTATTACTGTACCCGAGAGTTGAGTGCGAAATTTTTCGACCAAAGCAAAATCGTAAACCTCTAAAAGGCTGTCATTCGTTGTACAAGCCATTGCCAATTCATCCTTCAATACAATAATGCGTTGATATTCAAACGGCATCACCACTTCCTCCCTTTCGTTAATCAGCCCGCTTTGACCGTCTTCTCTTTTGGCTACAATAAAATCTGTCTTCGGTACGCGCTGCAGACTTTCATAACGGTCGGGCTTTATCAACCAATTCAAACCTTTATCTTTCATTCCTGCTCTGAACGCCGACTTGCCGTTAAGGTCGATTTTCCTGCGCACTATCAACGTTTCGTGTTCGTCGAACTTAGCATCTCGATAACCTTGCACCGGCTCGTTGCCGGGTTCTGTCAATAATTCACCTTCTGCGTTAAATATATATCCCGGAATATAATACGCACCGGCTATGTCAGGGTGCGCAAGGATGTAAGGATGCTCACCGCAAAACAGTAATTTGCCGGTATCCAAATTGAAAATTTTCCCGTTGCAAACCATTACATTTTCTTCGGACAGCCTTCCGGAAGTGAATTGCGTGTATTTAATATCGAAATCTTTGGCGTATCTACCGAGAAAGATAACCCGAACTTTACCGTTGCCGTTATCAGTCAAAAAAATCGGAGAATTCTGCGCGTTAATCACAGGATTTATCGACGGCTGTTTAATAGGAATGACTACGTCGCCGTTTGTGGATATTACTCCTTCCTTACCGTCTTTCTCGACTACCCAATAACTCCCCATGCGCTCATGCAATTTGTCAAATTCGGGTTGAACTAAAATATTACCCTGTATATCCGCTGCTCCCATACGCAAATCCTGCCAAACCCAAACATAATCGTCTTTCACTCGAACGTAATCGAATTCCGCTTCCGAAATAACTTCTCCTTTTTTATCATAAAATTTAAATCGAAACTCTCCCGATTTCTTTGCCGCAAATGTTTCAGAATTTTCAAAAGGAACGACGACAGTAAATTGGGGCGTAAGCAAATTTTCGTTATCCGCACCCCGCAGTCCCCACAGCATATTTTCATTAAGATAAAAAGTACCTGCCGGAGACGTAAGTGTTTCCGAATAATCGACCTCTCGCAGGTGTTCTGCCAAACGGTTGTACAGGTCTGCTTCATTTTTAATATTATCCTCGACTGACCGACGTGGAGGAGGAGGAGGAGGCGCGGGAGAAGGTGCTCTCATACGCGACTGAGCCACATCTCCCGCATTCGTTTTAAGCAAAAGCGAAGAGCATTCAAAACTCATATCGGGAAAATACTTAGTAATGTTTTCGTTCGTCTGAGCGGGCAGAAAGGAGGTAAACAATAAAAACAAAAAACTGCAAAACTTACTCATAATTTTTTTTAATGTCAGGTAAAAGTTTAAAGTAAATCGTCAAACACAGCCCACCCAAACCCTACTCCCCCGTCGCCCGCTTCGCTTCCGCCAAACCAATCTTCCGCCCCCCGCGATACGCCACTATCCACGCGCCTTTGAAGCCCAAAGCGTCCAAATTGCGCCGCGCCGCATTCGCCTGCGCAAACGAGTAAAAACCCTGCGCTTGGTACTTATAATAGCCGCCTTCCCGAATGATACCGACCGTATAATCGGAAATGCGCCGCCACCTGCCGCCGTTCATATCCAACTCGCTGCGCGAAGCCGCTAATTGTACACGATACTGCACGGTATTGTCCGGCGGCACAACGACGCGGGCGGGTGCGGGCGGCGGTGATTTGACCACGGCGGTCGGTCTTTCGGGGGACGGAGCAGCGGCGGGCGGACTTGCCGGTCGCTGCGGGGCGATGATGACGGGACTTTCTGCGGGAGCAGAACTGCGCCCGTAAGGCGAGCCGACCGTAGGCGCAACGGGTGCGGGTGTATAAGCGGCGTAAGGCTGCGCCCCTTCCCCGCTTTCCATGATTTTGCGATACTCCGTAAAGGCGACGGCGACACTGTGCGCCATGCGGTTTTGTCCGGCTTCCGATTTTAAATAATTTTGGTCTTTGCTGTTGGTGAGGTAGCCCGTTTCGATGAGGACGGAGGGCATGGTCGTTTCGCGCAGCACCAAAAATCCGGCTTGTTTGACGCCGCGTGAGCGCAAGGCCGTGTTGGTTTTGATGTTGCTTTCCACCTTTTCGGCGAAAAGGAGAGACTGCTCCAAATAGGCATTTTGGTACAGCGACATCGTGATGTGACCGGCGTCGCTCTGCGGGTCGAAATCGTATTGCTTTTCGTAGTCTTCTTCAAATAAAATCGCCATATTTTCGCGCTTGGCGACGGCGAGATTTTCTTTCAATTTATGCGTACCCAACACGTAAGTTTCCGAGCCGTGAATTTTGCTTGCGTTGCGAATAGAATTACAATGCACCGAGATAAACAAATCGGCCTGCAGGCGATTGGCGATGGCGGCGCGTTTGTGCAGCGGAACAAAAACATCGCTGTTGCGCGTCAAAACTACTTGAATATCAGGGTGTTGCGCCTCCATGTAAGCCTTCATTTTTTGCGAAACGGAAAGCGCAATGTGTTTTTCGGTACTGTGACTGCCCGAGCAGCCGCTGTCGTGACCGCCGTGCCCGGGGTCGATGACGACTTTTTTAATGCGATAATTCGACCTATCTTTGCGCGCTTTCGCAGGCAGGGGCACAGCCGCCGTTTTCGCCGTTTCATTTTCAAAAGCAGCAAAAGCAAACGAAGGGTTAAAGCCGCCGTCGTTTAGGTTAAAAATGCCCGACGCGCACGGCAAAAAGGCAAAAACGACCGTTAGTAAGAAGATGTGTGATTTTAGCATGTTTTTAGACGGTTGACGGTGGACGG
>JAHDCG010000152.1:0-3656 GCA_020629965.1 Saprospiraceae bacterium | reverse complement strand
ACGGTGGACGGGGTGCCCTTTTCTTTGAGGGTTGCAGTTTCGGAGCAACTGAATATTTCACTTGAGAGAAAAGCTAAACCTGTATATTTCCTACAAAGGTAAGCGCACCACTCAAACAACTCCAACCACTCAAACGAATAAGGCTAACAATTCAAACAAAAAAAGGAATATCATTTTCAAATTCACCGCAAAAATACAATTTTTCAGCTTGTTGTTCTGCCTGACGACTATGACCCTGTCGGCGCAGCAACCGACGGGCAGCGGGATTAATTTGGACTCCATCATTCGTGCCAACAGCGCACCGCCCGCTGCACTCCCCGGTTCGGTCGGGCCGTCGACCACGCAGCTCGACAGCGTAAAAATTTCGGAAGAAGCCCTGCCCGATGCTATCGCCTACACGGCACGCGACTCTATGAAAATCGACGCGCTGCAAAAGAAGCTTTTCCTTTACGGCGGTGCGGACATTACCTACACGGAAATCAATCTGAAAGCCGATTTTATCGAATTTGACTGGGGAAATAATATCGTCATCGCCTCCGGACTGACCGACTCGCTCGGCAGCACGACGGGCAAACCCGTATTTACCGATGGCACGGAAACCTTCAACGCGGGTTCGATTCGCTACAATTTTAAGACCAACAAAGGCATCATTACCGACGCGGCGAGTGTGCAGCAAAACCTGTACGTGCAGGGCAAACGCACCAAATTTGTCAGTGCCAACGGCGATACCACTAAACTCGACCAAATTTACAACCGCAACGCCATTATCACCACCTGCGACCAAGACCACCCGCATTACGGATTGCGCAGCACCAAGCAAAAAGTCGTACCGGGCAAGGTCGTCGTCATCGGTCCTACCAACGTGGAGGTCAGCGACATTCCGACGCCGCTGTGGTTGCCCTTCGGCTTTGTGCCGATAAGTACGGGAGCGAGTACGGGGCTGATTTTTCCGCGCGGCTACGAGTTCGACCCGCAGTGGGGTTTCGGGCTGAATAACGTAGGTTGGTTTTTTCCGATTAACGATTATTTGAATGCGACGGCGACCATGGATTTTTATGTCAAAGGCACGTTTCGCTTCAAAGCCCGCTCCAATTATCGCCGCCGCTACCGCTACACCGGCAACGTCGCGGTCGGCTACGACACCTATAATAACGAGCGCAACGACGGCACCCGCGCCCGCGACAAAGCCTTTTCGCTGCGCCTGACGCACCGCCAAGACCCGAAGGCAAATCCGAATCGCACCTTCGGCGGTAACATAAATTTTCAGACCAACAACGCCCTTTCCAAAGCCTCGAATACGGTGCAGGCGGTGGAAACTTCGACGATTTCTTCCAATTTTAATTACGAAGAAAAATTTCCGGGGCGACCGATAAATTTGAGCGTCGGTCTGTCGCATTCGCAAAATACACAGACCCGACAGGTAACGATGACGCTGCCGACCGCTAATTTTCGCCTGACCCGCATCTATCCTTTCACACGCAAAGAAGCCATCGGTGAGAAAAAATGGTACGAAGATATTGCCGTCGATTACGTGGGCGAGGCGCGGAATCGTTTGGTCGGTTCGGACACGACTTTTTTCAGCCAAGAGACGCTCGACAACGCGCAATACGGCGCAAGACACCGCGCGACGGCGAGTACGAAATTTCGCGTTTTCAAATATTTTAACGTGACGCCGAATGCGAATTATGAGGAAATTTGGGCGTTTAAAACGCAGGAGCGCACTTTCATCCCCGATTTCGATACGACCATGACGGTGGTCAACGGAATTGCAAAAATCGATACCACGGATTTGGGCATGACGCAGGATACCTTGGTGCGCGGTTTCGAGGCGTTCCGAAAATTTAACGCGAGTGTGAGTATGAACACCAAACTGTTCGGTACGATGCAGTTTAAAAAAGGAAAACTGCGCGGCATTCGGCACACGCTGACCCCGACTATCGGCTTTACTTACTCGCCGGACCAAAGCCAATATTTTCGGACGGTGCGCACCGATACTTTTGACGAAGAGGAAGAAACGGAATACAATATTTTCAGCGGCGGCGTATATAATGCAACACCGCAACGAGGGACACGCGCCTCGGTCAATTACGGTTTCGGCAACCTCGTCGAAGCCAAATTTTTCTCCAAAAAAGACTCGACGACGCGTAACGTGACCTTGCTGCGCAGTCTGAGCGTAACGGGAAATTACAACTTCGTCGCCGACAGTCTGAATTTCAGCGTCGTCTCCGCCCGCACCGCCGCCCGCGTGTTTAACGGCATCACGAACATTGCGATAAATGCGACTTTCGACCCGTACAATCAAGACGAAAAAGGGCGCCGCGTCCAATCGTTTTACTACCGCACCAACGGCAAGCCGCTGCGCTTCGATAACCTCACCACGACCTTCAACAGTACGCTCACCGTCAAAAAACTGCGCGAAATCTTCACGGGAAAACGCGATAAAGACGACGACCCGGACGCCCCCGATTTCGACGACCTCGACGGCTTAGACCCCAACGGTTTGGACCTCACGGATGACCGGGGCAATCTCGACCTCGACGGCTTAAATCAAATTCCGCTGACGCAGGAGGAACTGGAAGCACAGGAAAAACGCCGCTTGGAAAAAATCGAAGAAGAGCGCAAAAAAGCGGAAGAAGGGCTGAAAGAAGACTTTTTGAGCCTCTTTGAAAACTTCGGTATCAACCACTCCTACCGCCTGCGCATCGAGCGCATCGGCGACCGCGATACCCTGACGGTACAGACGCATTCGCTCTCCGTACAAGGCCGCATTCAGCTCACCGAGCGGTGGTCGTTTACGGGTCTGCGCATCGGTTACGACTTTCAAAACAAGCAACTCACCTACCCGCAAATCGGCGTACAGCGTGACCTGCACTGTTGGGTGATGGGCGGCTCGTGGCAGCCGTCGCGCGGCACCTTCAGCTTTTATTTGCGCGTAAAGCCGGGCAGCACTTTAGACTTTTTGAATGTGCCGTATAATAAGACGCGGCCGCCGAGGGATGTGTTTCGGTGAAGGGTTTTAGGGTTTGTAAAGGTTGTAAATTCGTGCGCTTAGATGTGCATTTGCACGTCTCTACAACGGCAAAGGTCTGTGTTGTCCGGAACAGAAAGAAACCTTCACCGTTCCCCCGAAAATTTCTACTTTTACAGCCGCAAAAAACGCTGACCGGGTTTTGCGGCTTTATCATTTAACCAAGAAAATTATGTCCGAAATTTACGATTTTAAACTCAAATCCCTCTCCGGCGGTACGGTTGACTTTGCCGATTTTAAAGGCAAAAAAATTCTGATTGTCAACACGGCGAGCGAATGCGGCTATACGTCGCAGTACGCACAACTGCAGGAATTGCATGAGAAAATGTCCGAGACGGTTGTCGTTATCGGTTGCCCCTGCAATCAATTCGGCGGACAGGAACCGGGGACTGCCGCAACCATTCAAAACTTTTGCGAGTCGCGCTACGGCGTTACTTTTCCGCTGACGGAAAAACTCGATGTGAAGGGTAAAAACGCACATCCTTTGTATCAATGGCTGACGCAAAAGGAGCAAAACGGTAAGGGAGATTTTTCGATTAGTTGGAATTTTAATAAGTTTTTGGTGAGCGAGGAAGGGGAATTGGTCGGACATTTTGGGTCGGGAGTGAGTGGGTTTGAGGTAGTTGCA
>JAHDCG010000018.1:50014-63440 GCA_020629965.1 Saprospiraceae bacterium | reverse complement strand
TTGATGTCCATTTTGTAGCGGACTTCTTTGACGACGCAGCGTACTTCTTGGGTAGTGTGACGCAAAGCGTATTTGCCGCGTACCTGCAATGACTTCTTTTCGTCAAACCAGCAGAGCATAATCTCTACGTCCTGCGTGACTTCGGGCTGATTGTTTTCGCGTACTATCATGCCGCCGCGACTCAAATCTAAGTCGTCTTCCAACAGCAGCGAAACCGACTGCGGCGGGAAGGCTTCGTTTACCTCGCCGTCAAAAGTGTCGATTTTTTTGATTGTCGTCGAAAATCCGCTCGGCAACAAAGTGACTTTATCGCCTTTTTTGAAAATGCCGCCCGCGATACGACCGGCGTAGCCGCGATAGTCGTGAAACTCATCGGTATTCGGGCGAATGACGTTTTGCACGGGAAAGCGACAGTCGATTAAGTTGTAATCGCTGCCGATGTGTACCGTTTCTAAGTAGTACATCAGCGTAGAGCCTTTGTACCACGGCATATTTTCGGATTTTTCCACCACATTATCTCCCAACAGAGCCGACATCGGCACGAAGTGCAAATCTTTGATGTCCAACTTGCCCGCCCAGTCGCTGAATTCGTCCTGAATCTTTTCGTATGCCTCTTCACTAAAATCCACCAAATCCATTTTGTTGATACAAACGACCAAGTGCGGAATTTGCAGCAGCGAAGCAATGATAGCATGACGACGCGTTTGCTCGACCACTCCGTTACGGGCGTCGATGAGGACGAGGGCAACATTTGCCGTCGAAGCACCCGTCACCATGTTTCGGGTGTACTGAATATGGCCCGGTGTGTCGGCAATGATAAATTTACGCTTCGGCGTAGAAAAGTAACGGTACGCCACATCGATAGTGATGCCTTGCTCGCGTTCGCTTTTCAGACCATCGGTCAGGAGGGCGAGGTTAATGCCTTCTTCTCCGCGTCGGGCTGTGGTTGCCTCGACGACATCGAGTTGATCCTGGTAGATGGACTTTGAGTCGTAAAGCAGGCGACCGATGAGGGTCGATTTTCCGTCATCGACGGAGCCGGCAGTGGTAAAGCGCAGTAATTCTGAATTATCAGTCATTAGTGAGGTGTTTATTCGTTTATCTGTTTATGGGTTTATTTGTTTATTTGGTACGCTCCCAAAATTCTAACCCCAAAAAACATCTTCTAAATTGAGTACAAAGTCGGGTAATAAAGGCGTACGGACTTCATCATCTGTCGTAAAAAAAGAAGAACCTATATATTTTCCTTCATCATTGAGCGTAAATTTTATCAGATTTTCGTCGGTGGGATGTACCAACCAGTATTCTTTTACGCCGGCTTCCTCATACAAGACAAATTTCTCCCGCATCTCCTTTTTTGTGTTACCCGGAGAAAGAACTTCGACTACCAAATCGGGTGTACCGTTACAACCTTGTTCTTCTATCAAATCGAGGTTGCAGATTAAGGTAATGTCAGGCTGCACCACAGTATCGGTTTTACCTTCTTTCAAACTGACGGGCAGCCTGACATCGAAAGGAGCAACATATACTTTACAGTTCTTCTTTTTCAAATACTGCCATATAGCTCCGTAAATGTTTCCGACTATTGTTTGATGTCTTGCCGATGGTGCAGGTGACATTCGTAATATTTTTCCCTTCAGCAACTCTACACGTTCTGAAAATTTCCAAGTCACATAGTCTGCATAGGTATAATATTTAGAAAAATCAAGTTGATTGATATCGGTTATCATCGGGTTGTTTATTTGTTTATGAGGTTTATTTGTTTATTTGGACTTTAGCTGACTTCTGCGCAAAGCATTTAATTTATTAGAAATTTCTTCGATTTTCGGACGCATTGTGTCAATGACATCTGCATTTATATATCCTAAGTCCGAAGCGATAATAAGGTGGTTGAGCGTTTCAATCAGACTACCGAAAGCAACTTCCGTAAATCTCGCTTTTTCTTTTCCCGAAACTCGCGCAGAACCCTCTGCTAAATTAGCAGGAACAGAACTTGCAGAACGGCGTATTTGGCTAACCAAACCAAACTTTTCATCCGTAGGAAAACTTTTTGTCAACCGATACATATCCGCCGTAAACGCACGACTCAACTGCCAAACCTGCAACTTCTCAAAACTGTATTTTCTTACTAAATTCTGATTATAACCGCACAGATAAACAAATCAACACATAAACACATAAACATCTCTAAAAATAACCCAGCTTCTTCCTATCCTCCATACTCGTCTCACTCCGCTTATCATCCGTCCGCCCGCCGCGCTCCGTCATCCGCGTCGTTGCAATTTCTTCGATAATATCTTCCAAAGTCGTTGCGTCACTTTCCCACACACCCGTGCAGGTCATATCGCCGATAGTGCGGCAGCGTACCGACATTTCTTTGACCTCTTCGCCCGGCTTTTTCTCGATAATCGGCGTATCTGCCAAGAGGACGCCGTCGCGTTCAAAAACTTTGCGTTTGTGGGCGAAGTAAAGATTGGGCAACTCTACTTTTTCCATGGCAAGGTACTGCCACACGTCTAATTCCGTCCAGTTAGAGATAGGAAAGACGCGGAAGTGCTCGCCGTATTTTTTCTTACCATTGAACAGATTCCACAATTCCGGTCGCTGATTTTTCGGATCCCACTGCCCAAACTCGTCGCGGTGCGAAAAGAAACGCTCTTTGGCGCGGGCTTTTTCTTCGTCGCGGCGCGCACCGCCGAGGGCAGCGTCGTATTTTCCTTCTTCCAAAGACTCTAACAAGACAGCGGTTTGCAGTCCGTTGCGGCTCGCATTGACACCTTTTTCTTCGGTGACTTTGCCGTCTTCGATGGCCTTATCTACCGAGCCGACAATCAGGCGCGCGCCCAGTCTTTCTACCATATCGTCCCGAAATTTGATGGTTTCGGGAAAGTTATGCCCGGTATCGACGTGCAGCAACGGAAACGGAATGCGTGCCGGGTAAAAGGCTTTTTGTGCCAGATACACCATTAAAATCGAGTCTTTGCCGCCCGAAAACATTAGAACGGGATTTTCAAATTGTGCCGCGACCTCGCGGAGGATGAAGATGGACTCGGACTCTAATTCTTTGAGGTGATTAAGATTGTAATTCATATATGTCTAAGATTTCTCTATTGCTTTTTCAATTGCCGCAAAGGCTTTCTCCGTGCACGCTTCCTCGGTCATATCGGCGGTTTTTAAATCCAAAAACGGACTTTCGGGCGCTTCGTAAGGCGAGTCGATGCCGGTAAAACCTTTGATTTCACCCGCCCGCGCTTTTTTATAAAGTCCTTTAACGTCTCGCTTTTCGCAAAGTTCTAAAGGTGTATTGACGAATATTTCCAAAAAATCATCCGCGCCGATAATTTCCGCCGCCTGCGCTCGAATTGCTCGCGTCGGACTGATAAAACTGCAAATCGTAATCACGCCGCTGTTTAGATACAACTTGGCGATTTCCGAAATGCGACGAATATTTTCCCGGCGGTCTTCGATGCTGAAACCGAGATTGCTGTTGATGCCGCTGCGAATATTATCGCCGTCGAGTACCTGCGCAAAATAGCCCGCATTGTGCAATTTGCGCTCCAGATGTTCGGCAATCGTACTCTTTCCGCTGCCGGATAAGCCCGTAAACCACAGCACTTTGGCCCGCTGTCCGAGTCGCTGCTCGCGGTCGTCGCGGGTCAGCAGCCGGTCGAATACGGGATGGATGTTAGTTGCTTTGTTCATTCGTTGTTAAGGGGTGTTTAATTATTTAGGCGTTTAAAATGTTTCCGATCGCTAAACGCCTAAACTTTTAAACTCTTAAACAAATAATCGCTTCTACTTCTTCACTCCCGTCACCGCTCTCACTTTTCCGCGCGGTACGAGTTGCCATGCTCTTTCGTGTAAATAAAAGAGGAGCAGTTTGGTAAAGACTTCGATGCCGCCGATTTTGAGCGCGGAAGCAGTATCGCCGGTCAGTATATATGCCACTAAAATCGTAGTTACCGTACCGATGACCCGCCAACTGATGCCTTTGATAATGCTGCGCACGTGCGACTCTTTTCTGATGACCGCCGCCCGGTAGTCTCGCAGCACGAGGGGTTTTGCCCAAGTTCTGAACAGCCGATAACTGCGGACTACGCCGAGCGGAATATTTTGCCACAGTCGCTCGTGCAGGTAAAAAAGCACGAATTTTAAACCGGTATCCCAAGCTGCGATGGCACCGGCGGTATCGCCTTCGGAAATCACAAACCATGAGATAACCAAAGTATCTAAAGTGCCGACAATCCGCCACGTTACTCCCTTGAGCAGACTGCGTAGATGCGATTCTTTTTGTGTCCCCAAAGGATTGATTTCGTGATTTTCGGCACGGCTTCGCCGTCCTCAAGTCCCGGCGACTTGAGCTCTAAAAAAATCAAACGCTTAAAATATCGGAGAAAAATCGAATTTGGTTTAACTCACAGGGTGACTCAAAGTCACCTTTTGAGTTGAAACAAATTCAGTGCGCAACCGAAAAATTTTAGCTATATTTTCGTCAACAACTCCTTATCCACCTCCATGCGCAGTCCCAATCCTAAAGTTGCCAACTCGACGGTAAACAATTTTTTTCCGTCTTTACTCACCAGCGTGCCGCGTGTGCCGACGAGTCTGCCCTGATTGATTTCGACCGTATCGCCCACTTTCCAGTCGCCGGTTTCCGTCGTTTCCACTTCCCAACCTTCGCCCAAAACGCGGCGCAGCAGGTCGATTTCCGCGTCGGGAATAGAAATCAAATTGCGGTTAAATTTGACGTAGTTCAACACGCCTTCCGTTTCTAAAACTTTGACGTATTCCTTCTTTGTCACTTTGACAAAAAGATAGCAGGTAATCAAAGGAAATTCAACTTCCCGCTTCTTCCTGCCGTAGATTCTGATTTTTTTCTGCAAAGGCAAATAGACATTTATACCCTTCGCCTGCAGCCGCTTAAAAGCCGTTTTCTCGCCCCGCGACTGCGTATAGACCGCAAACCATTTGTACTCCGTCGGGTGCAAATGATTTTCAAGGTCTTCTTTTTTTTCCTTTTCTTTCTTCTGCAAATTATTGATGTTGAATTGTTGAATCGTTGAATCGTTGAGCACGCGTAGCATAAGAGTCGAACGATTCAACGATTCAACACCTCAACGATTCAACAAATTCTCACAGTCTCCAATATGTCATCCCTTCCATCTCCGCCGGCTCGTAAATGCCTTTGATGTCAAAAACAATCGGCTCTTCTTTCGAGATGCTTTTGAAAAAAGCGGCGTCCTGATCGACGTATTCTTTGTGATTGACCGCAACCATTATCGCGTCGTAATCGTCCGAAATTTTATCTACCAAAGTCAGATTGTATTCGTGCGCCACTTCATTCGGCGAGGCGTGCGGGTCGGCGACGTGTACATTCACGGAGTAGCCCATGAGTTCTTTGATCAAATCGGCAACCTTCGAGTTGCGAATGTCGGCGACGTTCTCTTTGAAGGTCACGCCCTGTACCAAAACTTTGCACTTGCTCAGCGTCTTGTCTTTGGCAATTAAAGTCTGCACCAATCGCTTGGCAATGAAGGCCGGCATGCTGTCATTGATGCGGCGACCGCTCAGGATAACCTGCGGGTCATAGCCGATCTGCTTAGCTTTATGCAGCAGGTAATACGGGTCAACGCTGATGCAGTGACCGCCGACGAGACCCGGTGATAACTTGATAAAATTCCACTTCGTACCCGCCGCTTTCAATACTTCTTTGGTGTCGATATTCATTTTGTCAAAAATAACGGCGAGTTCGTTCATAAACGAAATATTCAAGTCGCGCTGCGTATTTTCGATAACTTTAGCGGCTTCGGCGACTTTCAAGGTCGGTGCCTCATAAATGCCCGCCGTGATAATCGAGTCGTAAACCGCCGATATTTCTCGGAGAGACTCCTCATCACTACCGGCAACGATTTTCAAAATATTCGCTACCGTATGCTCTTTATCACCCGGATTGATACGCTCGGGCGAGTAGCCGATTTTAAAATCTTCGTTAAACTTCAAACCCGACTCCTGCTCCAAAATCGGCACACAATCCTCTTCCGTACAACCGGGATAAACCGTAGATTCATAAACAACGTAATCGCCCTTTTTTAACACCTTGCCCACGGTGTGCGACGCTCCTAAAACGGGGCGCAAATTCGGCACTTTGTGTTCATCGACGGGTGTAGGTACGGCGACGATAAAGAAGTGTGCATCTTTTAATACCTCGGGGTCGGCAGAAAAAACGATATCTTTATTTTCAAAAGCCTCTGCTTCCAGTTCCTCACTCGGGTCTTGCCCGTTTTTCATCATCTCTACGCGCTCCTGATTAATATCGAAACCGATGACGCTGAATTTTTTCGCAAATTCCAGTGCCAACGGCAACCCGACGTAGCCGAGACCGATAACCGCGATTTTTTTCTCTTTGTTTTGAATTTCTTTGAACACGTTAGTTGATTTTTAAATGTTTAGTCGTTTAATCGTTTAAGACCGGCGCGCGCTAAACGCCTAAACCCTCTAAACTTTTAAACTACATCAAAATAATACTCCTTATACCACTTCACAAATTTTTCGATACCCTCTTCCAAAGAAGTTTTCGGTCGATAGGCAAAATCGTTCATCAGTTCCGTCACGTCGGCGTAGGTGTCTTTCATATCGCCCTGCTGTAAGGGCAGCATGATTTTCTCGGCTTCTTTACCCATTTTTCGCTCGATGGTTTCAATGAATTTTCCGAGTTTGACGGGCGCGTGACTGCCGATGTTGTACAGCCGATACGGCGGATTTTCCGCTTCGCCGACCAAAGGCTTCTGCATGACTTTTAACAGACCCTCCACCACATCGCCAACGTAGGTAAAATCGCGGCTCATTTCCCCGTGATTAAAAACTTTAATCGGCTTACCCTTGGCAATGGCATCCGCAAAAAGCATGGTTGCCATGTCGGGTCGCCCCCACTCGCCGTACACCGTAAAAAAGCGCAGTCCCGTAGTCGGGATTTGAAACAAATGGCTGTAAGAATGCGCCATCAGTTCGTTGCTTTTTTTGCTCGCCGCGTACAGCGAAATCGGTCTGTCCACATTGTCCGTTACCTTAAACGGAACGCTTTGGTTGCTGCCGTACACACTCGAACTGCTCGCAAATATCAAGTGCCGCACGGGATACCTTCTGCATGCTTCCAGAATATTGGCGAAGCCGACCAGATTGCTGCGCACGTAAGTTTGCGGCTGCTCTAAACTGTACCGCACACCGGCTTGCGCCGCCAGATTGAAGACCACCTCGAAATTTTCCGCCGCAAATAAACGCATGATTTTCGACTCTTCCGCCAAATCCGTTTTAACAAAGCGAAAACTGTTGTCTTTACTTCGCATTTCGGCTTTTCCCATGGCAATTTCCATGGCGTCGATGCCCAATTCGGCAAGGCGGTCGAGTTTCAAACGCACATCGTAGTAATGATTCAAATTATCGAGACCGACAACTTCATGCCCGTCCGCTATCAATTTTTTTGATAAATGAAAGCCGATAAAGCCGGCGGCTCCGGTGACTAATATTTTCATACTGCGGCGTAAATTCTCTCGATTATTTCGGTGACTTTCATGCCTTCCAAAGCGTTGGTCATCGTTTCTTTTTCGTTTTGTAATACATCGACTACATTCTGAATAACGTAGTGATGATTGGCCGCCGAACCTTTATAATGCCCGTAATCATTGGGCGGCGCGGAGGGCGGCAAAGGTGGCATTTCGTAATCTTCAATGTGACAATATTCGATTTTGTCCATGTACTGCCCCCCGATTTTCAGCGTGCCGCGACTCCCGATGACGGTAATGCTGCTTTCGGCATTTCTGTCCCACACGGCCGTCGAAAAACTCAAACTGCCCATACCGCCGCGCACCAAATCGAAGCTGACAATGCCCGTATCGGCAAAAGCGGTCGAGTGCTCGTGCAAAAAATTTTGCATCCGCGCCCGAATATTTTTCACATCGCCGAAGCACCAATACAGAATATCGAGAAAATGCGAAAACTGCGTAAACAACACCCCGCCGTCCAGGTTCGCATCGCCGTGCCAGGTGTGCTTTTTTTCCGTCGGAAAATAATAGCGGTCGTCGCGGTTCCAGTAGCAACTGATCTGCACATTCAAAATATCTCCCAATCTGTCCGACGCAACGATTTCTTTCAATTTCTTAACCGGCGGCGAATAACGATTTTGCATCACACAAAACACGCGTCGATTGACATTTAAGGCTTTGAAAATCACCGCTTCGCAGTCCGCTTTGGTCAGTGCCATCGGCTTTTCGATGACGACGTTTATTTTTGCCGAAAGGCATTGTATCGCTTGCTGCGCGTGTAGTCCGTTCGGTGTGCAAATACAAACCGCGTCGAGGTCGGTTTGCGCTTGCAGCATTTCCTCTAAATCTAAAAAATACGGCAGGTTAAAATCTGCACAACCCGTCTTTTCGGGCGGTAAAATATCGCAGAGCGCAACTAAATCACAAGCGGCATTCCGGCGAATCATCGCGGCGTGTCGCTTACCGATGTGACCGCAGCCGACGACAGCGAATTTTAGATTTTTTTTGACCCTGATTTTTTATGATTTTTATGATTAGACTATGATTTTTGTTGGCGTTAAAATAAATCCGCCATTATCCGCCTCATCCGCTAAATCCGCCTATCAATTCTAAGTCACACAAGCCGCCGCACTTTATTCTCCTCCAAAATATACTCCTCACCGCTCAAAGCACACACCGCCTTTCCCGCCGCATCGAACTCCAACCGCCCCCCCGCCGCACTCATCCAACCGATTTGCCGCGCCGGATTGCCGACCGACAGTGCATAATCCGGAACTGCTTTTGTCACTACCGCCCCCGCACCGATAAAGGCGTATTTTCCGATGTCGTTGCCGCAAATAATCGTAGCATTTGCGCCGATAGTCGCCCCCTGCCCTACCCGCGTTTGCAGGTACGCGCCGCGTCGATTGACGGCACTGCGCGGGTTTAGGACATTCGTAAAGACGCAACTCGGTCCCAAAAAAACGTCGTCTGCACAGGTTACGCCGGCGTAAACGGAGACGTTATTTTGGATTTTGACATTATTGCCCAAAACGACCCCTTCGGCGATAAAAACATTTTGTCCGAGGTTGCACTTTTCGCCGATTTTCGCGCCGGGCATGACGTGGCTGAAGTGCCAAATTTTCGTCCCGCTGCCGATACGTGCGCCGGCGTCGATGACTGCGGTTTCGTGGGCAAAAAAATCATTCATTTGCGGAAAAATTCGTTTACTTTTTCACAAATGAAGTCCAAAGTTTCGCCGTCCAACTCCGTGTGCATCGGCAAGGAAATGACCTCGTCCGAGAGTTTTTCCGTAGCCGGCAGTTCCTTTCCGTTCCAATATTTTTTGTACGCCTCTTGCTTATACAGCGGCACCGGGTAGTAAATCATACTCGGAATGCCGTTTTCCTGCAAGTAAGTTTTCAAGTCATCGCGCTGTCCGTTTTTAACCCGCAGCGTGTACTGATGAAAAACGTGGCTGCTGTTTTTTGCTCTGACCGGCGTTTGTAATTCCGGGGTGTCGCCAAAACATTTATCGTAATGCGCCGCCGCTTTTTGCCGCGCCGCGTGGTAGCTGTCTAAGTGCTTTAGCTTAATGTCCAAAACCGCCGCCTGTATCGCATCGAGGCGAGAATTTACGCCGAGTACGTCGTGGTAGTAGCGTTTGCTTTGACCGTGGTTAGCGGTTTTTTGCAGCATTTTCGCCAAATCGTCGTCGTTGGTAAAAATCGCGCCGCCGTCGCCGTAAGCACCCAAGTTTTTGGACGGATAAAAAGACGTGCAACCGATGTGACCGATGCCGCCCGTTTTCTTTTTCCTGCCGTCGGCAAAAGTATAATCCGCACCGATAGCCTGCGCATTATCTTCGACGACGTGCAAATTATGATTTTTCGCCAAAGCCGTAATCGCCTCCATATCCGAGCTTTGACCGTATAAATGCACGGGAACAATCGCCTTTGTTTTCTCCGAAATGTGCGGCTCGATTAAATCTGCGGTGACGTTAAAGGTATCTGCATCCACGTCACACATGACGGGTGTCAAATTCAATAAACCGATGACCTCGGCGGTGGCGACGTAAGTAAACGCCGGCACAATGACCTCGTCGCCCGGCTGCAGTCCGAGTGCCATGAGGGCAATTTGCAGCGCGTCGGTGCCGTTGGCGCAGGGTATGACGTGCTTCACCCCCAAATAGTCACCCAAGTTCTCTTTGAAGGCTTGCACCTTCGGACCGCCGATGAAGTAGGCGGAGCGCACGACTTCCAAAACGGCAGCGTCAATCTCGGACTGCAAAGCCCGATATTGTCCTTTTAAATCTACCATGTTGATGTCGCGGGTCATTGCTTTTGAGATTTTAGATTTTAGACGTTAGATTTTAGACTGTTGTTTTTGCTTGCTCTTCTTCTCTGTTTTAGGTTTCGATTTTATTTTCTCCCGTCCACAGAAGTATGGGTTCGGGTTGCAGGGATTGATAGGTGTCATCGTCAAATTCCGCTTCCGAAAAAATCAGGTAGCGGATTTTGCGGTCGATGAGTTTTTCCGCTTTGCCGATGAGTCGAACCAAATATTCGCGGTCGATATTACCGATAAGGATGAGGTCGATGATTTGACTGTCCTGCCCCTTGGCGAATTTGCCGGCAAGGTAAACCTTTTCGACCTCGCCGAGACGCTCGATGACGTTTTCAATGACGCGGTCGAGACCGATATGTTTGTGCAGAATATTTTGAATGGCGGAATAAAGCGGATGTGCGGCGTTGGCACGAAAGATTTTTTTGTTGCCCTGCAACTCGGAAGAAAGCATGCCCGCGCCTTCGAGTTTGTTGAGTTCCTGCCGAATGGCGTTAGAGGACTCTCCGAATTCACTTTCCAAACCGCGCAGATAAC
This sequence comes from Saprospiraceae bacterium, assembly GCA_020629965.1. Lineage (GTDB taxonomy): Bacteria > Bacteroidota > Bacteroidia > Chitinophagales > Saprospiraceae > JAHDCG01. Next base: position 52,542 of record JAHDCG010000018.1, on the reverse strand, counting down.
CACGGGTGTTGCTGTTCAAAAAGAATTTGAACAACAATTTAAGGCGCGTCTTGGAGGAAATAAGCGTGTCTAACATTACGGGTGCATAATTGAGCAGCAAAAGTACTCATATTTTGAAAACAGCCAAACTATTATTTAATTTTTATTTTTTGTGAAATTTTTAAGGCGGCTTTTCCCGTACCTTAGTCGGAATGAATCGTTGATAACCCCGTACTGTTACACGGTTATTACGGCATCCGGGTTCAACGATTCAATAATTCAACATTTTGATATATTTACGTTGCATCTTATTGAACAACCGCCCCCGCCCCGCCTTTTATCTTAAAATACAAAACATGATAAATAAAATACAAGAAAGTTTGCAGCAGGCGGGCGATGCGTTGAAAGACCAACTGACGGGATTGAGTGAGTCCGCCAAAGAAAAAACCTACGCGGTGATTGAAGACTGGATGAAAATTTTTCCGGATTTGCAGGAATACGGTCTGGTCATCACGAGTTTCGGAATGGAATTGAGTCTGAACCCGGCTTTGGAAGTGGAATTGAAGGGCAAAGTTTCCGATTTTACGGACGAAAAAATTGAAAAAATATTGGAAGAGAACAAGGGCAACCGCTCTTTGACTTCGGTGATTTCTACGATAAAAACGACTTTGGGTTTGTATAAAAAAGCGGGTGACTTACCGGCGAAGCCCTTGTTCGTGAAACTGAATATCGGGGTGCCGCCGAGGGTGCAGGTGTTCTTGGGTGCGCCGAAGATTTTTAATTAGGAGCAGCACAACCGGCTGCCCGTTCGGGCGGTTTTGCAGATAGTATCACACTAAGTCCGTTTCGTTGATTTTGTCAACGGGACGGACTTTTTATTCCTTATCGTTGTTAGCTTTAATAATCTTGAAGTCCTGAACCATCACCGACGGCTCAAACTTTTTATTCCTTATCGTTGTTAGCTTTAATCCCGATACCGCACCCCGTCCACCGTCAAACTCACCCCCGCATAAAATACCGCCAAAGAAACCGTGCCTGCCGTCACCCACTCCCAAGTCGCCGCGCCGCCGTGCTTCAGAAAGGCACTTTCAACCACCATACACAAACCGCTTTGCAGCAGCAGCAGACCCGCCACCGATTGCCAAAACCAACGTTTGTAATTTTTATTTTTGAACTTTGCGAGGAACTTTTTCAGCATTTTTTTTAGTTGAGAGTTGAGAGTTAAGAGTTGAGAGCGGCGACGCGCTGCTCTTTACTCTCAACTCTCTACTTTTGCGATATGAACACAAACCCGACCCGCCTTTACACGCCGCAATTTCTCCTGCTTTGCCTCAGTAACGTGCTTTTTGCCGCGAGTTTCGGGATGATTTTACCGGAGTTGCCCGCTTATTTGGCGAGTCTCGGCGGTGCTGAATATAAGGGTTTGATTATCGGATTGTTTACGCTGACGGCAGGTATTTCGCGTCCGATTTCGGGAAAATTGGCGGATACCGTCGGGCGGGTGCCGGTGATGATTATCGGGTCGTTGGTTTGTGTGGTGTGCAGTCTGCTGTATCCTTTTGTCGGGTCGGTTTTCGGTTTTCTGCTGCTGCGTCTTTTTCACGGATTTTCTACGGGTTTTAAGCCTACGGCGAGCACAGCTTTGGTGGCTGACCTCGTGCCGCAAAATCGGCGCGGAGAGGCACTCGGCATTGCAGGCATCAGCGGGAGTATCGGGCTGTCGGGCGGGCCGATATTGGGTAGTTCGTTGGCGTATTATTACTCGATTGACGTGATGTTTTACGCTTCGTCGATTATCGCGGCGGTGTCGATTATTATCATTTTGGGTATCGGCGAGACGGTGAAAAATCCGCAGCGATTTCGCTTTTCACTGCTGAAATTGAGTCGCCGCGACATTATCTGTATTTCTGCCGTGCCCGCCGGTATCGTGACTTTTTGCATGTATTTTCCTTACGGGGCTATTCTTACCATTGTGCCTGACCAATGCGATTTTTTGGGTATCGAAAATAAGGGAACGGCATTTGCGGCATTTACGGGCAGCTCGATGTTGTCGCGCCTAATAGCGGGCAAGGTGTCGGATATTTTCGGGCGCATTCCGGTATTGTACGCATCGGCGGCGGGGGCGGCGATTGCCTTGTTTTTCTTGGGGCAAGTGACGACGGGAGCGCAATTGTATTGGGCTATCGGCTTTTCGGGTTTTGCACTCGGAATCGGCGGTCCGGCGGTTTTTGCCTGGGCTATCGACCTCAGTGCGGAGACGGAACGCGGGCGGGCAATGGGCACGGTTTATATTTGCTTGGAGGCGGCAATCGGCATCGGGGCTTTGCTGTCGGCGTGGATTTATGCGAATGAGGTGAGTCAGTTCGCGGCGGCGTTCGGGGTGACGGCGGGGGTGACTTTTTTGACGGTGCCGTATTTGGTTTTTAGAAAGTGATTGCTTGTGTGATTATGATTCTTTTTACGCTGATTTTTATGTTTTTTTATGATTTTCGCTGATTTATGTCAAAAGACAACCAAAAAATTTAAGATTTACCATAAACTCAAGCCCG
>JAHDCG010000018.1:33255-49914 GCA_020629965.1 Saprospiraceae bacterium | reverse complement strand
GATTTATGTCAAAAGACAACCAAAAAATTTAAGATTTACCATAAACTCAAGCCCGGAGAAAGTTCCCCCGATTCGGGGGTTAGGGGGCTGAAGACGCTGATTGTGAATGAGTTATGATTCTTTTTACGCTGATTTTTATGTTTTTTTATGATTTTCGCTGATTTATGTCAAAAGACAACCAAAAAATTTAAGATTTACCATAAACTCAAGCCCGCACCTGTTCATACTTTGTGTTGCAAAACTAAATAACAACCTGCCTGCGGTATCAAACGAAAATAAGAGTTTAGGCATTTAAGCAAAACGAGTGTTCTAAACGCCTAAACTCTTAAACAAGCAAAATGCTAAGGATTTCCCGAACTTTTTATTAACTCGACCGGCGGACAAATCACCTCACAATTCGACCTTATCAAATAATCCTCGACCTCTCCGGAATAATACAGACCCGTCGGCATCATATTGTCTTCCTGCGAAACCCGCACCCGTACTCCGAGGTTCTGATTTTGGACTGCATCGGGGGGCACGACTACGGTAATAAACGCGGGATAAGGTTCATTTTCATCACTCAAATCCGCAATCCGTTCTTCCGGCTCGAAAGTACCGTTGCCGTTCCAATCTATCCAAACATCCGTGTAGGAAGGCTCTCCGGTAGTATTTGTGATGACAATCGGCAGGCTTACGGTACTGCCGGGAATAAAATCAACGGCATCGTTAATCAACAGTCCGTCTTCATCGCTGCCGTCTCCGCCCGCCGCGTCACTCGGCGTGCCGTCATTTTCACCGTCCGTATTTTCTCCGAGTTTCAGACCGTCGATGATGACGTGACGCGGCCCGTCATTTTGCTCGCTCGTGCCGTAGCTGTCGGGCAAATCACCGTAATCCACCTCCGCATCGGAGCAGGTTTGAGCCTCTATGATAATATTTTCGAGAAAACATCCGCTGTTGTTTTCATCCGTCATCGTTACCGTCAGGTTGCCGTTTTGTGCGGCAAAGGGTCCGAAGGGTCCGTTTTCCGTGTCAAATACGAGTCCCGTTCGGTTATCGTCGCCCGTGATACTTGCCGTGCCGCTCGTACCGACACCCTGCGGCGTGACGCGATAAGTCCATAAATCGTCTTCCGGTCGGTTAGGAGTTCGATTGTCGTCGCATTCCGTAGTGAAAATCGGTGCGTAGATTTGGCAGCAAATTTCGGGTGCATCATAGTCGATAACTTCGGTGCAGCCCGCGTCCTCGGCGTAAGTTGCCGTCACGGTAATATCGCTTTCTCCGACATTCGACAGGCTCAAAAATTCAGCCGTAACCGTGCCGCTGCCGACGGGTAAAGTCAGAGTTCGACTCTCTCCCGTTTCGAGTGTCACGGTGACATCGCTGCCTTGACTGAACGAATATGCTAACTGAACCTCCAGGTTATAATTACTGCCCGCAGCTTCGCAGGCTGCCGCCGCCGTCAATGACAAAGACGGAGACTCATCGAGTATGACAGGCGACAAAACAAGCGTACAACCCTTGGCATCGGTCAAAGTAACCGTATAAGTACCGTGGCTCAAACCGCTTCTGTCTTCGGTCGTTGCTCCGTCTGACCAAGCAAAAGAAATCGGTGCCGTACCGGAATTCACGGTTACATCAATACTGCCGTCCGGGTTATCACAACGCAACTGCGGACTCACCGCGCTCGCGGCGGTAAGGTCGGGCGGGCGGGTAACGGTCACTACATCCGTCGAGGTACATCCCGTGACGGGATGCGTAGTTTCAAGACTGTAAATCCCTGCGCGATCGACGGTCGGCGCGGCGGTCGCGGCACCGCTTACTATATTTCCGTCATCGGTTGTCCAAGCGTAAGTCGCATCCGCAGTAGGGCTGCTGCCCTCCAAAACAACGGTCGGCTCGGCACAGTTGACCTCTTTGTCCGGACCGGCTTCCGCGCCGGGTTGCGTCAGGTCTTCCGTTGCCGTAACGGTATCGACAACGGCACAGCCGTTGGTTGCCGTATATTGTAAAATGTAATCACCCGCCGATTCTACCGTAATATTTTCGGTATCGGAATCTCCGACAATGCCGGGCCCCGTCCACGCAAAATCGCCTCCCGTCGGGGTTACTGTCGCGGAAAGGACGGGATTATTCGTGCAGGTTATTTCACCGTCCGCAGTTATTGAATTTATCGTCGGCGGGTCGAGAGGGGTCAAGGAGATTGCGGTTCTTTGCATACTGACACAGCCGTTTTCGGCAGCACGGGCTTCGGCATAATAAGTGCCGTAGTCGGGCGGCGTGTAGGTATTGGATGCCGTTGCTACCGGTGTGCCGCCCGCAGCGTTGGTGTACCAATCGGTCACAAAATCGGCGTTGGGTTGTACCGATAATTCGACAAGAGACTCGTTTGTACAAGCGGTACGATTGCCCGTACTCAGGGGTGCGGCCACGGGAGGGCAGGTCAAATCGACTAAGTAATCTTCAATCTCGCCCGACCGCACAAAACCCGTTTCGGTCATATTCTCCTCAAGTCCGAGGCGATAGCGTACTCCGATTGTTCTGCCGGCGGGCACGTCGTAAGGTACGTCGATGCTCAAACTTGTCGGAAAAGTCGTACCGCTCAAATCCGTGACTAACTCTCCCGGGTCGTCAAAATCACCGTCTCCGTTCCAATCTATCCAACCTTTCAAATAGGCGGTTTCGCCCGTTGTATTGGTTACGAACAGCGGCAAATCGACGGTAGTGCCGAGTGTCCAAGATGCGCCGTCTTCTGTTCCTAAGCCGTCTTCATCGTCACCCGCCGCATCGTTGTCGTCTCCGCCGGCGTCAGGACTCGCTTGCCCGCCGTGTTCCCCGTCGACCACCGTACCGAGCGACAAACCCGGAATTATCAAATGATGCGGCACGTCCGCACCGTTTGCCGTCAGGTAGTCGAAGTAACCGTTTTGCGCGCCGCCGTCGGGCAAATCACCAAAATCGAGATAGATAATACCCGCATCGAAGGTCGAATCCTGCAAGCCGTTAAAAATGTAAGCGTCGTGCGAATAGCCCGTCAAAGGATTTGCATCCGAATCGGCGGCATCGTCTCCGCCCGCGTCGGCAAGCGTAAAAGTCATTTCTTCGTTTTGCACAAAAAGAACTTGATAATCGGCGGCCGGCAGGGGGTCGAAATAATAGTTGCCGGCGGCATCGGTGACCGTCGAAAGTAACGGAACGGTCGGATTAGCGGGATTTACCAACCACACCGTAACTCCGGGCACTCCCGGCTCGCCGACATCGTAAATACCGTCGTAGTCGATATCCCACCAAACCAAATCGCCGAGTCCGGTGTCGGCGCAGTCCTGCAAATTAACCTGCGTAACCGCAGTGCCCTCGCAACCGTTGGCATCGGTATAGACAACGGAGTAAACAATCGGTTCGGTCAGCCCCGATACATTGGGATTTTTTGCCGTCGGGTCGTCCAAATTGTCGGTCGGCGTCCACATAAAATTACTGCCGTTATCGGGACCGGTCAGCGTAAAGGCTGTATTGCGACACACTTCAGTCGTTGCTCTGCGAAATTCTTCGGGAAAGACGGAAATCGTGACGGTATCGTAAGAAAGGCAGGCATCGCCGCGCTCGATGCGTAGGCCGTATCGCACCACAGCGGTTTCCGTACTCAAATTGCGCTGACGAAATACCGTCGGCGTATCATCTGTCGGGTCGAGAGATGCAATTTCCGAACCGCCCACCGAAACCCATTCGTAGGCGTAAGCAGCAGCGGGAGCGGGTCCGATATCGACGGGCACATCGGAACAAACGCTCGGTGCTTTATCGAAAGGAACGGTCAGTTGAGGCTGCAGTCGAAACGAAGGAGAAATTTCGCAGGCGCAGGTAACTTCCGGATTGATGACAGCGAGTAAACTGCAACTCTGCCCCGCCGGTATATTCACGGTTCCGACTAATTCTAAAGAGGTTTGACTCGGTACGGAAGAGGTCGTCTCTACGGTGCCCAATACTGCATCGGCGGCGGAAAATTCTCCGTCGTTATCTAAATCCGCCACGATTTGCACGGTTGTCGTTTGCCCGTTCGGAACGGACGCTCCCGTATTTTCGATAGTAAACGCATAGTCCAATATCTCTTCATTCGGAGCGGAAAAGGTCAAGCTTCCGGTAAAATTCGCTACGAAAAGTTCGGGCTTGACAAAGTTGACAACGGCCTCGGTTTCGCTGCTGATTTCGCGAACGCTGCAGACCGAAAACGGGTCGATGCAGGTGTCTTCACGAGAGCTGAAAGTGGTGGCGGTGATACGGTAAGGGTCACAGTTTTGACCGACATCCGCTGCGGTCGTCGTGAAACTGAATTGTACCTCGTCGCCGGCCGTAAGACCGACCTGAACGGGCCAAATTAACTTCTGTACCTCGTCGTCGAGAGTGATGACGGGTTCGGTTTCTACGGCATTCCCGAAGTTTACCAAACTGCCCGGCACATAAGCAAGTCCGGGTGCCAAGACTATCAGCACGGAGTCGGCGGAGGTCGTCGGGGCACTGTCCGAGCGCAGACGAAATGAAGTTTGAAAAGTCGTTTGAGCATCGGAACAAGGATTGATAACGGCGTCGGAAAGATTGATTTGGGTGCTGTAAAAGAGACCCGCTCCCGATATTTCGATGGCCGAGGCGGGAGAATATCGACGGTTGGTCGGCTGTCCGCAACTGTTTTCGGCGCGGGAAAGGAAGCGCACTTTGCCGCCGGAGAGAAAATTACAATCGGTTTTGGTGCGAAATTTAACGAACAGGAGATTCTGCCCCGGCTGCCCGGTGCCGGGCAGTCCCGTAGTTGCCAACACCGGATGCAGAGAGGAAACATTTATGCGATAGGAGTTGCCGTAAATTTCGGTCGGGTCGATGCCGGGGTCGGTAAAAACCGCCTGATCGGGGTCTGCGGAAGTAAGCGGATAAGCAATTTCAAAAGTACCGGACAGGTATTCCTGTCCGTCGGGGACATTAAAAAACAGTTCGATATTTGACAAATGCCCGAGTTTGGCACTGCTTATCTCGATGATATATTCTTGGTCGGCACACAAATCCTGCTCGACGGGTGCTTCGGGTCGGCGAATGACCATGCCCAATTCGGCTTCCGTGGGTTCGAGGTAAACGGTGCTTTTTGCGGCACAACTGCTCTCTGCGGGACTGATCGGGTAGGCTTCGCAGTCCGTGCCGGCATTAAATACCAAACTGTCGCGCAAGCAATTATTGGAGCGCACACAAATTTCCAGCAAAACGGAAGCAGGAGAAGCACCCGCCGCCGCCATACTGCCGAGCGGATATATGCCGCCGATACCGGGCGTGATTGCCACGGGATTATCGGGGTCGGAAATATTCGTGACCGACTCTACAATGACCGCCCCCGATTCGTTTTCGACCGAAAAGAAGGTAAATTCGGAAGTATAATCGGTAAAGTTGAGAATTTCCGCCTGAAAACAAGCTACTTCTCCGGTCAATAAATTGGTCTGTAAAGGAGTTTGCAGCAGCAACTCCGCACCGCCTTGGTATTCATAAACAAGCGGACTCGCATGGTTTTGCGGCTCACTCGGCGGGCGGGCAATACGTCCGCCTTCCAGCTCGCTGTACCCGAATACTTTAGGATTAAGTGTCCATGTGTTTTGCGGATAAATCAGCCCTTCGCCCTGCACATTGTAGCGCACCGGACCGCTGCCGCAGCCGGCTTTCATTTGGATGCTGAAAGCCGACAGAATTCCTTCGTCGGCGAGAATTTCACCAAAATTTTGTCGCATAAAAGCTCCGCTGAAAATGGTAATCGTATCGCCGACCACGCTGACGTAAGGGGACGAAAGGGGAATCTGCCCGTCGATGCGCAAAGAACCGGGGGCGTGCGGACTTTCCAAAGTTCCGTAAACCGCCCCGCCCTGCAAGGGTACTTCTCCTACGGGTCTGACTGTCTGATTTCTTTTGTTGCCGATACGCCACAACACCCGGTCAAACTCTAATCCGGGGGCTTTGTACAGTACGGTTTTTTCTAAAATCCCCTTTGGAGAGCGGTATTCAAAAGGAAAATAATCGAGACTGAAACCGCCGATGACCCAACGTTGATACTCACCCGAGCGCAGGGGGTCGCAGCCGCCCCGGCGGTCGTTGTATATCCAATCGGTACGGTGTATTTGCTCGACGTAATAAAATCTTTGGCGAATGTCGTCACAGGCATAACGGTCTTCGGGTTCTACAAACCAAGAGGTTTGGGGAGAGGCAAAAGAACGATCTTCGATGGTAATATCCCGGAAGTTATTTACTTCGTTTTGTGAAACAAAATCCGGGTCTTCAATTAAAATATCGACTTCCAAAAATATCGAGTCGCCCTGTTCGTACACTTCTGCGGCGGGAACGTTATTTCCGAGTTCGTGCAGGTTATTAAAGGAGAGATTGGTGAGCAAAAGGTTTCCGTCCGGTATTTGCTGCAATATTCCGGCTTCATAAGTCGTACCGTCGGCTTTTTTGATACGCAAACGTGCGCCCTGCGGCAAGAAAGTAAGATTTTCCTCGGTCGGCAGTTGCAGTTGAGAAAAAGCCCCCGCAAAACTCGGAATATCCGCACTCGTGCCGATAACGGCCGCATATTTTACCAGCAAAGTGTCACCGGAAATCAAACGATTACGCGCTACCCGAGTCGAGTCGATGCTGCCGCCGTCGTCCGGGTAGCGGTCGTTGTCGTTGTCGGCCAAACCGTAATTTTTTCGCAATAACTCTAAAGACACCGGGTTGATACCCTCGCACTCTTCGCAAGTCGGACATTTTATTTGCAAATCCGTGGTTTGGATACAATCTACATAGTTGCCGTCACCGCAGTCGGTACAGTCTGCATCCGGTGAGAAGAAAGACTCTGTTTGAATTTGTGCGACACCGCCGCGCATACATTCCGGTCCCGTTTCTATACAGTCTCCGACCACATTAAAAGAAAGTTTCATGCCCGTCGTAAAACCCGTGGAAGCATTGGAACTTTCAGGAAAATCCGCAAACGAAAACTCTAAATACAACACGTCGTCGCCGCCCTGATTATCGAGATAATCGACCTGCGAGGGCTTCCAGACGGCTCCGTCATTGAGTAGCCAAGTAAAGTCGGGCGTATCCAAATCGCCGGCATTCCCTTTCCAATCCAGCCCCTCGCCCATAGTGATGTACAGGCGATAAATACCGCGTTCGTAGCGGGTTCTGCCGCTGTTCAGGAAGTCATTCAGCCAAGAGTTTTGACCGTTGCTGATGGTGAGAGAAGCCGTTTGTTCCTGTGCGTTACTGATAGTGGCGGGCGACTCGAAAAGGGAGGTCAAAAAAGAACGGTAATTGGTGGAAGAGACCTGATTGATTTCGTAAGTATTCAACTCGCATAAATCATCATAAGTCGCAAGCGAAGCTAAATTGCCGTTGCGCCAATTAAGAAGATTGTGATAATAATCGTTCATGTGACAAACCGTCGTACCGTTGTCGCAACCGCACTGCACATAGTCGGTTTGAAATTCTATCCACAAAGTATCGCCGGCCGGCAGACGATAGTCGATATCGCTCAAATCGTAGTCGGCAGACATGATTTGCGCCGGATTGCTGCAGTCTCCGTAATTGTTATTTTGAGTATAAGTCTGAGCCGGCGTCAGGGTAGTTTGCACCCCGTGCTTGCCGATACTGATTTTTGTATTATTCGCCAAAAGGACGGAAGGACTTTGATTCGAATGGTGGTTGCTTAAATTAAACTTTATATTTTTTGCGGCAGCTCCTCCGCTGTTGTATATCCAAAAACGTTGAATGACAATTTCTTCGGCGTAGCAGGCGGGCAAACCCTCCGCTCGCTCCGCTTCGGTCAGTTGCCCCCAGGCACTCGACGCGCGCAGTTGCGGTCGAATGAAACCGTAGCGCAGACCGGAACTTAAAGCCCCCCCTTCGCACAAATCATAAACGGAATCTCCGCAACCAAAGGCGGCACCGCGTACCAAATCCGGTGCCTCCGTATCACAATTTGTCACCGTCCATATTTCGCGGAAAGTCATTACCTCGTTAAATTGAAAAAGAGTATTATCGTCGGGCGGACTCGTAGCATCGGGTACGGCCTGCGCAACGGCGGCGGGTCCGACTTCGTAAAAAAGAGTATCGTTACTCATGCCGATAAAGGGCAGTTCGTGCGTGCCGATCATGACTCTTTGCAGGTCGAGATCGGGATGATCGATGACATAATAAATGTAGCTGTCCGCCGATCCGTTTCCGCCGTTAACCACCCGCACGGTCAAAGAATCGGTTTCAAACAAAACCGCGTCGAAGAGAGAAGCGGAAGTCCCGGTTTTGACCAAAGGCGGTTCGACCGGATTGCCGATGACCTCGAAGACGGTAAATGCCGGCTTGACGACCTCGAAATTACCGGAGTTTTCGGCTTGACTGCCCGTGCCGCCGGTGTAAGCGAAATTCAAATCGAAGTTCGGATTACCGCCGCTGCCGGACAAGGGAACGGCGGCACAAAGAGCCTCCAAACCGATGGCAAACTCGATCAAATCGCCGTCGGCCAAGTCGGGAAGGTTGAATACTGCCGTCGCAGGCGTCGAAGCGCCGGCATCGTAGGTTATGGTATTTGCGTCAGAGCCGCTGATGTTGCCGGTATATTCTATACCCGCTACCGAACTCAAATCGAGCGTCAGCAATACATCGGACAGGTTTTGACCGCTGATATTCTCAACGGACAAATTAACCGGACGCTCTCCGCCGCAGACCGAAAAACGGTCGTTGCCGACGGCTTCGATATCTATATTGACAATTAAATCTTGAGTAAAAGCAAAAAAGGGAAGACAGCACAAAATTATTTGTACCAAAACATCGGGAAATTTGAACATAGTCGTAGTTTTTGCAAACTCCGCAACGGGCAACTAATCGTTTTTCGAGTTTTTTCTTCTCGAAAAAAATAAGTTCTCTTACCCGAACGGAGTTATCGTTTTCATCTTAAGTAGTCAGCATTAAAAAAGGGGGGATTGTGCTTCTTAGGCAAACGAATCGAAACCAAAAAGAGAAGTCTTCGAGACTTGAAAAAGCACATTATCTTGTATCGGAATTTTTTATCGTTCCGAACGCGCAGAACGGATTAGAAAGGGAAGAATATATACCGTGAAAATAAAAAAGAAATTGTAGTTTGTTTACGGTAAATCCAAAAAAAAGCAGAGTCAGAGCAGAGAAATGCGGGAGGAAGAATGCGGGTTTTCGGCGCAGTTATTTTATTTCTGCCTCCCGAAACCTTTTTTATTTTTTCGCATATCGATATAAACCCTTCATTTAAAACAAACTCTGTGCCGACATTATCGGTGCAAAAACGGGTTGAAAACAATATTTCAGCAGCAAATCATCCCGTCAATACAATGTTAATCCCGTTCCGGCAGAAAAATCCGACCCAAATCCACGAATCTCCGCATCAAAAACAAGTCCGTCCGAGTCATTTTTTTTCTTTCCCCTCATGTTTGCAGCATCGGTTACATCGGAAATCCGAAGCCGAGAAAAACACCTTTCTCATTTACAAAATCTGCAAACTTTGACTTATGAAAAATTTAATTCACCTCCTCGCCGCGCTATTACTTTGCGGTCCGCTTTACGCACAAAACACCGTCACCGGTAAAATACTGACCGCCGAGGGGCAACCCTTGGAGTTCGCCAATGTCCTTCTTTTATCGCCCGCCGACAGCAGTTTGGTGAGCGGAAATATTACGGACGCGGCGGGGGCATACACCCTCACGGATGTGGCGGCGGGAGACTACCTTTTGTCGGCAACGATGATTGGTTATACCCAATTTTTTGTGCCGTTTGAGGTAGAAAACAAGAAAAACGTCGCGCCGGATTTGACGCTCGCCGAAGATGCCGCACAACTCGAAGAAGTGGTTGTCACCGCCAAAAAACCGCCTTTCGAGCAGAAAATCGACCGGCTGATTGTCAATGTAAAAAACAGCATCACCGCCACAGGTTCCAACGCTTTGGAAGTGCTGAAACGCTCGCCCGGCGTGCGTATCGACGGCATCAACGGCTCGCTTACGCTCGACGGAAAACAGGGCGTGATTGTCGAAATCAACGGCAAACGCAATCGCATGTCCGGCGACGCACTCGTGCAACTTTTGCAGTCGATGCCCGCCGACAATATCGAACGCATCGAACTCATCAGTACGCCGCCCGCCTCTTACGACGCGGAGGGCACGGCGGGGATTATCAACATTGTTTTGAGCAGAAATTTGGATGAAGGCGTAAACGGCAGCTACAATCTGAACGTCGGCTACGGCGAAAGACCGAAGTACGGCGCGTCGCTCAATCTGAACGTGCGCAAGGGGAAATTCAGCCTGTTTTCCGACTTGAGTGCCAACCAAAATTATCTGCAGGAAGACGTGACAATCAACAAAGCCATACAAAACGGCGACAAACTTTTGGTGACCGACACGTACAGCAATCGCCCGGGTTTTCGTGCTTTGTACAATGCCCGCCTCGGCGCGGATTACGAACTGACCGACCGCACGACCGTCGGGGTTTTGCTCTCCGGTTTTCGCCGCGATTGGGACTTGGATGCGCAAACCGAAACCACGATTACCGAAAACGGCACGCTCACCGAGCGCAGTAATTTGCGCAGTCTGGAGCGCAACGATTGGAATCATTTTATGTACAACGTCAATTTGCGCCATACTTTTGCCGACAAAGGAAAATTGTCTTTTGACTACGATTATTTGGATTATTTTAATACCAACCCGACCGATTATTTCGATGTGACGCAAAACGGCGACGGAGAAAATTTGCGCGATGAGGAGTTCGTTTCGCGCAAAGAAAATCCCATTCGCATCAACGTTTGGAAAGCCGATTACAGCCGTCCTTTGTCCGAAAAAGCCAACATCGAGGGCGGTCTGAAAGCAACCGTTTCCGACTTCAGCAACGACAACCTCTTGGCGGATATCGTGAACGGCGTGCGCATCCCCGACCCGCGCTACACCAATCTCATCGACATGGACGAAAACGTATATGCCGCCTACCTTTCCGCCGATTATCAATTCAGCGAAAAGACCTCCGCCAAATTGGGTGCGCGTTATGAATACACGGATTTAACGCTCGGAAATCCGACGGAAACGCTGACCCGCAGACAGTACGGTCGCCTCTTTCCGTCCGCATTTTTGTCGCATCAATTTAACGACAATAACTCCGTGCAACTCTCGTACAGCGAGCGCATCAGCCGTCCGAGCTTGAACATTCTCGCGCCCGCGTTTTTCTTCTTTTCGCCCAACGTCGTCACCGCCGGCAATCCTTTGGTGCAGGTCACGTTTATCAAACAAGCCCGCCTCTCTTACCGCTTCAAAACGGTAAGTTTTACCCTGCAAGCCTCCGATGTCGATAATCCGCTGATTTGGGGGAATTTGAACATCATTGCCGACGAAAATTTGACCGTTTCGCGCCCCGACAACATCGAAGATGAGAAAAGCGCATTATTTTTCCTTGGTTTTCCGTTAAAAGTTACTGCTTGGTGGGAAAGTAACTACGAAACCGGCGTCGGCTATCAGCAGCAGGATTTGACCTTCGCGGGAGAAAATATTCGTCAGACGAACGTTTATGCGGGCTTATTTGCCAACCAAAATTTTAAACTGAAAAACGACCTGTCCATAGAATTGGACGGCTACCTTTTTACGGGGAATAACAACGGCTTGGCGGCGAGTCCGACGCAGGGCGGCTTTAACGTCGGGATGCGCAAACAATTTAAAAACAGCAGCAGCCTGACGCTGAATTGGGAAGATGCCTTAAATTTGGGTTCGTTTTGGACGCAAGATTACACGCGCCCCGACCTCAATCTCGTTTTTCGCCAAACGTATCAGCAGGAAGGCTCGATTTTTCGCCTGACTTGGTCGCAGTCTTTCGGCAACAGCAAACTGAAAAAAGCGGAACAACGCGGCGCCGCATCGCAGGAAGAAAGCGGGCGGGTGCGATAATATTCGTTGAATCGTTGAACTGTTGAATCGTTGAAGACCGGCACATTTTCGATACCGGTAGGGTGTCTGACACTTTTTCCGATTTGAAAAGATAATTTTGGTTTTTAAAATCGAATTTTGATTAGATTAGTGTCTGACACCCGGCAATAATAAACGGCTGATTTTCAATACAATAACGGCGGTGTCAGACACTATTCGCTCGTGAATTTTACGGTAATTCTTAATCCTTTTTTCCACGCTCGGGTCGAGTGTCAGACACCTCGATAATTGTTGAAGACCGGCACATTTTCGATACCGGTAGGGTGTCTGACACTTTTCTCGATTTGAAAAGATAATTTTGGTTTTTAAAAAAACGAATTTCAATTAGAATAGTGTCTGACACCCGGTAGTGATAAACACTTGAATCCCAATAGAATAGCGGCGGTGTCAGACACTATTCGCTCGTAAATTTTACGGTAATTCTTAATCCTTTTTTCCACGCTCGGGTCGAGTGTCAGACACCGCAGCCGCCGTCAACCGTCATCCGTCAACCTATGAAAAAACATACAACACGACTTCTTATCAGCGTTATCGCCCTCCTCGCGGCGGTAGCGCCTTTTGCCGATATATACGCACAGGAAACCTATTTTCATCGTACGCCCGTCTATCAGTTCGACCTGCCCGGCAGTTTGCGCGGCAACGAGGTGCAGAATATCTTTCAGGACTCGCGGGGCTTCATGTGGTTTGGCAGCAAAAACGGGCTGCTGCGCTACGATGGTTCGCGCTTTAAGACGTACCGCAACCGGGTGTCGGACAGCACCTCGATTTCCTTCAACGAAATCGAAAAAATTATCGAAGGCACAGATGGCTTTTTGTACGTTTCGACTTGGGGCGGCGGCTTTAATAAATACAATCCGCGCACCGAAGAATTTACGCGCTACCGGCACGACGCGAATGACGCGAACAGTGTCTGCGACGACTTTATTACGGACATGGTGCAGGACGAAAACGGCAGAATATGGCTGGCAACCCGGGGCGGTTTGAGTCGCTTCGACCCGCGCACCGAGCGGTTTAAAAATTACTACGCCGAGGCGAAAAACGAGCGCAGCCTTAGCTATCACGAGGTACGCACGGTGTATCTCGACCGGGCGGGCACGCTGTGGGTCGGCACGGGCTACCCGTGGGAGGAGGGCGACCGGGGCGGGCTGTGTCGCTACAATGCGGCGACGGACGACTTTACGCAAATTTATGAAAACGGGGTGCCGGCGGCGAATAAGGCGCGGGTAAAAGTCGCTTCTTTGTACGAAGATTCGCGGGGAAATTTTTGGGTCGGCGGTAATTACAACCGCGTCTTTTTACTCGACCGCAGGGCGGAAAAACTGACGCTGCAACCCGACCTTTCGGCTTTTGAAATCAAAGAAGACACACCGCACATCCGCTCATTTTTCGAGGTCGAACCCGGTCGCATTTACATTTGCAGCTACGGTGCGGGTTTGCGTTTGTTCGATGTTGCTACGCGCAAAATTTTGGACGAAACCTACGTCATTCAAAAAAACAGCAACAACTTTTTCTACCCTTTTAATCACGCTTGGCAACTCTACAAATCACGCGACGGAACGCTGTGGTTTTGTACGGGCGACATCGGCGAGAAGGTCTATAAATCGGACAATCTTTTGTCTTTTTTCGGCATGGTAAATAAAGGCGACGAGGTACAAAGCGTACACGTCGATAAAGACGAAAGACTGTGGTTCGGCAGGCACTACAACGGCATACAGCGAGTCAATTGGAACGATTGGAACGAATGGGATTTGACGTATCAGGACGACCCGAAAAATCCCCTGCCCGGCAATCGCTTCAGTCAGGAAAGGCGCGTCGATGACCTCTTCGACGACTGTATTTTACTGCATTCCGACCGCGACAATGTGCTGTATTTTACCAAAAACGAAGCGGCGGCGGGGCTGTGGCAACTCGACCCGAAAACCGGCACCCTGCGCACCTACACCCACGATCCGAGCGACCCGTTGAGCATCGGCGGCAACAACATTATCGACCTCGCGGTCGCGCCCGACGGCAAGACGGTTTGGACGACGGACAGAAGCGGTTTTTTGAATAAATTCGACCCGGCAATGCGCACTTTCGAGCGGTTTTCGGCGGCGCAATCTCGGGACTGTCCGAGGTCACCCGGATTGCTGAAATTTTCGGAAGCCGGCGATTTACTTATTTTCGGCATCGAAGACGAAGCGGAAGTGCGTCTGACAAAATTCGACCCGAAAACCAAAAGATTTACGCCGCTGATTTTAGAAACATTGTCGCAGCCGGATGACCGTTTGCACCTGACCGGACTGACGGAAAATGCCGACGGCAGAGTGTGGGCGGCTACCGAGCGCGTGCTGTATTCCGTCGATAAAAACGAAGTCGTCACGCGCACCGAATTTACGGAAGACGAAACGGGGCAGGCAGTCGCCATGCTCGCCGACGCGCGCGGCAGTTTGTGGTTTTCGACCACGACGGGCATCAGTGTTTACAATCCCGACCTCGGCGAGTTTTATGACTATTCGACTGAAAGTCAATTGCTTGCGCTGCCTTTTGCGCACCGCTCGGCGGCGCGCATTGCCGACGAAATGCTGTTTTGCGGCGACGGCGGCTGCATGTACGTCAATCGCCGCACGATAGACGCTTACTACTCGCGACAGAAAAATCCGGCAACTCTCGACCCGGCTAAAATCGTGCTGACGGGCTTCACGCTGAACGGCGAGCGGGACAGCCGCGCCGCCTTTACCCCCGATAGTTTGCAACGCGGCGGTACCTTGACTTTGACACACGAAGAGAACAATTTTTCTCTCGCTTTTTCGCTTTTGGACTATCAACGACCGGCGGATAATCGCTTTGAATATTTTCTCGAAAACTACGATACTTATTGGCGTGCGGGCGGTGAAAGCAACTCGATTTTTTACGCCCAAATACCGCCCGGCACTTACACGCTGCGGGTGCGCGGTTTCAATTCTGCGGGTGAGTCTGCGGAAATTACACCGCTGTCGGTGCGCATCAGTCCGCCGTGGTGGCGCACCGGGTGGGCTTACGGGCTGTACGCGGCGGCTTTTTTCGGTTTGCTGTATGCGGTTTATCGTTTTCAACTGCGCAAGAGTTTGGCGGAGGCGGAGGCGGTGCGTTTGCAGGATTTGGATGCAGCAAAATCGCGGCTTTATACCAACATCACGCACGAATTTCGGACACCGCTGACCGTTATTTTGGGTATGGCAAAACAAATGCAGGGGCAACTCACGGAGTCGCAGTCGCGCATGGCGGAGATGATTAGTCGCAACGGGCAAAATCTGCTGAATTTGGTCAATCAAATGCTCGATTTGGCGAAATTAGAGTCGGGTCAAATGAAGCTCGACTTGCAACAGGGCGACCTCATTTCTTATCTTAAATATTTGACGGAAAGTTTTCATTCTTTTGCCGAAAGTCGGGATGTCAAAGTGCATTTTTTGTCCGATTTGGAAAGTCAAAACATGGATTTCGACCCGCAAAAAGTGCAGCAAATTATCTCGAATCTTTTGTCAAATGCCATAAAATTTACGCCCGCCGGCGGGGATATTTACATCAGCGTCAATCCCGCAACGGAGGCGGACAAAATGCTTTCGGTGCGCATCAAAGACACGGGCACCGGCATTGCGCCGGAGCGATTGCCGTACATTTTCGAGCGGTTTTATCAGGCGGACGAAAGTCAAACCCGCGAATATGAGGGCACGGGCATCGGTCTGGCACTGACCGCCGAACTGGTCAAATTGATGCAGGGGCAGATTAGTGTGAAAAGCGACCTCGGCAAGGGCACGGAATTTACCCTGCTGCTGCCCGTCGCACAGACCGCCGCGCAAAACACGGATTTGTCTTATTATGACCGCGCCAAATTGCAATTTCACCGCGAGGGCATCGCCGATGATTTGACGGAAAAACCGCTTGCGCCCGCCGTCATCGACACGCAAAAACCGACGATTTTGGTAGCGGAAGACAACTTCGACGTGCGCACTTACATCAGTGCCTGCTTGTCCGAAAAATACCACCTCATCATGGCGGAGAACGGACAACGCGGCAGCGAAAAAGCCATAGAACACACGCCCGACCTCATCATCAGCGACATTATGATGCCGCTGAAAGACGGTTACACCCTCGCCCGCGAACTGAAAGCGGATGCCCGCACCTCGCACATTCCCGTGGTGCTGCTCACCGCCAAAGCCGACACGGACAGCCGCCTGACGGGTCTGAAACAGGGCGCGGATGCCTACCTCGCCAAGCCTTTTAATCCCGAAGAACTGCTGATACGCATTGAAAAACTGTTGGAGCTGCGTCGTAAATTACAGCAGCATTATTTGGGTTTGGAAAGAGTACCGGCGGCGCAAACGGTCGTAAAGGAAACCGCGCCGGAAGATGAATTTGTGCTGCGCGTCAAGTCGGTCGTCGAAGACCACATCGACGATTATAACCTCGACGTACAGATGCTGTGTCGCGAAATCGGCATGAGTCACTCGCAACTGCACCGCAAGCTGTCCGCTCTGACGGGGCTTTCGGTGAATAAATACGTGCGTTTTATTCGCTTGGAACGGGCGAAGGATTTGCTGCGCAACCCGGAGCAAAGTGTGACGGCGACGGCATTTGAAACGGGGTATAATGACCCGAGTTATTTCGGGCGGGTATTTAAGAAGGAGACGGGGATGACGCCGGTGGAGTGGCAGCAGGGGGGCGGGGGTTGAGG
>JAHDCG010000018.1:26792-33155 GCA_020629965.1 Saprospiraceae bacterium | reverse complement strand
AGAAGGAGACGGGGATGACGCCGGTGGAGTGGCAGCAGGGGGGCGGGGGTTGAGGGTGATTGCTTGTGTGACTATGTTTTTTGACCCTGATTTTTATGAGTTTTATGATAGGTTATGATTTTATTTTACTTCGTAAAATTTTGTGACTATGTCTTTTAATGCCTGTTATTTTGAAAAGAGATTCAAAAAATTAAGATTTACCACAGTCTCAAGCCCGGAGAAAGTTCCCCCGAATCGGGGGTTAGGAGGTTGAAGACGTTGACTGTGAACGAGTTATGATTTCAACTCTCTAATCTCACTCCGCGCGTTTTCGACTTTTGTGGGAACGGCGGTATCGGGAGGAGTGGGAATAACGGGAACCTCCCCCCCCCTTACTCAAACAAATCATCCAATTCCAAGACCCTATCCACTAAACCCAAGCTGTGCTTATTTTGCTTAATGCCGAAAGTCGTCATCAACACGATACTGACTTGCTTGTTCGTTTTGGTTACTATCTGAAATCGCTGTTTTTTCTCCGTCAAACTTTTAGCATTAGCTTCGCTTAGCGTCCACTCTTTGTTGTAAAATTTTACTTCAAGCAAACTAATAACATTATCCATGCGGTCGATGAGCAGGTCGATTTGCACCCCGCGTTCGTTTTCCGTTCTTTTTCGGTAAAAAGAGGCGGTTTTTGAGTAAATGCCCGTGATACCGAGTGCTTTTTTGATTTGCGGCAGATGTTTCAAGCAAATACTCTCGAAGGCGTAGCCGCTCCATGTGCGGTATTTTTGCGTTTGGCTGAGGTGATTCCAAGTGCCCGCGCCGGCGTTACTTTGGTCTTCAATGAAATATAAATAGAATAGAGAGTACTCGTCCGTCAGACGATAAAGCGTTCCTTTTTTCTTTTTGCCGAAAGGCAGATAGGATAAAATGAAGCCGGATTGCTCCAATTCTTCTAAAGTCGTCGTGACCGCACCGCCTTGCGGGACATCCGCTTTTTCCAGAATTTCGCTGCGCGTCATGCCCATACGTTTGGTGGCTAAAGCGCGGATAATCGACAAGTGATACGCGGCATTTTTGAAGAGTGCCGGATAAAGGCGAGAAAATTCATTGCGCAGCAAACCCGTCGGCGAAAAACAGATACTGTCGATGTTTTGCACGGCACTTTTCCCGCGTTCGACTTTTTCCAAATAGTGCGGAATGCCGCCTAATGCCATGTACAATTCCGTAATCTGATAATTGGTCAGGTCGATGTAGCGGCTTTGTAAAAATGCCTTCGTTTCTTTGAGTGTAAAAGGTTGCAGTTCAATGTATTGCGTAATTCTGTTGTGTAATCCTCCGGTGTCGTTGACCACATTTTGCACCATCCACGAAGCCGCCGAACCGCAGATTGCGACGACTAAATTCTGCTTTTCCGCCCAATTATTCCAAAAGTAACCGAGTGCCTGAATGAACTCGGATTTTGGAGTAGCCAACCACGGCACTTCGTCGATAAAAACGACTTTTCGCCCGCTTTTCAGTTCTTCGGTCAAATACAATTCCAACTGCGTAAAGGCTGCAAACCAATCTTTCGGAACGCCGAAATTATTGACATTTTCTTTCCCGAAAATATTCAGACGGACGGAAAAATTAGTCAGTTGCCGCTCCGTCGTGCCGTTTTGTACACCCGTGATGTGAAAGGCAATATTGTCTCCGTAGGTATGATTGATAAGAAAAGTCTTCCCTACTCTTCTGCGCCCGATTACCGCTACCAATTCCGCTTTCGGCGATGCGAATGCTTTCTTCAATATTTCTTTTTCTCGCTTACGACCAATGAAAACTTCCATAATTTTGCCAAATCTATTGTTTTAAGACTGCTTTTGGCAAAGTTAATAAAAAATTTTACTGATAATCAACGAGTTAGAAATTTTGTTGCACTAAAACAACGATATTTTTCTGCCAAATCTCTCAAAATCTTCTTTTCCCGAAATTCTCCCTACCTTCGGCAAAAAAATTTTAACCATGCCGCTACTCGTCATTCTCACCGGAATAATCGTCCTCTTGCTGCTCATTATTCGCTTCAATCTCAGCCCTTTCATCGCCTTGATTATCGTTGCCGTCGGGGTCGGTCTCGGGGTCGGGATGCCCTTTGATGCGGTCATTAAATCGGTACAAAAAGGTGTCGGCGGCACGCTCGGTTATCTCGCGCTCATCATCGGTTTCGGGGCGATGCTCGGCGGGCTGATTGCCGAAAGCGGAGCGGCGCACCGGATTACGGACGGGCTGATTGCTGCCTTCGGAACGGGAAAAATACAGTGGGCGTTGATGTTGACGGGCTTCATCGTCGGCATTCCGATTTTTTATACGGTGGGTTTTGTGATGTTGGTGCCTTTGGTTTTTGCCGTGGGCAAAACGACGCGGCTGCCGCTGCTGTACCTCGCCGTGCCTTTGGTGGCGGCACTGTCGGTTACACACGGTTTTTTGCCGCCGCACCCGGCACCGACGGCGATTGCGGTGATTTATAAAGCGGATATTGCGACGACTTTGCTCTACGGTCTGATTTTGGCGGTGCCGACGGTAATTATCGCGGGACCGCTTTTCGCTAAGACTTTGCAGAATATCCGAACGAATGTACCCGAAAGTTTTTCGCCCAAAGCAGTCGCGCCGGCGACGGAAAGGCCCGACTTCGGTATCAGCATTTTGACGGCTTTAATGCCCGTTTTGCTGATGGCAGCGGCGGCATTTGCAAAGTTGACATTGGCGGAAAATACACCTCTTTATCAAATTTTAACCTTCGTCGGCGAGCCGGTCATGGCTCTGTTACTGTCCTTACTTTTCGGCATTTTTACGCTCGGCATTGCACGCGGAAAAACAATGCCGCAGATTTCACTGACCCTCGCCGAGGCCATCAAAGGCGTGGCGATGATACTGCTCATCATCGGTGCGGGCGGCGCATTTAAACAAGTGCTGACGGACAGCGGCACGGGCGAATATCTCGGTGAAATACTGAAAGATACGGAAATTTCGCCCTTGATATTGGCGTGGGGCATCGCGGCGGCGTTGCGCATTGCGCTCGGCTCGGCGACGGTCGCGGCACTCACGGCGGCGGGTATTGCCGCGCCGCTGATTGTCGGTTCGGACATTGCGCCGGAGCTGTTAGTCTTGGCAACGGGCGCGGGCAGTCTGACTTTTTCTCAGGTCAATGACACGGGATTTTGGCTGTTTAAAGAATACTTCGGACTGTCGATTAAGGACACTTTTCGCTCGTGGACGCTGATGGAGACGATTGTGAGTTTTATCGGTTTGGCGGGCTGTTTGGTTTTGGATTTGGTTGTCTGAAGGTTTAAATTGTTTAGGCGTTTAAGCAATTAAATGCCTAAACCTACTCAAATTTTGAACTGCAAAATTCAATATGATATTCGATATTTGATACCGCGTCACAAAAGTAAGTTTAAATGTTCAGGCGTTCAATCGTTTGGCTGAGAGGCTTGTTCTAAACGCCTAAACACCACCTCAAACCGCCTTCCCCAACGCTTCATCCAAATACCAGACCACTTCGTTTTCCGCAGCCCGCATCAGTTGTGCCGGATAAAGGCGCGGGTTTAACTCACCGTACCAAACTTCTTTCAGAGCCTTTGCTTTATTTCTGCCCGCCACCATGAAGAGCATATAGCGCGACATATTCAGCACGGGCGCACTCAAGGTCACGCGCCACGCTTTCAATTTGCTCACATAGACTTCGGCGGCGCGTTTTCTGACCAATTTTAATGCTTTGGTTTTCGGAAAGAGCGAGGCGGTATGCCCGTCGTCGCCCATGCCCATAAAGCATAAATCAAAAACGGGTTGCTTGTGACGGAAGAAAACGTTCAGCTCCGCGCGGTACTCGCCGGCACTCAGTTTCGGTTCCAGTTCACCTTTAATGCGGTGTATATTCCCGCTCGGAATATCGATTTTTTTCAGCAGCGCATCGTTGGTCATACCGTAGTTGCTGTCCGGGTCGTCGGGCGGTACCATGCGCTCGTCGCCCCAAAAAAAATGCACTTTTTTCCAGTTGACGCGCTCGGCGTTTTCGGGTTTGGCGAGCATGCGAAACATCAGTTCCGGGGTACTGCCACCCGATAAGCAGACTACGAATTTGTTGCGTGCTTCAATACTTTCGGCGGCTTTTTCAATAAATAACTCGGTCGCCGCCGCGCATATTTCTTCTTTATTTTTAAATACTTCTTTTTTGAATACTTCTGTCATGATTAAGATTTTAGATGTTAGATTTTAGACGTTAGATTGCCGCTTTAACTTGCATGTACACAAATTCATTTTCACTTTAGACGAGACTTGAATTTTTATCCCAAAATTTCTAAATTTCGAAAGCCTAAATCTAACATCTAACGTCTAAAATCTAACGTCTTCACCTCACGAAACCCAGTGAAACCCATCCTTTGCAATCAAAGCATCCGCCGTTTTCGGGCCGCTGCTGCCGGGTTCGTAATTCGGGAAATCGTAAGCCGGATTTTTTTCCCAGGCTTCGAGTATCGGCGTTAATAATGCCCAAGCCGCTTCTACCTCGTCGCTGCGCATGAAGAGGGTCGCGTCGGCGGTCATCACGTCGTGCAGCAGAGTTTCGTAGGCCTCGGGTTGTTTGTCTTTGTAGGTTTCGGAGTAGTTAAATTTCATTTCGACGGGGTTCAGCATCATGTCGAGACCGGGGCGTTTGCTTTGGAAGCGAATCTTGATACCGGTGTCGGGGGCAATTGCAATCGTGATGCGATTCGGCTTGACGGTCGTTGCCGTTGCTTCGGGAAATACCTGATGCGGCGCGGACTTAAACTGAATGGTAATCACGGAGGTTTTGCCGAACATCCGCTTGCCGGAGCGCACGTAAAAAGGCACGCCGCGCCACCGCCAGTTGTCGATGTGCAGCTTGACCGCCGCGTAGGTTTCCGTGTCGGTTTCTTTACCGACTTCCTCGCGGTAGCCCTTGGCTTTGTCGCCTTTCGACCAGCCTTCGCTGTACTGACCGCGCACGGCATTTTCGGCGACGTCTTCGGGTTTAAAACGACGAATGGCGCGGAGAACGTCGGTTTTGCGGTTGCGAATGCCTTCTGCCTCGAAACTGACGGGCGGCTCCATTGCCGTAAAACAGAGCAGTTGTAAGACGTGATTTTGTATCATATCGCGCAGCGCACCCGACTTGTCGTAGTAGCCGCCGCGATCACCGACGCCGATGTCTTCGCTGACCGTAATCTGCACGTGCTCGATGTAGTTATTGTTCCAAATCGGCTCGAACAGCAAATTTGCGAAGCGAAAAACGAGAATATTTTGCACCGCGTCTTTGCCTAAATAATGATCGATGCGATAAATTTGACTTTCGTCGAAGTATTCTTTCAGCAAATTATTCAGCGCAATCGCCGATTTCAAATCGTGTCCGAAAGGCTTTTCAATCACCAAGCGCGTGCATTCCGGGTCACGACAGATACCCGACTCGCCTAAATGCCGCACTACGTCGTCCATCAGACCGGGCGCAATGGCGAGGTTAAAAATGACGTTCGGATGCGCCCCGAAGTCCTTTTCCGCCTTGTCAATCATCTTGCCCATCGCCGTGTAAGACTTTTTGTCCATCACATCGCTGACGAGGTATTTGACGTTTTCGGAAAATTCCAACCACGACTCTTTGCTGCCTTTTTGCCGCGAAAAATCATTGACGCCGCCGTTCATCTCGTGGCGATATTCGGCGTCGCTGTACTTGGTGCGCCCCATGCCGACGACCCGAAATTTATCGGGCATATAACCGTCGAGCCACAGATTGTAAAGGGCAGGAATGAGTTTGCGATTAGCAAGGTCGCCGCTGCCGCCAAAGATAAAAATGATAGTCGGTTCGGGTTTGATGATGTTGTTCATTTTTTAGTTGGTTCGCGCCCCGAGGGGACAAGGTGTGTTTTATATTTTTTTGGTTGAGAAAGTGTAGAGCCGTACTGAATGCCCCCCGCCCTCCGCGACTGAAGTCGGGACAGGCCTGCGCGGGGGAGTATCTAATTTCAAAACTAAAATTCGTTTTGGACTAAAATTCGTTTTCAAAAACGCAGTTCTTGAAGTCCGTTTTACTCTAAAAAAAAGAGAACTAAAAACCTCAAGATTCACCATAAACTCAAGCCCGAAGAAAGTTCCCCGCTCCGGGGTTAGGGGTCTGGAGCCGTACTGAATGCCCCCGACCCCGGAGCGGGGAGTTATCTTTCTTTGAAATTTAAATTCGTGTTGAATTGAAATTCAATTTCAAAAAGGTAAAACTTAGATTTCGTTCTGTTTCAAAACCGGAAAACCAAAAACCCCAAGATTTACCGTAAACTCAAGCACGAAGAAAGTTCCCCGCTCCGGGGTTAGGGGTCTGGAGCCCTAAAGCAACCTTTAAAC
>JAHDCG010000018.1:16226-26692 GCA_020629965.1 Saprospiraceae bacterium | reverse complement strand
AGAAAGTTCCCCGCTCCGGGGTTAGGGGTCTGGAGCCCTAAAGCAACCTTTAAACATTCTTCTCCCCCCACTCCGTATGAAAAATTCCCTCTTTGTCCAGTCGCTCATAAGTGTGCGAGCCGAAAAAGTCGCGTTGTGCCTGCGTCAGATTCATGGGCAGGCGAGCGGTGCGGTAGCTGTCGAAATACGCCAAACACGCTCCGATACAGGGCAGCGGAATACCCGCTTTGACCGAGTCGGCGATGACCGTGCGCGTATCTTTTTGGGTTTTATTTACTTTTTTGGCAATGCCGGCATCGACCAACAGATTAGCTAAATCCGCGTCTTTTTTGTAAGCTCTGCGGAAGTCTTCCAGCATTTTCGCACGAATGATACAGCCTCCGCGCCAAATTTTGGCAACGCCTTCGAGGTCGAGGTTATATTTGTATTCGACGGAGGCGTGTTTCAGCAAATCCATGCCCTGCGCGTAGGTCACGAGGAAAGAAAACAACGTCGCATTTTTCAAGCGGCGAATGTAAGCTTTTTTATCTTTTTTAATCACCGTTTCCGGTCCCGTCAGAATTTCGGAAGCGGCGACTCGGTCTTGCTTGAAAGCCGAAATTGCACGCGCGATAACCGCCAAATCAATGGTCGGAATCGGCACACCGACGTCAAGTGCATCCTGCGAAGTCCACTTGCCCGTGCCTTTTTGTTTGCCTTTATCCAAAATCAAATCCAAAACATCTTTGCCCGTTTCTTGGTCTTCTACGCGGAAAATGCGGGCGGTGATTTCGACCAAAAAAGATTGTAATTCTTTTTCATTCCAATCGGTGAAGGCGTCGCCGATTTCGTCGTTGGTCATGCCGAGTCCGCGCTTCATCACGTCGTAGGCTTCCGCCAAAATCTGCATCAAACCGTACTCGATGCCGTTGTGTACCATTTTGACGTAATTGCCGACCGAACCCTCGCCGAGGTAAGTCACGCAGGGCTGTTTGCCGACTTTAGCGGCGACCGCTTCGAGTATCGGTTTTACTTTGTCGTAGGCTTTTTTATTGCCGCCGGGCATCATACTCGGGCCGCGTCTTGCTCCTTCCGCGCCGCCGCTGATACCGATGCCGAGGAAATAATGTCCGTGTTTTTCGCATTCGGTTTGGCGGCGTTCGGTGTCTTTAAAGTAAGAATTTCCGCCGTCCATGATGATGTCGCCCTCATCGACGAGGGGCAGCAAATCCGCCAAGACGTAATCGACAATTTTGCCGGCCGGCACGAGCAACATAATTTTGCGGGGCTTTTCTAAGGAATTGACAAAGTCTTCGATGGTTTCTGCGGCGTAAATGTCACCCTTTTCGTTGGCGAGCACCTTCACTTTTTCAAGGTCTTTGTCATAGCCGGCAACTTCAAAACCGTGGTCGGCCATGTTGAGCAAAAGATTGTTGCCCATAGTGCCGAGGCCGATGAGTCCGAAGTCGTAGATTGGTTCTTGCATTTTGTATAGTTAATAAGGCGTTAGTCATGCGGGAAAGAGTTGTTGTTATTTTGACAACAAGTACAGTCCGGCAGTAAGACAATTAACGGCGGGCTGCGGTTCGCCCGAAAGCAGGGATATTTTGAGATTTCTTGCTTCTGAAAATTTTAAAATACTGACAATCAAATATTTAGAGATTATTTTGGCAAAAGGTACAAGGTACTCGTTTTTGTCAAATCGGAAGAATACCGAAATAGGTCTTATTATTTGTGAGAAAAATATTCTGTACCCGCATAAACAAAAAAATCCTGCGGACAGCGGCAAAATTCTTAACGAGCGGTTAAATGAAATCGGAGATTGTAACCGAAACCGCAACGCCTCGTCTTTAGGCCGTACACTTCACTCACAAGACTTTCAAAATTGAATATTTATGAAAAATTTTCTTGGCACACTCGCGTTGCTGTTGACTTTCATGACTTTTATTACCGCACAAAATGCGGACTACCGCTTTACGGGAACTCTCTCCGCCGGTTTTTCAGGAACGGGCGCAGTCATCAAAGCCGGCGATATTCTCTTCGACGATCCGGTCGATGTCAACATCACGACGACGCCTGCCTTGCAGGGCAGTTTTGATTACGGCATCAACAAGTGGTTCAGCGTCGGTGCGGCGTTTAATCACCAAAATTTTTCTTTCGACGTTGACAACTATACTTACAATTTGAACGGCGAGACGATTACGGAAGATTTCAGTATCGATATCAATCGCGTGTCCGTTGCATTGCGTCCGCTTTTTCACTATGCCAATAATAACCGCATCGACCTGTATTCCGGTTTGCGACTGCAAATGATAAGTATCGGTTTGGCGGCCGATACGACCGACCCCAACTTCGATTTTGCCGAAGGTACCGCCGTTACCATAGGTGTGCGCCCGGGTCTTGCCGTCGTGCCTTTCGGAATGCGGGCTTACGTGACAGAAAACATCGGTGTCGGTTTTGAGTTGAACATCGGTGCGCCGTACATTGCGAATATGGGGGTGAGTGCGCGGTTTTGAGGAGATTGTTTGTTTGTCCGGCTTTAGCCGAAAAAAACGCCTTTGTATCCGAGTGATGCAAAGGCGTTTTTCTTTCTTCCCCCCTTCTTGCATTCTTTTGACAAAATCCGCTAAGCCGACCCGCCTCGTAGTTGTTTGAACAGCATACATTTTACACAAAAACAAAAAATTCACCATGACTCGTATCGAAAACATCGAAAAGCAAATCGAACCCCTGCGCGAAAAACTGCGCACGCACCGCCTCTACGACGTGCTCGCCGCCCCCTACGACATTCGTATTTTTATGCAGCAGCACATCTACGCCGTGTGGGATTTTATGTCGCTGCTCAAAGCCCTGCAAAAGCACCTGACCTGTACTACCCTGCCGTGGAAACCCGCACCCAATCCCAAGTTAGCCCGCTTTATCAACGAAATCGTACACGGCGAGGAAAGCGACATCAACGAAAAAGGCGAGCCGAAAAGTCACTTTAATATGTACCTCGAAGCCATGCACGAAACCGGCGCGGATACTCAGCCGATTACCGATTTATTGGCGGGCATCAAAGACTTATCGAACGTCAACGCGCAAATCGACCAAGCAGAAATGCCGGCGGCTACCAAAGATTTTTTGCACTTCACTTTTAATCTCATCAAAACCGACGAGCCGCACAAAATCGCCGCCGCGTTCACTTTCGGACGTGAAGATTTGATACCCGATATGTTTCTCGGTATCATCAATCGCGCTTACAAAGAGAGCAACCAAAATTTTCCGAAACTGACCTACTACTTCGAGCGGCACATCGAGGTGGACGGCGACGAACACGGTCCGCTGTCTTTGGAAATGATTGAAGAATTGTGCGGCAATGATAATGTAAAATGGAAGGATGCGCTTACCGTAGCACAAGAGGCTTTGCAGCGGCGCATTGCGCTGTGGGATGCGGTGGCGGAGGAGATTGCGAAGCAAAAAGCAGGACGCGAGGCACAAGCGGAAGTTGCGACGGCGTAGTCTTTTTGTTTAAGGGTTTAAGCGTTTAGTACCGTGTAACAAAAATTCAAAAGAATTTTTGTTGTTTAAAAGTTTAGTTCTGATAGCTATCGGAATTAACCGTTTAGAACCGCCTGCTACGACTAAACGATTAAACGCCTAAACGCCTAAACTTTTAAACGCCCTCAACAAATTCAAAACAGCACTCTCCCGCACCCCGATTTCGCAAAAATAAAGCTGCGGGACGGGAACAGGATTAAGTCGTTGCTGCTTCCCGCCCGGCATCGGTTCGGGCATCGCTGCGGGAAGACATTTTCCGTTGCCGGTTGTCGGTTGTCCGGCAGCGTGTATTCCCGGCAACGGGCAACCGACAACCGACAACTAATCAAAACGCTGCAAACTCACCGGCGGACACACCTGCGCCGGACAGTCCGAGCATTCCGTCAAACTTCCCGTCATAATTATCGCCCGACACGCCGCATCGTCTGCATCGCGGAAAGTTAACACAACATCCGTGCCCTCGGCTGGCAGTTCGTTTGCCGCACCGATGAGGATTTCCGTGCCGTACATTGCCGTACCGATGACCGTACCGCCGCTGCCGTCCGCCGCCGCATTCAGCACGACTTCGTAGCTGCCGGACGCGCCGGGGTGTGTAGCCGTCGCGTTGACTCTCGCGGTGTAGTAGTCGTCGTTTTCGTTTCCGTTTGTATAATTATTATAGCAGGTCAAAAGGCGCAGAGTCGGGTTGACCGTTGCAACGGTGAGCGTAACGGGGGAAGACTCCGTGCAGCCGTTGCCGTCGGTGACTTGAGCATAAACAATGGTGGTGTTACTCACAAAATTTGTCGGTGCGCCGATGCCGTTGGTTAAGCCCGCATCCTCGAAATACGTGACAGTCGTACCCGCCGCGCCGCCCGTCACGGTTGCGTCCGCGTCGGTAAGGTCGAAAGTTGCCGTGCCGGATGCGGTCGCGTTTTCGCACTCAATGAGTTCAGCCGCGTTAGCGGTCGGCGAGCCGTGAATATTGATTTGCGCGTCGTCGGCAGCGGTGCAGCCGTTGCTGTCGGTGACGGTGTAGCGGACAGCGACCGTGCCGGGGTTTGCGCCCGTCGCATCGAGGGTGAGCGCGGGGGTCATGGTACCGCCGAGGGTGTAGCCGCCTGCCGTGCCGGTGCCGAGGTCTGTCCATGTGTGCGACGGGTATGCGCCGGAGCCGTCGCTTGCGTTTCCGTTGACTATTACCGTTTCATTGAGGCAGACTTCGCCGTCGGCGGGGGCGACATTAACGGCGGGATATATCGTAATTTCAATTTCCGCGAAAGAGCGACAAATTGCTTCGGACGGGGTCGGATTCAAAACGGCATAGACATAATAGGTGTCGTTGGTTGCGCCGGTATTCGGAGGAAAAGTGAAATCGGGAGCGACGGCACGATTGTTTGCGTCGGCGGTAACGAAGGCAATGTCGGTGCCGCCGGTGTACATATCTTCGCCCGTTTGCGGAGCGGAAAAATAAACGAAACGAATGCCTTCGGTCGAATTATTAGTCGCAGAAACCGCCATGCCGCTGACCGGGTCGCCGGAGCAAACGGCAGCGGCGGGGGTCGGGTCGCTTATTTCCGAACAATCAAAAAAGCCGAAGTCGTAGTTGTGATTATTGTCGCCCTGTCTGCCCGTGGTGAAGGCGATGACGGCCTGATTGGTTAAGGCATCGAGCGTCGCGTCATTGTCGATGCGGTCGGCGGCGGGGGCATTTTGCGTGAGCAGTAATCCCGTAGAAATTTGCCCGGAATTGAGAGCTTCGGTTTCTGCCGCGAGTACGTCGAGGCGCAGTTCATAATCGCTGCCGAAATCCAAAATATTCGTGCCGATCATATTCACATTTCCGACACCGCCGAAGTTGTAAATTCCTTTGTTATCCGTCACGGCAGAGCCGACGAGTGTGCCGGCAGCATCGTATAATTCAACGGTAATACCCGATAAAGGCGACTCGCAGGGGTCTTGAATACCGTCGCGGTCGGTGTCGAGCCACACATAGTTACCGATTTCTATAGGGGCTTCGGCGCACATCAATTCGAGGTCGCCGAGTCCGTTTCCTTTTCCGAACTCGCCGGCGTCATTGGCTCTGGCGAGAGTCAAAATTTGGTAAGCATCGGTCTGTGTGCCCGTACTCAAATCGTGCCAATCGACACCCGTTGAAAATGCGTCGATTTCGGGATCCATGGAAATCGAAGTGACTTGGTCGGAAGGCAAATGTATGGCAATCCCGCTGAAATTTGTTTCTTCGTGAATATAGGTGTCGGCATTGTAGCAGTCGCTGCCAAAGAAATTTTCACCGTCCGGACAAGGAGCAGCCGCTCCGGCGGTCGAGTTTCCGACGGAAAGCGTATTGTCCGTGAAGTCGGCAATATTAAGCGACCAGGTGCCGTCGTTATTGGTCACGGCATACAGAATATCACCGAAGGCATCGTAGTGCGACATTGTGCCGTCGTCGTCGGGTTTGGGCGCATCGTAAGAGCCTTGGTCGCCCCACCGGTCGCGCATCGAGACGACCATGTTCCCGCGATTGTCAAAACCCAAATCCGCCAAAATCGGCTGCGGGTAGGCTTCTTCTCTGAATTGACTGAAGACGGGAGCGGGATAAACATTTGCATCGAGCCACGGTTGCCAATCGGCGGGTCCGTAGCAGCTATTTGTATCTCCGAAACCGCAACCCCGCGCATAATTTAAAGGATATTGCAGAGCTTTGGCAAAGACACCCGTGGTTGGGTTATAGCTGTAAACCAAACCGTGCATAGCGGTCAGCCCGTTGGT
Source organism: Saprospiraceae bacterium (assembly GCA_020629965.1). GTDB lineage: Bacteria > Bacteroidota > Bacteroidia > Chitinophagales > Saprospiraceae > JAHDCG01. The sequence continues at coordinate 20,422 of JAHDCG010000018.1, read as the reverse complement.
TTGCCCGTTTGTCACCAAACCGATGTAAATGAGACCTTTGTGTACTTCCAAACCGAAAGGAATAATTTCTTCATTGGAAATACCGGCGGGCAAATCGGGTAAAGGATTTCCGGCATCTGCTAAGGGCGTAACGGTAATCTGCGCGGCGGAAGTCGGTGCCGTCGGATTTTCGATATCACTGCCCAAAGGAATGGTATATAAGCTGCGGTCAGTCAAATTTATCACATACAATTCACCCAAATCTTCGGCGATTTCCATATCACCGAGCGACATTCTGCCGACCGCATCAAAAGAAGCCGCATCGACGAAACGCAAGGGGTCGTCCATTGAAACGGTGGTAAAATCATGCGGATCGGTGCCGGCCACCGGGGTGCCGAAAAGCGTGTTCAAATCCAAAAATTCCGCGCCCGAGTAGGCATTGTCTTTCGGTTCGGAAATAATATAAATCGACCCCGGACTACCCGCGCCGTAGCCCGAAAAGCGTTTTTGAAAAGCCGCCGCAAAAAGATTGTCAGAAACGTTGTGATAAGCCAAACCGTAGGTCGTGGCGATTTGGTCTTCACGCGACTCGTGCATCGGCATGCCCGTCGGATTGTCGAAAGAAAAAGAAATCAGCACGTCTTCCGTACCGTTGTTCGGGCCGTCGATGTAGCAGGGCGTGGTGAGCGTCGGGTTGTCTTCGCAGTAATCGTAACGGCAGTAGGAAGCCAAGTCGGCCGTGCAGTTATTATCGCAAATACGCTGTACCTCCGCGCCGAGTCCCGAGTCGGCAGACCAAGCGACGTGGTCTGCAGGCAGGTCGAACTCTACCCGATAACAATGTGTACCGTCGGGGCAAAGCGTGGTCGCATCAGCGGTATTGACGGGCAAGGTGTATTGTCCGGCTGCGTCGGTTAAAGTGCCTGCAATCAATGTGTTATCATTGTCGAATGCGCTGACCGAAACGTCGGCGAGACCGACCTCGGCGGGTGCATCGAAAATGCCGTTTTCGTTAAAATCGGTAAAAACGCGACCGGTAATATCGGTACATTGTGCGTGTACGGAAAGGACGGACAGGAGCAGCAGCCCCGGTAGAATGCCTCGGAGAAAGTGATTTTTCATTGTTTTTTTTTTTTGTCGCAACCGGAGGATATGTTGCCGAAGATAAATGTGCGTGTAAAAAATTTCGGATTTTTGCGGTCGGAGGAAAAAGAGGGAAAAACGATTGTATGCGGCGGGAGGAAAAAATATAGTCTCGGGGCGAGAACGGAGGCAGTAAAAACGAGGGAGCAATGAGAGTTAAAGTGTCCAAAAATCATTCCAAAAAATCGGCTGAACTGTTCGGGCTTGATTTTTTGTTTGACTCGAATTTTGTACCTGATACGCCGCCGGAAAAGTTATTCCGAATAAAGTCTTATGCTTATTTGGACAAATTCCAAGTAAGGTGTATATTTGTCCCCCCCGAGGAGAATATGTTTGTAGAAGGTTTTAAGCGTGATAAGTAATTTAAACGCTTAAACCTCCTAAACGCTTAAACAAAAGAAGGCATTTATGAATATCAGAGATTTGAAAATCGGCGAGCAAAAAACGGTGGTCTGTTTTAACTGCGAAAACATCTGCGGTAAATTGCTGTGCATGGGGGTAAAACCCGGCTGCAAGATTACTCTGCTGCGTAAAACCAATTTTGACAAGACCTTTTATCTTCGTATCGACGGCTCGCGTATGGCCGTTCGTGCCGATGAAGCGGCGAAAATCGAATTGATGTGATTGGATGTTTAATCGTTTATTTGGTTATTTGGCGATTGCTTTTAATTTCAGGTGAATTTCCAAATGACGAACCGGTCTTTCCGAAGTATAAACTACTCTTAAATCCTTAATTTAGTAGGTTTACATAATGATTTGTCTGTAAAAAATCAGATGAAATTCTGACCGCCGGATTTTTAGGTCTAAACGATTAAACGACTAAACTTGTAAACCTCCTTACGTGCAGAAAAACTATAAAATCGCCCTGCTCGGCAACCCTAACGCCGGCAAATCTTCCGTTTTCAATTTACTGACCGGCATGCGCCAAAAAATCGGGAATTTTCCCGGCGTGACCGTCGATAAAAAACTCGGTACGGCACTGCTCGCGCCCGATTTTTCGGTGACGCTTATCGACTTTCCCGGTACTTACTCTCTCTTTCCGACCTCTTCCGACGAGCGCATCGTTACCAATACTTTTACCAATCCGCAAGACGAAAATTATCCGGATGCGATACTGTACATCGCCGATATTACGCAGCTCGAAAAGCATCTGCTGCTGCTGTCGCAAGTTCACGATTTGGGACTGCCCGTGCTGCTCGCGCTGAATATGGCGGACGCCGCGCGCGCGGATAAAATTGAAATCGACGAGAAAAGCATTTCCAAACAGTTGGGCGTAAAAACGGTCGTCATCTCGGGCAGAACGGCGGAAGGAATGCAGGATTTAAAGCGAGAACTGAAAGAAATTTGCGAAACGAGCGGCGATTATATTTTGGGTAAAACCTTTCTCCGCTTTTCGGACGAAGAAAAAAATGCGGCGAAAAATCTACGCGAAAAATTTTCGCAACAGTCTGATTATCAGCGGGTTTTAATTGCCCATCATTACAAAAAATTACCGTTTTTGACGGAAGCCGACCGCGCTTTTATCGAACAAAACGCACCCCTGGAAAGTCTGAAACATCAGGTGCGCGGCACGATGCAACGCTTCGAGCGCATCGAGCCGTTGGTGCGCAGCTCCGTTACGCGCCCCGGCGACGCACCCGATGCGCTGACCGATAAAATCGATGACATCGTGACGCACCGCGTGTGGGGTTTGCTGATTTTTTTCGGGCTGATGCTCTTGGTTTTTCAAGCCATTTTCGCGTGGGCGACGGTGCCGATGGATTGGATTGACGCGATTTTCGGCGGTCTGACGGAGGTGGTTAATGACAATTTGCCGGATAATTGGTTTCGCAGTCTGCTGACCGACGGGGTCATTGCCGGCGTGGCGGGCGTACTGATTTTTATTCCGCAAATTGCGATTTTGTTTTTTCTTATTTCGATTTTGGAAGAAAGCGGTTACATGGCGCGTGCCGTGTATTTATTCGATAATTTGATGCGGCGATTTGGGCTGAACGGGCGCAGCGTGGTCGGTTTGGTATCGGGAACGGCTTGTGCGATTCCCGCGATTATGAGCACGCGCACGATTAGTAATCGGAAAGAAAGGTTAATTACTATCATGGTCACGCCGCTGATTAGTTGCTCGGCGCGCATTCCGGTTTACACGGTTTTGATTGCTTTTGTGGTGCCGTCGGTCACGGTGTGGGGAATTTTCAACGCGCAGGGTTTGGCGTTTATGGGTTTGTATTTGTTGGGAATAATTGCCGCGCTCGCCTCGGCCTGGGTTTTCAAAAAAATACTAAAAAGTGAAGAGACGAGTTTTCTGCTGTTGGAATTACCGGTGTATCGCCGTCCGATTATGAAAAATGTCTTTTTAACCGTTTACGAAAAAACCAAAACCTTCGTCATCGAAGCGGGAAAAGTCATCTTTGTTATTTCGATAATCCTGTGGTTTTTAGCGAGTTACGGCCCGACCAAAGCCATGAACGAAGCCACCGCAGAAGCCGCACAAGTCATCGAAACGGAACAACTCACCGACCAAGCGGCAGACAACGTGCTTGCCGCCAAAAAGATAGAAGCGAGTTACGCCGGTCACCTCGGCAAGTTCATCGAGCCGGCTATCGAACCGCTCGGTTTTGATTGGAAAATCGGCATTGCACTCATCACTTCCTTCGCCGCCCGCGAGGTTTTTGTGGGCACCATGGCGACGATTTACAGTATCGGCAGCGACAGCGACGAGTTTGCGGTGCGCGATAAATTGCGCGAAGCCAAAAATCCGAAAACGGGACTGCCGGTTTATACGTGGGTGACTTCGCTTTCCCTCTTGATTTTCTACGTTTTTGCAATGCAATGTATGAGCACTTTGGCAGTCACGAAGCGCGAGACGAAGAGCTGGAAATGGGCGGGCATTCAGTTTATTTTTATGACGGCATTGGCTTATTTGGGGAGTTTGTTTGTGTTTCAGACTTTTGGATAAGAGGATGGTTGGAGTGGTTGGAGTTGGTTTGAATTGTTGGAGTAGTCGGGCAATTCCCTGCTTTGCAGAGACGCGGAATTGCCGCATCTGACCTGACCCCGGGAGCGATCTGTAAATTTCA
>JAHDCG010000018.1:0-16126 GCA_020629965.1 Saprospiraceae bacterium | reverse complement strand
AGAGACGCGGAATTGCCGCATCTGACCTGACCCCGGGAGCGATCTGTAAATTTCAGAAAATCACAACTGATTTTACAAAAGCGTCTTAATCTAAAGTACCCCATACAGGTTACTTTAAAAATCACTCCTCCTCCAAGGAATGTAAGCTCTCCTGCATATCCTGCGCAAAACGATTGATTTCAAGAGCACGGTCTTCCATTTTTTTCAAATAAACCTCGTTTGTTTTCAGCCACCTCGTGTTTTGATGTGCTTTCAACTCAAGATATTCTTTGAAGACATTTAAGCGAAATTCTGCGCTCAAGGTTGCACAAAATTCGAGTGCTATCAAATGATGCGCAAAAGTGCCGCCTCCTCTCCCGCGTGTCGATTTCAAACCGACGGCATTTGTCTTTTCAATCCATTGCCCAGCACTCAAATAAAAAGACGACGAACCCGCTCTCATTCTGATTTCAGCATAAGCACTTGCATTGTAGTCCGGGTTATATTGACTTTTCCAAGCGCGTAAAAATTTTAAAGCAGCTACGCTCTTCACCCAATTATTGATAACCTGATCGTGTTTTCGTTGATTAGTTTAGCTAAATCGGTTATTGCCAAATATTCCCCGTGCTTCGTTTTCTTGATACGAATTTTCTGTGTTCCTATTTTTATTTCTTGATCCGTCATAAAAGTATATCAGTTGATATAGTTTAAAAATTGTGTGCAGCAAAAGTAAGCAAACTAATCCGAGCGAATTTAATCCGGACGTTCCTTTAAGGACTAACTCATCTCAACCGCTCCCCCACCAAAATAACCTTCTCCCCGCTCATTAAAGCCGTCGCCAAAAGATAGCGGCTCCCGCCGGGTTTTATTTTAAATTTCTCGTAAATCCGCGCCGCATTCAAAGGATAATTACGAGAAATAATATTCGCCTTTCCGTCTTGTAAAAATTTGCGAATTTGTTTGGGTTTAATGCTGTCCGAAATTTCAAAAACACGACCCGGGTAGTTTTCGTGCAGCGTTGCGGAAGTGAAAAAATTGGAATGAGTATCTAATTTCAGCAAGGCAAACTCTCGCGCCGCTTTGTCTTGCAAGCCCGCTTTTAGAATAGCTTTGCCGGGTTCGTACAAATAATTTTGCGGCTTTCCGAGCGGTGCATGAATTGATAAATCACCGAGCGTACCCGTGAAAACGTCACGTTCCTCTCCGCTTTCTGATTTAAAATCTACACAGGTGATTTTAATGTTTTCTATCGAAATTTTCTCTTTTCGTAAATGAAAAAGCAACTCTTTCACCTCATTTTTGACCGCCGTTACCCAAAATTGCCACACGCCCGGCAGTTGTTCCGCTACGGCTTTGATGTCCATAATCGGAGACAATTTCACCAAAATATTATCCGCTTTGGCGAGTAATAAATCCAAGTTTGCCTTGACATCCGGCGTACAGTCTTCAATCAAAAAAACCTTTTTGGCGGCAGCGTCGCGGCGGGCGGGGTCTAAGTAAATCCAGTCGTAATGCTTATTTGCTTTCCGTAAAAACGCTGTGCTGTCGGCATTATGAAATGCGACGTTATTTCTGTCTAAAATCGAAAAATTGCGTCGGACGATTTCACATAAATCCGCATTTAACTCAAAATAATCCGCCCGGCTAAATTTTTCGGACATAAAGTAAGTATCCGTGCCGAAGCCGCCCGTGCCGTCGAGCAGATTTTCGCCGCCGACCAATTCCGCTTTGTACCGCGCCGTTGCCTCCGAGCTGCATTGCTCCAAAGAAACTTTCGGCGGAAACAAAATGTCCTTTCCCTCCCAACTCGGCACTTTGCGCCCGATTTTCTGCAAACCGTTGATTTGATCGAGGATAAAATTTCGGTTTTCGGCGGGAAGTTTTAGGGCAACTTCCGCGAGGGGTTTGTTTTTGTTTTTTTGGATGAAATCTTTTTGTGCGGAAGTGAGGGTCATGGATTTTCTTGTTTTCAAAAATCGGATACAGGTTAAAAAACAACACAAGGAAAATTCAAATCTTTACTCCATCCCCAACAATCGCACCTCCGCCCTCTCCACGCCGATCCAACCGTAATCAATCAACGCGCCGGCGGTTTTTGCCTCAGTATGAAAGGTTAAATCTTGCCGTCCGGAGACTTCCGGCAGCGGTATTTCCTTGGTGATTTCCGTGTTGCCGTCGGTGCGCAGCGTGACTTTTGCCAATTCTTTTTCCGCCGTTTTTACGGTCAGAATGAAGTCGTTTTTACCGCTCTGATTTTTGCCGCGATACTTAATCCGCAAACCGCCGATGTCGGTGAGGTCGGTATTTTCAAATGTAAAATAATCGCCGGATTGCAGATTTTGTAACCAATTATTCGCGCGGTCAACGGGCGAAAAACTCATATAATCGGCCCGCTCGGCGGGAAATAAGGGCGGTTGCAACACGACCTTGGCGCGGGCGGTAATCGGTTGAATTTTGTCGTTGCCGTTGTCGGTGTAGGAGGCGGAAAGGACGTAGCTGCCGTGCATTTTGTAGCCGTCTTTGTGCAGCGGCTGCGTCTCGGGCGTGAAGCTGCCGGCGAGGGGAATGCGGTTGACACTGCTTGTTTCGGCATCCAAAGCCAAAATCCATTTAACGATGGCTTCGGTCTGATTTTGTGAAAGCTGCGGGTGTGCGCTCATATTGGTTTCGCCCCACACGCCGTTGCCGCCGACGATGATTTTTTGTGCCAAGCGCGCCACGGTTTTCTTGTCGTTGCCGTAGCGTTGCGCGATGTCGGTATAACTCGGCCCGTTGATTTTTTTATCGACGGCGTGACAACTCGCGCAGTCCGATTTTTTCATCAAAATCTCTCCGCGACTCAAGCCCGCCAAGGCATCCGCCTGTTGGTGACCGACCTCGGTGAGTGCCAAATCTTCACCCTGCGGCAGCAAGTCGATGAGGTAACTGACGCGCTCGGGCGCAATGCCGGCGTTAAGTTTTCCGTCTTCCCGGTCGCTGACTTTTACGGAATATTGCACCGGTACATTTTCCCAATAAAACTGTTGGTTGCCGGCAAGTTCAACGGCTAATTCGGGCTTTTCGTTGCCGACCTGAATACTGACCCGGGCGCGGTCGGTATTGCCGCTTGCGTCTTTGACCACCAGTTCCGCATCATAAATGCCGGGGTATTTGTAAGTGAAAGTCGCCGTCTCTCCTCTCTTACTCGGATAACCGGGAAAATTCCACCGGTACGTCAATTTTTCGCCGTCTAAATCTTCGGATTTTGCCGCAGAAAAATTGACGGACAGCGGTGCGGCACCCGTCGTATTATCGACGCTGATGCGGGCTATCGGATTGCGATTCGAGCGGACGTATTTGATGCGCGACAGTTGCGCTTTTTCGTTGCGGGCAAACCACGCGGAGCCGTATTCGAGCATGTACAGCGAGCCGTCCTTGCCGAATATCATATCCATCGGGCGCGAAAATTCAGTGTTTTGCATGAAAGGCACGGCGCGGCGAAAATTGCCGAGACTGTCCGTTTCTACGGTATAAATCCAATGCCGCATCCATTCGTAAAAGATGACTTTGCCGTCGAAAAAATCGGGAAAACGGTAAGCCCCGTCATAGTTTTCGGAGTAATATACCGGCCCTGCCATCGGGTTTTTGCCGCCCGTACCGACGAAAGGAAACTCCTCGGAAGCGGCGTAAGGATACCAAATCAGGCTGCTTTGCGCCGGGGGCAAGTCGCGCAAACCGGTGTTGCGCGGCGAGTCGTTGTACAGCTTATCGGGGTCGAAGTAAGCGCCGGATTTCTGCGTTGCAAAATCATACGCGCGGTAGGTTTGGCGATTGCCTCGGGTCAGCGGCCAACCGAAATTACCGGCGGCGGTCGCCATATTCAACTCATCGTAGGCACGCGGGCCGCGCAGACTGTCCGCCTCGCCCGCATCCGGACCGACGTCGCCCCAGTACAGCCGATTATTTTTTTCGTCGATAGAAATTGTGAAAGGATTGCGCACGCCCATGATGTAGATTTCGGGGCGGGTTTTGGGATTTCCTTCCGCAAAAAGATTACCTTCGGGAATGGTATAAGTGCCGTCGGGCTGCGGGGTGATGCGCAGAATTTTACCGCGCAAATCGTTGGTATTGCCGGCACTGCGCAGGGCGTCGCCGTACTTTTGGTCGGCGCGAAAATCAATGGGCGCCATGCCCGCCTGTATCCACGGATTGGTGTCGTCGCCCATCGTCATGTACAGATTTCCCTGCGGGTCGAATGCCATTGCGCCCGCCGCATGACAACAGGTGCCGCGGTCGGTCGGAATGTCGAGCAGGATTTTTTCGGTGGTAAAATCAACCTTGTCACCAACCATCGTAAAGCGGGAAATGCGATTGACGGACAGGTCGCCGGCGGGTGAATAATCGAAGTATATCCAACGATTTTCGGCGTAATTCGGGTCAACGGCGAGACCGATTAAACCGTCTTCAAAATTGGTATAAACGTCGAAAGTGCCGGCGGGTTTGAGCAGTTCGGTGGCGGGATTGTAGATGGTGACGTCGCCGTGGCGTTCGATGAAAATAAGGCGACCGTCGGGCAGCAGGTCGATTTCCATGGGTTCGTGCAGGTTGCCGACGATGTTTTCTTTGACAAAGCGATTTTCGGCGGGAATCGGGCGGGTTGTCGCCTTAGTGAAGTCGATTTTTTGCGGATTGCTTAATTCGCTTATCCAATCATAATCATTTGATTTTGAATTATTTATAAAAACAACCGAGCCGTTTTCGTAATCTTGTGCGTAGCTGTTTTCTTCCTGATTTTCCAAAAAAGCCGATGCCGCCGTACCGAGGTAAGGGAGGGTAAAATGCGGTGCGAGGTCAGCGGGATTTTGTCCGGAGTAATCGACTTGCAGCACACCGCGCAGCAGGTCTTTGCGTTTTTGCGAGACCAAAATATCGTCGGTGAGATTGAAAGTGTTAATGATTTTACCGCCGGCTTGCAGATAGCGTTCGAGGGCGATTTCGGTGTTTTGTGAAAGGTCGGTCAGGTTGGTTTCGGGGAGGAGGACGGCGGGGTATTGTTGCAGGTTTTGGTCGGTGAGTTGCGCGGGGTCGGCGGAGACGATGAAGGTGCGATTTTCATTTTTTAAAGCAGAAAATAAAGCGGGAGATTGTGCGGCGAAGGTTTCGGTATCGGTCGCTGCGGTGTAGATGAGAACGGGATTATCGTTGCTTTTTTCCGAGCAGGCAAAAAAGGAGATTGCGATGAGAGCAAAGAGAAGTGCAGGCAAATTTTTCATGGGGTGAAAGTAGGAAAAATTTGGGTGCGTAAAAAGAATTTTAAAGGTATCTGACTTTTCCTGCGATTTTTTTATCGGAAAAACCAATACCGAAAAGAATCACTTTTACATCGCCTCCCATGTATGATTCGTAGTATTTCTTTTTCTCAATTTGTTCTAATGCCTTAACCGCGAGAGTTTCGGGGCTGCCGGTACTTTCATCCGTAGCAAACTTAAATTCGATGATATAAATTTTATCCGTCAAATCCAATACTGCATCGATGCGCCCTTTATCAGTAGATTTTTCTAAAATAATTTGAATCCCGACCAGACGCAGTAACATATAAGCCAAAGAATGGTAGTAAGCTTCGGCAGGTATGTGAAGTTGATAGGGAATGTCTGCAAAGAAACTTTGCAGCAGTTTGATAAACTCGTCGGTTTTTTCGTGGCGCAGAGTATTCCTGAGTTTTAAACCTTCGGGCTGTATGTCAAATTCTTGTTTATCCACGAAAGCCGCAAGGACATAACGAATAAAAGACTCCCGCACCTCTGCATTCGGATAGTCTAAAGTGTATTGTCGTCTGTAATTATCATATTCTACACTGCGAATAGTCAGGTATCCAGTTTGATACAGTAAAGGATACAGCGGAAAATTTTCAATCCGGTCTGTGCCGCCCGTTAAATCACTTACAATAATACCCTCGAACTTTTCGGGTAATTCTTTTTGCTTTTTTATCAGGTCAATCAGGAATGTCGGAGTACCCGAAGAAAACCAATAATTCCCAAACTCCTTAGAGAAAAACAACTTAATCACCGAAAACGGATTGTATAAAGTCGTAATACCGTCGAAAGAAAAACCGTTATACATGTACTTAATCTGCGGCATTAAAATTTCGACGGAGGTATCAAAAGCAGCCGCTAACGTTGATAAGTGTTCGGAAAAATTTTCCTCTAATTCTTCTTGCGTAAAGCCGACAGCGGTACTGAATTCGGGGTCTTCCGAAATATCATTTAGGTTGTTCATGCCCGAAAAGACGTTGACTTTTCCGAAACGGCTGACTCCGGTCAGCATCACAAATCTAAAATAGGCATCCAACCCCTTCAGCGCACCGTACAGGTTGCGCAGCAGAATTTTATTTTCTTCAAATTTTTCTTTTTTTGTCAAAGTATCGACTAAAGGTTTGTCGTATTCATCCACCAGAACGACTACGGAACCGTATTTTTTGTACAGTTTAATAACGAGTTCCGACAGTGCCTGTGTCGGGTTTTTCTCCGTTAACTCTATATCGTAAGGTTCAGCGATTGTCTTAAAATACGAGACAAGAGACTCTTTGAAAACCGCTAAACCATCGAAATAACTCACTAAAGAATAGTCGATGTGTACTACCGGGTGCGACTTCCACTTGGTTTCATTTTCTGCAATGTACAAGCCTTCAAAAAGATGTTTATCGCCTTTGAAATAAGATTTCAAGGTGGTCAGCAACAGCGATTTACCGAAACGACGCGGGCGAGAGAAGAAATAATACTTTCCTTCACTTACCAATTTGTACAAGAATTCGGTCTTATCTACATAGATGAGGTCATGATTTCTGAGGTGTTCAAAAGTCTGTATACTAAACGGCAATTTTTTCATGAGGTAAAGATAAGCAAGATGTTTTGATTGTAGTCCGGGTCGATGCTTCTCGACCTTTGCGACGGCAACTTTCAATCGTTTTTTTCGACAATTAAAATCCGAATTTTTTCTTACCGAAACAAAGTCCGTCCTGATTATTTAACTGCAATCCAAGGAGAAAACACGCGCTGCCGGTTTTAGAAAAAAGAAAAAGCAGGACGAAAAAAGCGAAAAAATGTACGAAAAACGAAAAATCGGGCAGGAACAGCACAACGAACATTACATTTATCATTCAATCACACCAAATGTCAAGTACGGAAATATGCCTGAAAAATTTCGGCTTCCGTGATAAACCGTTAAAACCGGACTTTTTCCGACTGCTTTCATAGTAATATTCAACTTTCCCTCCCGCCAAACTTCTGTTTCGTAAAGTTTAACATTGCGCGTCCGTTCGGATAGTCTAAAAAATCACAACTGTTATGAACATTTTTACCGGTTCGCCGAAGCGTAATTTCAAAAAAATCGCAATTTTGGTTTGCTGTACCTTTCTCCTGCAAGTATTTTGGGCAAATATCTTATTCGCCCAATGTCCGACCAAAGCCGACTTTAGCAGTTTAGGACAGTGTCATTCTACCTGCGATTATATTTCCGTAAATCTTTTTAACCGAAACAATGCCGCAGCAACCGCGCAGACCGACGGAATATTGTTCAACCTCAATATTCAACAGGAAAATAATCGGTTTATACCCGTCGCGCTGTCCGAATTTACCGCCTATCCCATCGAAAACCGAGACGTCGCGCTGACCTTCACGACCGCTTCGAAATTAAATAACGCAGGCTTCTCCGTAGAGCGCAAGACCGCCGCCGATGCCGATTTTACCGAAATCGCTTTTGTAGAAGGAGAAGGTGCGACCGCCGAAAAAACGCACTACGTTTATCGCGATTACAATGCCCCGACGGGTGTCCTTTACTACCGCCTCAAGCAGACGGATTTTGACGGAAAAATCGACTATTCATCCGTAAAAAAAGTTGAAATCAAAGGCGGTATTTCTGCCGTAGATTTTAAGATTTCTCCCAATCCCGCCGCTGCCGGCGCAACGCTCGACCTCGCCGGGCAAGACATCGACACCGTCACGCTCCATGATTCGCGGGGAAAAAGGTTGCATCGTATTTCTGCCGGCGACGGTAGCGTAAATGACTACGAAGTACCGCAAATTGCAGCGGGCACGTATTATCTGCATTTGACAATCGCCGGAAAATCGGTTCATAAATTACTGATTGTCAGATAATTAAAATATTTTATCTAATCAAATCGACCGGTAATATTTGTAGGCGACACAAGTGCGGGACATTTCGGAAATATCCCGTGCTTTTTCTCCGAAAATCCGATTTTCGACAAAAAAAAAATGCGCCGCAAAAGTTCGGAAACTTTAACGGCGCGTTTTTTATTCGCTTTTTTGCCGGACTACAAAATCCTTTCCTCCCGCAGCGCAACCGGCGCGTCTTGCCCGCTCGCCGTTCGCTCGATAATTTTATACATTTTCGCCGCCGCCGCCCGCCGACTGAAGTTTTGCGCCAACACCAATGCCCCGCTGCGACACTCGGCGTACACCTTTTTATCGGTCTGCAAGGTCTGCAAAACCCGCATAAATTCTTCGGTATTTTCCGGCTCGAAGCTGCGACCCGCGCCGTATTCGTCGATGATGACGCGACTCTCCCCTTCCAAACCCAACAGGATAGGTTTGCCCATCGCGGCGTTTTCAAAAATTTTGGAGGGAATGACCGTTTTGAAGGTATCGCTGCGCCGCAGATTGACCAGTGCCACGTCAAAAATGCTGATAAATGCACGCGTTTGCGCCTTTGTGACGGAAGGCAGCAGAGAAACATTCGCCAAGTTCAACCGCTTTTTCTGCGCCAAAAGCTCTTCGCGTTTCGCGCCGTTGCCGACGAATACGAAATGCACATTCGGGTCGGTCACCGCCGCCGCGCAGTCCAACACAAAGTCTAACTTGTGCGCCAGACCGTGTGTGCCCATGTAGCCGACAATAAATTTTCCGTGCAAATTATGCTTCGTCAGCAGCTCTTGCGACTTCGGCAATTCGGGATAATTGCGCAGCACGACCCCGTTTTTCACCACGTCGATTTTTCCCTGCGGAATACCGCGCCCGCTGATGTTTTTCTTAAAGGCGTCTGTTACCACGACAATGCGCGTCGCTTTGCGGTACAAAAACAATTCGATTTTTTCTAAAAAATCGATAACCCGCTCGTGCTTAATGGCATCCACCGCTTTGATGCTTTCGGGCCACAGGTCGCGGACTTCCATAATCCACGGTTTGAATTTGCACAACGCCGCCGCATAGCCCGCCGTTGCCGTAAAAAACTGCGGGGTCGTCGCGATAATTACGTCGGTCTTCACAAACAAGGCCGCAAAAAACGCCGTCACCGCAAAACTCACGTAGTCCAAAGTGCGGCGCAGTACGCCCGCATTACCCGCCATGTACGACCACACGCGGATAACGCGAATACCGTTTTTCATCTCGGTTTGCCACAGTTTATTCCGAAAGCCCGCGTAGGTTTTGCCGTGCGGAAAATTGGGAACGCAGGTAATTACCGTCACCTCCGCGCCTTTATTTATCCACTCCAGGGCGTGCTCGTAAGTCCGATTGGCGGGCGCATTGCTTTCGGGCGGGAAGTTGTCGGTCAGAAAAAGAACTCTCATCTGTGGGTGTTATTGATTCCGTTGTTTAGGCGTTTAGGAGGTTTAAGCGTTTAAATTGCTTATCGCAACTAAACGCCTAAACGATGAAACGATTCAACAATTTTCGTAGTTAGTTTTTGCGAAAAATCAACGACGGCAACGGTAGCTTTTTGCGTGCGATTAAAGCCCTCGGCAAAATCGTATTCCGTCAAAGTCACCGCAGCGGCTCCGACAAATTCTATGCTGCCGAAATCGCCGTACAGTCGATTTTTTTCTTGTTTTACAATGAGTTTAGGAGAGAAGTGAAAACGGGCTTTGGCTCGGATTGCGCGGTTCAAAGTATCGGTCAGGGTCACGGTATTTTCCGTAAAAGTAAACCGTCGCGTATGCAAAATGTCGCGGTGTCGGTAGCCGTCGTGCGTGGCTTGTATCTCGTTTTCCGTTTCCGAAAAATCGACAATGTGCGCCCGCCGTCCGACCCGAAAACCGCCCCAGACATCCGATTGATTTTCGCCGTTGATTTCTACCGTATTGTGCGCCGCCGTCGAGCGTTCGTAATTGCGTCGCGCATTTTTTTCGTAGATAGTAATCCCCGTATCGACCAAAATCGGCTGCCCGCCGCCGTACAAAATAAAATGCAGACAATCCGCGTGCGCATGCCCCGGAATGTATGCCGCGCCGACCTCCCCCGTATCTACGAAAACGGTGTAGGTATCGGTTTGCCGCCGCCGATAACCGGACTCGCGCAGCGGTACATTTTGCGCACCTAACCCCAAATCCCGCGCATAGTTTAAAAGCACTGCGGGCAGCGGCGCAATATCGGGCGCAGTGTCGCCAAACCGCGCATATTCCCCGTCGGGCGTCGTCATTTGCCGCAGCCAACCGAGCATTTTTTCGGCATAAGCGGATAAGTATGCCGTCGGTTCATCCGCAAAAACCGCCCCGTTATTATTTGTCAAATTCACGCAATCCAACAGCCGCGACAACATCAAACCGTGGTACATCGGCGTCAACTCAAAATGCGCTCCGTCGGGTAAAATTTGTTCCGCTAATTGCTTCCGCAGCAGTTTATTCGCCTGCGCGAAAAGTTTTTTATCCGCAAAATAATAAGCCGCAAAAAACAACGCAAAGGCATTTTCCAACAAATGATTGCCGAGCAAATGATACTCTAAATTTCTGCGCAAAAGCTGCACCTGTCGGTACAAAAACAGGTCGATTTCGGGGTCGCGGATTTTATGTTTCGCCAAAAATTTTATCCAAAAAATCGTGCGCAGCGCGAGCGGAAAAGGCTCTAAACCGTCGCGCAAATTATCGCCGGCTGCTATGTATTTTTTTATCAAATCCCTGCCGACCGCCGGGTCAAAATCGGACTGCAAAAGAAACTCGAAATAGTTGAGATTGTACGTCCACAGTTTGCCGTAATCCGCAAAATTCCAATCGACTGCCGTGTCAAATTTTTGGCTGAGATTGAGAAAGGAAAATTGATTATCACCGAGATAAGAAGCAGGCGCAGCGGGAAAATCTTTTAGCTGCAAAACGGGCAATTTACCGCCGGGTAAGGTCTCCGTGCCGAGGCGATTTTTCACGCCGATTTTGCGCCGCAGCAGGTATTTGAGTTGGTACGCTATCTGAATTGGGCGCAGGCGGCGGAGGGTGTGGAAGTAGCGAAGGAGATTTTTTTTAGACAGGATTAGAGGATTTTTTTGATTTAAGAGTCGTACTGAAAGCCCCCCGACCCCCGGAGCGGGGGAGTATATATCTTTGAAATTTAGATTCGGTTTGGATTTGGATTCGTTTTCAAAAAAGGCAAACCTCAAAGTCCGCTTTTTTTCAAATGAAAGAACTGAGAAAGTTAAGATTTACCGTGAACTCAAGCCCGGAGAAAGTTCCCCGCTCCGGGGTTAGGGGCGTAGAGACGCACGGCAACCCCTCCAAACAACTCAAACCCTCTTCTCCCGATTATACACCCGCCCCCACATTTTCTCATACCAGCGTTTCGGCAAAAAATCCTGTCCGAGATTGTAGAGGAATTTTGACAATCGATTGCGCAAAGAGATTTTGGTTTCGACCAGTTCGCGGTTGACCATGACCTTGTTGCGCGAGCGAAACAGGAGTTTGATATTGTCGATTTGACGGTAGTACAGGCGGCGGCGTTCGGAGAGGGGGCGGGCGGTTTGCAGGGTGTCGGGATTGATGATTTTGTAGCCGAATTTATGCAGCAACGGGGTTTGAATGTTTTCGACTTTGCGGAGCAGGGCGGGCGTTATTTTTTCTTGAAAGGAATTGATTTTGGAGGTGTCGAAGGTTTTTTTGACATAGCTTTTGCCTTCGTTTTTAATGCGCATATCGAGCATTTTTTCCTCGAAGGGCAGGTCTAAAAAGGTGCAAATTTTGCGGGCGGTTGTCTCGGGATTTTGCAGCAGATTTTCGTATTTGATTATCAGGTGTTTGTCTGCGCCGAGCAGTTTTTGATTGACTAAAGCTGCGGTATTGCCGTGTACCCACTCCTGTGCGGCGAGCAGGATGTGCTTATGTGCGCGGGCGGCGTGCGACTGTGCCACGGCGCGACCGTCGCGCACGATGTGAATAATTTTTGCCTGCGGCAGCAGCAGTAAAATATCGGCGAGGTAATGTTGTAAATTGGGGGATTTGTCGCCCCAAACAGTTTTGCCTTTTTGTGACAAACGACGATTGACGGCGGCGGCGGTGAGGGCTTTTAAATCGGGATAAGCGTCGAGATTTTCACAGTCCAAAAACTCCGCGAGGCGCCCTTGGTAGTCGTTTTCGATTTTGAATTGCAGTACTTTATTTTCGGGATGTTGCAGATTGAGCGGCAGGATTTTTTCGTAGTTTTTAAAGCAGGTAATCAAACGAAAAGCAAGGGAATAGCCGTCGATTGCGACCGCCGAGTGACCGCCGAGCAACACCGACAGCAGCGTCGTGCCGGAGCGTTGTACGCCCGTAATAAAAAAGACCGGCGGGGTGTCAGACATAGTCGTTGAAGTCGATGTTTTCCTTGATGATTTTTGCGGGAATGCCGCCGACCACGCAGTTGTCCGGCACATCTTTGACAACGACCGCATTCGGACCGATGATGACGTTATTGCCGATTTTTATCGGTCCCAATATCCGCGCCCCGGCCCCGATATAGACTCGATTGCCGATGACCGGTACTTCGTAAGCCCGCGATTTTCCGCCGACGGTAATGCCCTGCCCAACGATGCAATTTTCGCCGATGACCGTGCGCGGGTGCAGCACCACACCGATGCCCGTATGACCGAAAACCGTACCGCGACCGATGCGCACGGAGGGCGGCACGTCGCTGTTGTACAGCAGGAAAATGAGATAGCGAATCGCCGTCGGCAGCAGCGGGATTTTGCGGCGGTGCAGTGCGCTGCCGAGATTGTGCAGGCGGATGAGATTCATTTCGATGTACGATTTTCGATGTACGATGTACGAATTGTCATTGTCTCTTTTTGATAAGGTTGAACGGAGCGATTTGAGTTGACTTCCGGAAAAAATCCGATTGGTGACAGTCGAAAAGCTATTTTATCATCAGCTCTTC
The DNA here is from genome assembly GCA_020629965.1 of Saprospiraceae bacterium. Classification (GTDB taxonomy): domain Bacteria; phylum Bacteroidota; class Bacteroidia; order Chitinophagales; family Saprospiraceae; genus JAHDCG01. Next base: position 3,041 of record JAHDCG010000018.1, on the reverse strand, counting down.
CGTCTCTCTTTTTACCTTTCCCAAAACCGCTTCCAAAACAAAATTATTTAAAAAATAAGCGCGGGCGTTACGTGTAAATTCCGGGTAGTTTTCGGGCGTAAATTTACGCATGGCAGCCGCTAAAGCAGTCGGCGATTTTACGGGAATTATAAAACCCGTTTTTCCCTCCTCGATTATCTCCGGAACGGCGCGCCAAGCGGTAGAAATAACCGGCAGACCCAAAGCGTAAGCCTCGATTATCGCTCCGGGGTAGCCTTCGCCTCGATAGTGCGTCGGCAGTATTAACACGTCGTATTCGCGCAGCGTTTCGGCGACTTTTTCGCGGGGCAGCACGCCTCGGTAGTGTGTATCGTCCGTGAAAATTTTCTTGTATTGCGTGTCATGAATTGCACCGTAAAGATGCACGGTGTAGTCGCTTCCCAATTCGGCGGCAGCGGCGAGAATGCTGTCCGTTCCCTTGTCTTCGTTAATATGACCGAGGAAAATAAAGCGTTTGGCGAAAGGGCGGTCGGAGCGCAAAAACTCCGGCGACGGCGCAGGGCGCGAAGTCGACAACTGCCGCACATTTTTACCCTGCGGCGCAAAATAATTTATCAATTGTCGAGTCTGTAAATAGAAAATATCGGACTGTAAAAGCGTTTTGTGAAACAGCCTTTTTTGCCAACCGGCGTACTTCTCGTAATGGTCTTGCATCGCCCCGCCGAAAGGACGAAAAACGAATTTTTTACCGAAAAGACGCGTCAAAATATACAATACCGGAGCCACGGTTTTGGTACCGAATTGACTGACGTTGACAAAGACTATATCCGTCTCGGTTATCATTTTTAAAAACCGAAATAAGACAAAAATCGGGTTCAGGATTTTCTTCCAACCGACGTTAAATCGCTTAGTGTCAATGGTTTGTATGCTTAGGTTTTCATTTTTTAGGTAGTTGATTAAATCGGCGAGTGAGATGGTAGCACCGCCGAGGTTGCAGCCGTCGGGACGGAGCATGGGGCCGATGAGGAGGTATTTCGGCATTGGTTTTTTGTTCTTCATAAGCTTACCCCAAATCTCCGCCCCCACCCCATCAACTGCATCATCATCCACAATTTATGCGAGGTTTGAAAAATACTTTTCCCCGCCGCGCCGTCGATGCCCTCTTTGTAAATGCGCTGCAATTCCGCTTTGGGAAACAAATCGGGGAAAGGATTTTCCGTAAAAAGCAGTCGCTGCGCCAAGTCTCGGTACGCCGTATTTTGGTATTTGTGCAGCGGAATATTAAAGCCCGATTTCGGATGATTAAACACCTCGGCGGGCAGATATTCCTGCATCAATTCCCGCAAAATGAACTTGCCCTTGCCGCTGCGAATGAGGAATTTATCGGGCAACCGCGCCGCCGCCGCAAATAAATCGGGGTCTAAAAACGGCGCACGGACTTCCAAAGAATTTGCCATGCTCATCCGGTCGATTTTTACCAGCATATTCGCGGGCAAGGTGTGCCGACTGCGGTAGTACATAATCTTGCGCAGGTCGCTCCCCGAACTGATTTTTTGCGGATAATCTTTTAATAAAGCAAAATTCAGGTCAGTCTCCGCATCGCTCAAATCCCGAATTTCCCGCTCCGAAAAAAAGCCGTTCAAAGACAAAGGAATATCGTCTTTCGGCATTAAAACCGTAGAAATACCGCGCTCGATTTGGCGCAGTTTTGCATTTTCCCGTAAGCCGGGCAAACCTCTGACCGCTCCCAATGCTGCATTCCCCGCCGACAACAAAAAACGCGGTACTCGGCGCATTTTCATCATCTGCAAATACCACTGAAATAAATCGTAACCGCCAAAGAGTTCATCGCCGCCGTCGCCGGAAAGAGCAACCGTGACGTGCTTGCGAATTTCGCGCGTCAGCAGGTACGAAGGTATCGCCGAGCTGTCCCGAAAGGGCTGCCCGACGTGCTCGATGACGGTCCAAAAAATGTCTTCGGTGAAATCGTAGTTCTGGATAACCAACTCCCGGTGCTGCGTACCGCAATGCTTGGCAACCGCCCGCGCGATTGTACTTTCGTCGTAGTCCTCCTCCGCAAAACGCGCCGTGAAAGTCTGCACGGGTCGCGTCGCATTTTTTTGCAGCAGCGCAACGATGCTGCTCGAATCAATGCCGCCCGACAAAAACGCTCCGAGCGGCACATCGCTCACCGTCTGTCGGCGTACCGCTTGCTCCAGTTTCGGGCGCATAAACTCCTTCGCCTCGTCGTCGGTTTTGATATTTTCGTCAATATTGTACTCGATTTCAAACCACTTTTCAACCTCAATTCCGCGTGCATTCACTTTGATAAAATGCCCCGCCGGCAGCGTAAGAATATCGGTAAACATGGTCAGCGGCTCGGGCAAAAGCGAGGTGCGCAAATAATACGGCACCGCCGCCCGATTGAGCCGACGCGGGATGTTTTCGTTTTCCAACAGCGATTTTAACTCACTCGAAAAACTAAAAATCCCATCTTCAAAATGATAAAAAAGCGGTTTCTCCCCAAAGCGATCGCGGGCGAGAAAAAACGCTTTTTCCCTTTTATCAAAAATGCAAAAGGCAAACATGCCGCGCAGCAAAGGCAGCATTTTTTCGCCGTATCGCGCGTACAGATGCGCCAAAACTTCGGTATCCGATTGTGTTTTAAAATGACAACCGTCCGCCTTCAAATCCGCTCGCAACTCTTGAAAATTGTAGATTTCACCGTTAAAAAAAACACCGATTTCGCCGCTCGCATCGTACAGCGGCTGCTGCCCGTCGGCAAGGTCGATGACGGCAAGGCGCCGCATAGCGAGAGCGCAAATCTCGTCGGTGTAACTGCCCGCCTCGTCGGGTCCCCGGTGGGTGAGGGCGGCGTTCATGCGCTGCACGCGGATCGCTTTTTGCGGGTTATTTTGGTAGGTGATGATGCCGCAGATGCCGCACATTGTTTCGGGATTTAGGTAAAAACAAAAATCCGTGATGAAAGACCCCCTAACCCCCGGAGCGGGGGAACTTTCTCCGGGCTTGGGTTCACGGTAATTCTTAGTTTTTCAGGTTAG
>JAHDCG010000151.1 GCA_020629965.1 Saprospiraceae bacterium | reverse complement strand
CTATTGCCGTTTTCGTTTTTTCACAGCAAGACGTCCCAATGGTACGTCTCTACGGGTAAGCATCTTATTAGAAAAATAAAATTTCACATGTCGTGTATTTCTCTTTACATTTACATTTGAAAAAGTAAAAATATATGAGAGAAAAATACAACAATAAATACCGCATTGACTCTGCAAGAAAACCGGGATGGGATTACACAGAACCCGCTTCTTATTTTATAACTATTTGTACGAAAGACCACGTAAATTTTTTCGGAGAATGCAAGAACGGTAAAATGAAACTAAATGCCGCAGGTGCTATCGTTCAAGGTTTTTGGTACGAAATACCAAAACATTTTCCGCATGTGGAATTAGGTGAATTTATAACCATGCCTAATCATGTGCACGGAGTCTTGACTATTCCGCTTCCTAAAACTCCGGAACAAGATGCAACAGCAACCGCAGAAAGGATTTTGCAGCAGAGAGATGAAGTTATCAACGGAAAGGCAGACCCCGATTTTTATTCGAAAATAGCTCCTAAAAAAGGGTCGATTTCAATCATTATCGGTAGCTACAAAGATGTTTGCAAAAGAACAATCAACAAAGTCTTTCCGGATTTGAATTTTGCTTGGCAACCGCGCTTTCATGACCGCATTATTCGTTCCGAGGGAGAATATAAAAAAATCAGTAATTACATCGTGAATAATCCTGCACTTTGGGAGCAAGACAAATTTTACAGGTAACTGAATATCTTGAGAAAAACGCCCCGCAGAAACAACATCTGCGGGGCGTTTTTACACCTTTCCAATCAATTTATCAACCCGCGTCCCCGCTTCTCAATCTTACCGTTTTTCTGCATTTCTTTCATCAGGCGGTCTAAGATACCGTTGATAAAATCCTTGCTTTTGTCGGTGCTGTACAGTTTGGAAATATCGACAAACTCATTCAGCGTGACTTTAGTCGGGATGGTGGGAAAACTCGTCAACTCCGCGACCGCCATTTTCAGACAAATCATATCCAATACCGCGACTCTGTCCACGTCCCAGTTTTTCAATGTCGGTTCGATAATTTCTAACAATTGCTTGCTTTCGTGGTGAACTTTATGAAATAAAACCTCACCGAAATCCGTCACCGTTTCTTTTACCGGACGGTAGGCTTCAAAAAATTCCTCGGCGGCAGGCAGGGCTTTTATCGTCTTTTTGACCGAGCCGACAACGATGGATTTATCGTCTAACCAAACGGAAAATTGCTCTTCCATCAGTTCGTTAAAGGACTCTTCGCTGACCCAAAAACGGTAAAGTTTCAGCAGAATTTGAATGTCTTCCCGATGGCTGTCGGGCGCGGCGAGGTAGGCTTTGTAGTCGTCCGTTTTGGCAAATTCGGTGTAAAAGCGACGTACCTGGTCGCGGTCGATGCGATTTTCGATGTGACGCATTTTAACGATACGACGGAAACTGTCGTTTTTGGTGATGCTGCGCACCGCTTCATTGTCGGCGAGCTTGGGGCGGAAATTTTTATCCGCGTCGGTCGGCATCAGTTTGGCGGCTTTTTTACTTGCCACCGTGCGGGCGTAACCGGCAATTTCGGTCAGCAGCAGCACATTATAAAGGTACAAATCAAAGGCGGCTTCCACACTTTTGCGGTAGCGTTTGACGGCTTCGGCGTACGACAAATCTTTATCGCGGCTGAGAGTGTACAGACCTTGCATGACTTTGACACGAACGTTTCTTCTGCTGAGCATAGCGGTTATTCCGGTTGGGTAAAAATTGGGAAATTAAAAAGCAATCTGTGCGACGGTCGAAAAAGTCGAAAAATTTCAACACAATTCGATTGAATGCAAAGTAAAGTATTTTTTGGCATTGTCGGATTAAAAAAGCCCGAAACTTCCTGCAACGGAAATTTCGGGCTTCTTTTTAACAATATCGTGTCGAACTTAACGCGCGACAACTACGCGGCGGGTCACTACCCCCGCAGCAGAACGCACACGCACAAAGTACAGACCGGCACTTAGCCGATCAGCGCCGATATTCAAGGTATTTTCGCCTTGGTTAAAGTTTTGTGCTCTTTCGCTGAACAACACTTTACCGTCGAGGCTCAACACATCTACGTCGGCCGTGAAGGCTTCGGTGCTTGTCAGGTTGACGTTGAAAGACGCGCCTTCGGTCACGGGATTTGGGGTGACGTTGAAGGAGGCTACGTTCGTCAGGTTTCTGACGGAGGTAGTTGCATCGTTGGTCGTAAAGGTTTGAATCTCCGAGTAGTTGCAGGTCGAATACTCATTGACAGGCATTACGCGCCAGTGGTATTCAAAGTTGCCGTTAATATTCGGACTCAAATCTTCGACTAAGGCTTCGGAATTATACAAAAAGTATTCGGTCATTTCCAAAGAGAAAGAACTGTTGAGCGCAATTTGCAAATAATAGCCGGTCGCACCGGGTACATATTCCCAATCCAAATAAACGCTGTTATAAAATTCAGTGGTGGTTCCGTTTTCGGGAGTCACCAACTCCGGAGCGGACAAAACCGTCGTATTATCGGGACCGCCGTCCACGGTAAGATACAAGCGTTCGCCGGAAGCAACATTTGCAATCATTTGTGCACCCTGCATCGGTGTAAATTCGTATTGCGCACATCCTTCGAAGTAGCTCATGTAGTTATTAGCCATCGGGTCGAGTGCACCGCCGTTCCAGTCGCAGGCATCGGTGTAAGTCATAAAACAGTTGTTACCGTTACCGAAACCGAAATTATAATCGGCGGGTGTATCACAAATAAAATCACCGGCCGTTGCACAGTTAGAACCATCGCCCAACTCTACGGGTACAAAAGAACAGGGCGCATTTTCGGGCGCACATTCCATGCCGGGGTTTTCGTCTTTCCACATTTCCCATGAGGTACAGTCCCAACCGTTGAAGGGGTGCGGCAAACTCAAAAAGTGACCCATTTCGTGATTAAAAGTAGATTTGCTGCCGTTGACTTCGCTCTTTCTGATTACAATCCAATCATCGCTCGGTGAGTAATACCCCAAAGTTATACCGAGACCGCTGCCGTTTGGCGGATTAGCATTATTACCGATGAATACGTTGACGGATTGATTGTCTTTTTGCTGATTTAAAGCGAAGGGAACGTCACCCGGATTGTCGTAAGCAGCATTGTTTGAAAAACGATTGAAACCGTCATTGATATAGAATTGAATATCGAGAGCGGCGTATTCTTGATTTAAAAAACAGTGCATATCATACACATCCTGATCATCTACCGAAGTATCGGAAGTAGTACGACTGATGAGGTGGTATTTTATCGGCACGTAGGTAATCTCATCGTCCCGCGTCTCTGCGGTAAAGTTTTTCATGAATTCACGCGTCTGCGCCGCTCGTTCGTTCATGAGTCGCAGAGTTTCGGTATCGTGTACCGTACCGCATTTGAGAGCGGGATTTGTTTGGGCAAAAAGGGAAAAAGAAGCTACCGTAAGAACGGCGAGAAGTAAATTTTTCATCATTTCGTTGATTATGTTTTAAGAACGGTACCGAAAATTCCGACGGAATTTTCGGTACACTTAAAAATGGTCGCAAGAGAAGATTGTTTTATTCCGTCACCACAAATTTGCGGTTGGAAATTTCGTTTTCGGAACGCAAAACCGCAAAATACAAACCTGCCGGCAGGTCGCTGTTTTGGATGCGCAGTGTATTTTCACCGACGTTTACATTTAACTGCGTTTGCGTTTCGACCGGTGTGCCGGCGGCAGAGATAATTTGCAAGTCAGCGACAAATGCGGTCGTTGCCGTGATATTTAACAGCAAATTGCCGCCCTTTTCGACGGGGTTAGGCTGTACCGAAAACTCGGTTGCCGCTTCGATAGTACGCACCGCGCTGATTTCGCTGCCCGCTTGAAATTCGCCGATTTCCGACCAATTCAAACAAGTCACGTACTCATTATAAGGAGAAACGCGCCAAAAGTACGTTTGGTTTGGCAGTAAATCGTTCAATACCGCAGCGGTACTGCTTGTGATTACCTGACCGGGCAGTAAAGAAAATCCCGGGTTTAAAGCATACTGTACCACGTACATTTCGGCATTATCCGCCGCTTCCCATTGTACCGTTACGTTGAGATGGTCGAGGGTTTCGCCTACCTCCGGAGCAACGATTGCCGGAATTTCGCCGGCTTCCTCCGTCGTCGTCGGGCCGCCGTCGCTGCGCAGATAATTACGCGACGAAGAGTTATAATCGGTCAGCATCATTTCGACTTGGTCGGGCGTAAAAACAAAATCCGCACAGCCGTCGAAATAACTCATAATATTATTTTCCATCGGCTCGACGGGATTGCCCTGCGGGTCACAAGCATTACCGTTGTAAGCGCAGCCGCCGGCTTGAAAACCTAAGTTGTAATCCGCCGGAGTATCACACAAAAAGTCGCCCGCCGTAGCACAGTTGCTGCCGTTAGCTCTTTCGACGGGTATCGGAAAACAGGGGGCGGTACTCGGAGCGCATTCCGCACCCGGATTTTCGTCGAGGTACTCTTCGTAAAAGGTGCAATCCCAACCCAAAAACGGGTGATTGAGCGACAAAAAGTGCCCGATTTCGTGCGGCAAAGTATTGCCGGTAGCCGTTGCTACGGATTTGCGCAGCACAACCCAATCGTCCTGCGGTGAGTAATAGCCCAAGGTCGTACCGATAGAGTTACCGATATTTGCGGTATTACCGATAAAAATGTTTACCGAATTATTCGAGCGGACGTTATTTTGGTGAAAAGGAAAATCACCGGGATTTTGGTACCAGTCGTCGTTGTAATAAATCTCGAAACCGTCGTTGATGTAGAATTGAATTTCATGTTCCGCGTATTCTTCATTCAACACACAGTGCATCTCCAGAATGTCCGAAAAGCGCGGCAGACCGACGGTGTCAGCTCTGGCGTACAAGTGATATTTGACGGGAATATAAATGATATCGTCGTCGCGTTCTGCGGCATTCGCTCGGTTTTCGTCCATGATTTGACGATTTTCCCAAGCACGATTTTTCATCTGCACAAAAGACTCGCTGTCGTGAATAGTGCCGCAGGGAATTTGACTTTGCGCCTGCACCCCGGCAGACAGTGCCAAGACTACGCACAGTGTCAGCAGCGTCTCGGAAAAATTGGATAAGAGTGTTTTTTTCATAAAAGCAAAATTACGCAAAAAACCCGATGCCGTCTTGTCATTGTCCTTGCATTTTGCAGGCTAAATATTTATCAAAAAGGTAAAAGACGGAAAAACAGACAACCTCCGCCCCCCGGTTTCGGTTATTGATACAGAAAAAATCATACTTTTGCGGCAAATTTCAGGTATCTGAGGATGCCGCCCAACCATTAAAATATCCGAAGACTATTGTTTTCGGATAAAAAATCAACATTTAAAAATGAGTAAAGTAACCGTAGTCGGTGCCGGTAATGTAGGTGCCACTTGTGCGAATGTTCTCGCCCATAAAGACATTGTAAAAGAAGTAGTATTGTTGGACTTGAAAGGCGACTTCGCGCGCGGAAAAGCCCTCGATACCTGGCAGCAAGCCTCCATCGACCATTACAGCACCTACGTCAAAGGTACGGATGATTATAAGGACACGGCAGGTTCCGACATCGTCGTCATTACGGCAGGTATTCCGCGTAAGCCGGGCATGAGCCGCGACGATTTGATTTCTACTAATGCAAAAATCGTTTCTTCGGTTACCAAAAGCATCATGGAACACTCGGAAAACCCGATTATCATCGTGGTTTCCAATCCGCTCGACGTGATGACCTACGCAGCGCACAAAGCATCGGGTCTGCCCGACACGCGCGTATTCGGTATGGCGGGTATTCTCGACACGGCTCGCTACCGCGCATTTTTGGCAACGGAATTGGAGGTTTCTCCGAAAGACATTCAAGCGGTACTCATGGGCGGTCACGGCGACACGATGGTGCCTTTGCCGCGTTACACCACCGTGGCGGGTATTCCCGTCGAGGAGATGATTGACGGCGACAAACTCGATGCTATCGTAGAGCGCACCAAAAAAGGCGGCGGCGAATTGGTGAAGTTAATGGGCACCTCCGCGTGGTACGCACCCGGCGCGGCGGCAGCACAAATGGTCGAAGCTATCGTTAAAGACGAAAACCGCATTTTTCCTTGCTGCGCAAAGCTGAACGGCGAGTACGGTTTGGACGATATGTTCCTCGGCGTGCCGGTCAAACTCGGCAAAAACGGTATCGAAAAGGTACTGACTCTGCAATTGAACGACGACGAAAAAGCTCTGTTGGAAAACTCCGCGCAGCACGTGCGTGACGTGATGGAGGTTTTTAATAAGATGGATGTTTAGGAGACGGTGAACGGTGGAAGGCGGACGGCGGACGGGCTGTTTTGGCTTGTGTTTTCGTTTGACTTTGACTGAATCACTTCTGTAAAATTGAAAAAGCCCTTTTGCTCTTTGAGAGCGGGAGGGCTTTTTTTGTTTGAGAATTAATGATATGAACAAAGTGGTTAACTTATCACGTTTGTGTCTATTTTCACCAAAAATTCTGTTCCCGTGTGTTGAGGGAGGATGTTTAAATGTCGCATTCTGCCAATGATGATACCGGGGTGTGTACCTATTTTTTTAGCATAAGCGGCAAGTTCAGTACCATTCATCCCCCTTTCAATTTGTGCAGTAAATTCAGCTTCTTCCGCTTTAGAAAAAGTCCAACTGACCGCAAACTCATCCGCTTCTTTTTCTTTCTCTTCATCCTTATCCGCGTAATTTATATTCTCCAAAAAAACATCCTTTTTACCATGCAGCAGAATATGCCCGATTTCATGAAAAAAAGAAAACCAAAAAATATCATTTCGCTTTTGCCGACACGAAAGTTGTATTAAAGGTACAGTATTATTATTTATCCAACGTGCTACTCCGTTAATCGGCGCTTTCGGTAAACAAGGTGTATAAACAATTTTTACGCCTGCCGACCGACAGATTTCTTGAGCTTGCAGAAAAAAATTATCAGGTTGACTCGCCATAATTGTCTTGAGAGCAGGTAAACTTTTTTTAAAATTAGTGACTGAATAAGCCGGTGCATCAATAGTTTCTGCCTGAATATCTCCGCGTCGAAGCCATGCGCTTAATGCTTCGGGTGACTGCGCATGTGCGAGAGAAATGCGGAATGAGGCTTTGAGTTCTCCGTTTAGATAGAGATTTTCCCACGCATTGCGAGAAGATACACCAAAATACTTGAGTAAGTTAGCAACTTTTTCAGTTCGATTTCTTGTTTTTTCTACCCAACCTTTTGCCGCCATTTCCGCATAAGGAAATTTAATTGCCCACTCTTCTGCCGCCGCAAGTTCAACTTCTCGTTTTTTGCGTGTTAAATGTTCATCGTACAGTCTTTGTCGATTTATCCAAAAACGAGCAGGAATTTTAGTTGCACTTTCAAATAAAACGGCCATTTCGGTCGTAATCGAACTTTTACCGTTCAATATTTTGGAAATTGTTTCTTCGGGTTTATCGACGCGTATCGCAAATTCCTTTGAGGACATTTGCATTTCCTGCAATTTTTCACGCAGGACTGTGCCGGCGTGAGACATATAATCGGGGTTATATTCATTGTTATTTGTATTTGCCATTTCGAGTTAATTTAAAAGGTCGTATCAATTATTTTTATTTCAATTCCAAAAGGTACCATTAAACGCAAAAAAAAGTTTCAATTCCAATTTAATGAAAGTCACGCTCTGACGCGTAAGTAACAGCGTTTTCAAGTATTTTTTGAAATTGATTTCAACCCCAATTCGCCAAGTAGAAATTTAATGATAATCGGTAATTTCCATGATTGCGACAATAGTTATTTCATTCCAAAGATATTGTCCGTCTTCATTGGTCGGAATAGGATTTGCAGTCGGTTCGAAAATAAGGCGATAAGGTTGGTCTAAGTCACAAGCCCATTGACCTTTACGATTCCCCGTCAATTCATGGTAACGTCCGGGTAAATATCGTGTGTCTTCCAAAGTTTCGGCAGTTTTGAGGTCTTCCAATCTTGCGATGAGAGCGCGCGCTCTTTTCGCGCCGTAAGCAGCTTGAATTTTCGTAGCACTATTCGCTATCTTCTTCAGCTTCTTTATTTTTATTATAATGTCCATAGTTTCGCAAAAATATAATTTAATTGACAGAAACTATCAATAATTTAACGAAATTTCGTGCAGAATATTTTATTATTTACAAAAACCTAACTATGGTACTGATTCGCCCGCACATTCTCCCCCGCCTTCTCCACCGTCTCCCTAATCCGTTTCTCCCGCGTCGGCTGCCGTTTGGCATTAAAAATCCATTCTAAAATGCCGCGTTTGGTGGAGGGCGGAAAGTTTTCCCAATTTTCAAAAGCCGTTTTGTTTTTGTCGAATAAAACCTGCATATCCGGCGGTACGATGAGATTTTCCACGTCGTTCAGGGCGTCCCAAGTGCCGGTTTCCTTGGCGATGCGCACCATTTCTTTTCCGGGTTCGGCTAACTTTCCGGCGGCGGTCAGTTCGGCGATTAAGCGTTTATTTTTTCCGCTCCAATTACTTTTCGGGTTGCGTTTTGAGAAAAATTGGTAGTAGCTCTCGGCGTCGCGTTTGTTGGGTTTGCTGTCCACCCAACCGTAGCAAAGACCTTCGCGCAGTGCCTCTTCGTAGTTGACGCCGGCGATGCCGCTGTCTTTTTTATAAATGACGAGCCACACGCTTTTTTCTTTATCGTGGTTTTCGGCGAGCCACTCGCGCCACGCTTCTTTGCTTGCAGCGGTGATTGTTTTGAAGCCGTCTTTTGTTTTTTGCATTTTTTAAAATGTCAGATATTTTTGGACAGGATTTACAAGATTATTTGGATTTTATTTTCGACTTTTTTGGGAGTTTGTATGATTTTACCCTTGCAAGCGAACGACGCATCTCCATATTACTTCAAAAAAGGTAACTATTTAGGTGTCTGACGCTGCTACCGATAAAAAGCGAAAATATTGCGAATAATATCTAAGGTTTAAGCGAAGAGGAGCGTCTGACACCGATATTAAATCAGCATCGGTGTCAAACACTTTATATTCGCAAAACCTCGGTAAGATGCAACCTTTTCGTTGTTTGCCGGGGTCAAGTGTCAGACACCTAAGTAATTACCAAAAAAGTTTATCATGCAATGAAGCAAGGAATTTACAAATACAGAACTACCGCACCACCACCACCCTCTCCGTCACTCTTCCCGCTCCGTTTTCAAAATTAAAAAACCACACGCCCGCCGCCAAGTCCGAAATATCCTGCATCACCCGGTCGGTAAAACGCAGCGTTTTCTGACATTTGCCCTCCGTCGTGCAAATACGCAGCGTCGTTTCTTCAGTCGGAAATGGGGACACAATGCGCAGCGAAGACGCAGCGGGGTTGGGAAAAATCTCATATTTCGCCGGATTTTCGGCAACGGTATTTGCTGATGTCGTCGGGCTTCCGTCTGCGGGATTGCTGATTTCTGCGGCGGTCAAATAAGCAATAACCCCCGTTTGCCCGTCGGGTAAATCCGTGCCCCAAGCCGGCGGATTTGCGGTCGGTATCGGATTTCCAAGGGCGTTTCCGTTTTCGTCCGCCTGATGTTCTCCCACCGCGATGATGCCGTCTTTGGTTTTAAAAATCCCGTACAAATTCACGTTGTCACCGCCCGCTTGGGTCGCGGTATCCCAATCCCCGACGACGAGCGAACTGTAAGCGGGCGCACTCAAATCGGCAGGGTAAACCCGCGCAAAACTGTTCCACGTCGAAAGCTCGCCCGAGGCGGGCAATACCATTTTTTGGTAGGCATTGGCGGTCGTAATCGTGCGCCGCCCCTTACCGATGATGCACACCGAACCGTCGGCGGTTACTTTAAGATTGTTTTTTGCCAAACGGGTCGTGTTGAGCGTAGGCCAACCGGCGTTGGGGTCGGGCCAGCCGTCCAGCAGCGGGTCGGCGTGCGGTGCGCCGAGTCCGTCCGCCCCCTCCGCATACTCGGCGACGTAGGTAGCGTGGTGCAAATCGCCGGACTGTAATTTCAATTTTCCCAACCAACTGATGTGAATATTTCCGCTATTACCGGTAAAACGATTTTGAAAGCCCCAAGCCGCCGGGTTTGCCGCAATTTCATTTCCCTCCCACAAATTTTCGACATTATTTCCGTGACAGCGCGCATTAACCGTCAAAAAAGCGGCGGCGGCGGGCTGCGAATAATCAACGGCGAGCGCGTCGATGTATTGGTCGGGCGAAGAGTTGACAATATCGCCCTCCGGAGTAATTTCGTGGTACAGCCGACTCCACCATTTTAACGCGCCGGTCTCGTCCATAGCCACCACGGCGGGTTCAAAATCGGGCTGCCCGCCCGGTAGTACACTTTTCGGATTAAAGCCGAAATAAAGGTGATTAGTGCGGCGGTCGATAGTGACGGCGGTGGGACCGAAAGTCGTGGTTTCCGCCAAAGAATAGCCGGTGTAGCCCGGCATATTTTGCGAAGGAGAGGCGGGGTCGCAGGGTTCGGCAAAGAAAGCATCGAGCGGGTATTTTCCTTGCTTGCTGCCGCCGTTGCCGTCGGGTATGATTGTCTCGAAATCAGCCTGCGACCACGAACGCAGACTGCACCGCCCCGCTCTTTTAAACATAATCGCACTGTACTGCAACGCCCCCGACCCCGCAAAATCCGAGGCGGGCGTATTGCGCCATTCAAAATTTTCTCCGGCGTCGCTGCCCCAATGCTGCCGCCAATTTTCCACGACTTCCCGATTTCCGTCAGCATCCAAACGGTACACGGCAGCCCAATCGTAGGCTTGATATTGCCCGACGGCGTACACGACTTTTCCGTCCGCGCCGACATCCCAGGGCTGCGTATTTTGCACCGCGCCCTCCGCCCACACCGCTCGCGTCCACGCGAATGCGGTCGGAATGCCGTTGACGAAATTATCGTTGAGTTTTCCGATGAAATAACCGCCGTCGTTATCGCGGCTGTCTCGGGTCGTACCCGAAATAAAAAGGTCGCCCGTCGCCTCACCGGGCACGTTGGTAAATTTTAAATAACGAATATCTTCCGCGCTGCCGGCGGGCAAAAGGACAGCGTGTTGCAGTGACAAATCCGCGTTCAGCAGCAAAATAAACGGCGTTTTTTCGGTGCCTTGTGCGTTGGGAATACCGTCCGCAGTTAAGGTAGTCGTCGGCACATCGGCGGGCAGCCACGAGGCATTATCGCAAGTACCCGCTACCAAAAACTTTTCGTTTTCAATTTGCGCAACGTCGTAGAAAACCTGACCGGCATTGCCGCCGGCATAAAAAACGCGATTGTCTTGGGAGAAAGCGGAGAGGCAATATGTGAAGGAGAGAAACAACAGAAAAAACTTTTGCATAGCCGTGATTTTATTTATGAATGCAGACCGCAAAAGTAAGGGAAAAGAAGGGCTGAAACGCAAAAAAGCCTCGCCAAAATGAATTGACGAGGCTTAGGTTGCTTGTGATTTCGCTGGGGTTCGAACCCAGGACCCCTTGATTAAAAGTCAAGTGCTCTACCAGCTGAGCTACGAAATCAAGTAAGAAAAGTTGCTTATTTTAAAGCCTTTTTTCTAAAGCGACGCAAAGATACAAGGTCTAAGTTGTTTTCCAAACCATAAAGCATACTTTTTTAAAGTAATTTTTATTTTGATTTGGGCTTTTTGTGCGCTGTGTGTAATTGTAACAGCGACAGGGACTTATCAGTTTCCGATTTCTTGTATTTTATTTAAAAAAATTTGTCACCGTAAATTGCAAGTGATATTCACTCCAAAATACCAATTCACCCGCTCCCCCGGATAATAATAACGCGGCGCATTCCCCCCGAAACTACCCGCGTTTATCAGAATTTGCGAAGCATATTTTTCGTTCAGCACATTATTGACACCGCCCGAAAAGTCGAAAGACCACTTCTTGCCCGCCGATAAAAGGTAACCGAATTTACAATTCAGCAAACTGTATGCCTCCGAGTAAATGCTGTTGTCGTCGCGTATCGGGAAAGCTGCGAGGTATTTGTAATTCAAATTTCCGTAAAACCCGCCGTCGTGTGCGTAGTCTGCGCCGAGGTTAAGATGATGCGGCGGTGTACCCGTCAGTTCGTTGCCGCTGTAATCGTCGTCGCCGTCTTGAAAATCGACAAATTTATAATCCGCAAAAGTGTAGGTCGTCCACAGGTCGAGCACCTGCCGATTTTTGCGCAGCACTTCGTAAGAGAAAAACAGCTCCGCGCCGCTGTGTCGCGTTTTTCCCGCATTCAAACCCACGAATTGGTCTTCCGCTACCCGTCTCGCTACCAGCAGGTCGTCGATGAACATGGTGTACACCGAAACTTCGTATTGCAACTTGCCGCCGCTCGATTTTCCGCGACTGCCGACCTCGAAATTCCAACCTTGCTCGGGCTGAATGTCGGGATTTATCGCGCCGTCGGGCGTTAAAGTTTCCGACAGACTCGGCGGTGAAAAACCGTGGCTGACCGTCGCAAAAACCGACCACCGATAATCCCGATGCCAAGTCAGACCGAGACGCGGAGAAACGATGCCGTCAAATTCATAATCACCCGACAAATCCTGTCCGTTGTTTTGTGCCAAATCATCGTAGTCGTAGCGGGTTTTGTTGTAATTCACGCCCGCCAAAAGATACCACTGCGGACTGATGCCGTAGTAATACTGCGCAAAAAGATTGTAATAATTGCGGTTTTCACGGTTATCGCTCAATGTATCGGCGGCATTATCAACGGCCAAAGTCTGCCACTCGTAGTTTTCCCGAAAAATTTCCGTGCCGACCGACAGCAGCGGAAAAGGCTCGTTTTCTCTGCCGTTTTCCGTCAAATTAAAAGCGGTGCGCAGACCGAAAACCCGGCTGTTTTCGCGCAAAGTATTGAAGGGGCGCACTTCGTCGTTCTCCCGAAAAGTCGTGAATAGCGCGGTGCTGTTGCCAAAGTTTTTTGTACCGATATTTTCCGCCAAAATGCTGCGGTGTGTGATGCCGAGCAGCGTTTTTCGGTAGTCTTCGTTTCCTTCTGCGGCTGCCCAATTCGCGGCGGCGGCACGCGGGTTGTTCAGGTAATCTTCCCGATTTAAAGAACTCGGAATGAAGGCTTTAACCGCCGCAGCATTGGCAATCAGCGAAGTTTTGTGTTTGTAAGTCGGGGTAAATTTGAGCAAAAACGCGCTGCCGTCGCGTTCGTAGCGGTTATTGGCGCGGTAGCCGGTGCGTTGTGTGCGGTTGAGGTTGAGTCGCATTTGCAGTTTATCGTGCGGGCGAAAGGAAATATTAGTCGCATTGCGCAAAAGTCCGAAAGAACCGACGGTAGTTTTTGTGTTGAAAGTCAGTTTTCGGCTCGTCAATAATTCGGGCGTTTGCAGGTGCAGCATCCCGCCGAGACCCGCGCCGTAAATGCTCGCGGTCGGGCCTTTATAGACTTTTATTTTTTCGATTAAGCTGAAGTCGATGTCCTCTACGGCGGTCTCTCCGTCGCCCGAGGTCAGCGGAATTTCGTCGAGGTAAGCTCTGATTTTTGTGGTAGAAAACGGGCTGCGATTCCCGACCCCGCGAATGGTGATGCGGTTGGTATTGAGTGCGCCGGAGTGCATGTACAGACCGGGTACGCGGTTGAGGACGGGGGCGGGCGAGAGGTCGTTGTCGCGTTGCAGGTAGAGTTGCGTCAGGTCGTTTTGCGGTACGGGCAGGGTAACGTTTATCGGGCTGCTGCGGCTGATGACTTCGCAGATGATGAGTTCTGCGGCGGCAAGTCGGACTTGCAATTTTTTTCTGCCCGCTAAAGCAATTACCTGAGTTTGGCAGCCGACGTAGCTGAATTGCAGGCTTGCGGTATCGCTTTTGACGGTTATCGAAAAGTTGCCTCGGTCATCACTGACGGTTCCGTTTTTGGTGTTGACTTCGATGACATTGGCGTAGGGCAGCGGCAGGTCTGCGGTATCGGTAAGGGTGCCGGTGACGGTAGTTTGTGCGGCTAAAAAATTTCCGAGTAAAAGGAAGAATAAGCTTAGCCCGAA
>JAHDCG010000272.1 GCA_020629965.1 Saprospiraceae bacterium | reverse complement strand
TTGCCCGAATGCCTTTCTAATCTGTAGGTCAGCTCGACATTCGGGTCTTCCTTGTCATTGAAAATTCTGCTCATTCGGGTGTAATGCGTGCTTAGGTCACTCGCTAATTCTTTTTTCGTTTTTTTCAAAATTCTCACGTACTCATTCAGATAACTACCGAAGGTTTTTTCTTCATTAAAAACACCTTTTTTCAGATAATCTTCTAATTGGTATTTAAATCTCAGCAAGTCCGAAAAAATCCGTTGTTCTTCGGTTTGTTCGCTCAGCAATTTTAGTCGGATACGACGCATTTCTTCATTTGCTGCCTCTTTTTCTTTTTCGGTTAAGTCTTGCGGGATGAGCATTGCCTCCGCGATTTCTTCGTCGGTAAACTTCTTACTGAGTTCCTGATATATTTTTTCAAATTTCTTCATCTTGTAAGTATTTTTGAATGATTAGAAAAGAGTCTTGACCGAAGACTGCCATTTGAGTACCCATTCCCATAAAACCATAAGTTTTCGAGTAATAATTTCTCAATCGCGTTTTTGGTGTTAATGATACGAAACCGTCATACCCTTTCTTAAATGCTGTTCGGCAGGCAAAAGCGATTAGGCAGCCGGGTATGTTAAGAATAGTTTTATGCTTACCTCTTTGCCCCTTCGCAGCTTCAATCAAATTAATGTGAATTCGAAATTCGTGAGGAACGTCGATTATCGACATCAGCCCTAATATCTCGTTGTCATTTATAATTGAAATAGTATAGACTTGATTGTTTTTTTCAATTCCCCAATCAAAAGTGAAGTTCTTGCTATTGGAGAGGCTCGCGATTTTATCTTCATCCAACAATTCAATTATACCATTGAGCTTATCACCTGTTTCTTTATCGATTAAGTCCATTTATCTGTTGGTTTTCATGCAGTGCAAAAATACTAAATTAAATTTACTAAATCAATAAATTTAGTTGGTGTAAATCTACATTTTTTTGATTCTGTTCTTACGAGCCTCTCAAGGTGAGCAGCATTGACTCGTCTCCGGAAAAATGGAAAGTACGTTTTCCGATTCTGCCCGAGGCGGTCAGATGTGAGGCACGAGGGACACCCTCGCGCCAACAATACTCCTCACTCAATCTCCATATCCACCCGCAAACTCGTCTCCTCGACCCGCTCCGGCCGCACCTCAAAAAATTGACTCACACTACTCACATCTCCCGCCGACGGAAACAAGTTATCGTCCTCGTCCGAAAAAGCCGTGAGGTAGTAGGTGCCCGGGTGCAGGTAGGTCGCCGTGTAGGTGGACTCGTTCGCCTGTATATCAATGGTGCGGACGACCTTTCGGTCTAAGTTTTCAAAATCCACAAAACCGAACGCATTTATCAGCGGCTCCGTGGAGAGGTAGAGCAGCAGGTCGGCATCGGCGACAGCCACATCGCGCAGCAGGTCGATGCGCAAATCGCTCACGTGACCGTGTTGACTTTTGGGAAAGGGGTCGTTTTCTTCTTCCAAAAACAAGGCAGAGTCCGGGTCGATGAGATTGACGAACCGCCCCTCCAAATTTACCTCCGCGACCGCCTGCGGAAAGTCGAACAGCTCCGTCGCCGCCTGCGAAAATTGCGGATTGTAATTCGTGCCCGTAAAGCCCATGTGTCGAATCGGTGCGTCCAAAGTGCCGCTGTTGTCTTTGTAAGCGTCGAAGCGCAGCGTGTCGCCGGCGAAGCGAAACTCCATGTAAGCGCGATTTTCTTTGCCGACGGCATCGACCAAGCGGTAGTATTTTTCCGTGCCGTCGTCGGTGGCTCTGTCCAAGACAAAGTAGGTGGCTCGGTATTGATTGCCCAACCAACCGCCGTTGCGCGCCATTATCTGCCTGCGCCCCTCGAAGTCCGCCACAAAAACCGAAGTAATAATATTCTGATTGGAGCCGCCCTCATAAATCGAATGCAGATGCGAGGCGGAAATCGGTCTGAAATCAAAAGCAAACCAATCGTAAAAGCCGAAAGCCGTTTGGTTGCTGCCGACCCAATGCCCGTTAAGTTCGGTCAGCAGGTCGAAGCCTTGGATGTCGTCGCCGGGGTTAGTCATGTCTTCGTCGTCGGAGCAGTGTACGCTGCCGACGGCGAGGAGGAGGAGGCAGAGGAATACGTTTTTCATGTTGTTGTGTTTTTGTGAACCGGGAAATAGAGAAGCCGGAAACGAGGGCAGACACGAGCATATTTTAACAAGCCGTGACCGACAGCCCG